>JASMLZ010000083.1 GCA_030748435.1 Gammaproteobacteria bacterium | reverse complement strand
AACAGCTCTTTGGGGTTGGCGGCAAAAGCCTCACGAACTTTGTTCAAAGTCAGAGTGTCGACGCCTTTAGGAGGCCGTGCTTGTGTGTCAGCAAGAGCCTGATTGGCCGGTTGTTTAAACAGACTGTCAACGTCAGTTTGGACTAGTTGATCGAGCTTCTGCAGTTTTTGTAGGTGGTCTCGATAGCTGTGCAAAGCCTCCTGCAGGCGTTCAAAAATAAGCGGTTTGATGAGTAAATAATAAACTCCTCCATGCATTGCTTCGCGCAGGGTGTCCACATCTTTGGCGGCGGTAATAAGAATCACATCGGTATTATTATGGTTACTACGCAGATCGCGCAACAGCTCCAGGCCTGTGCCATCGGGAAAATAAACATCCAGCAGCAGTAAGTCCGGTTGCAATACTTCCACCAGATCCCTGGTTTCTGTTATGCCATGAGCAACGCCTACCAATTCAAAACCATCGATACGACTCAGAAAACGTTGTTGAATCTCGGCAATTTGTGGATCATCCTCGGCAATGATGACACTAATACTCATGCTTTCTCCTGACGTTTGTTGACGTAGAGGGTAAAGCGGCAACCCTGATTGGTATTTTCCATGGTCAGGCGCCCAGGCAATAAAGGCAATAATTGTTGTACTAAATGCAAGCCCAGACCATGGTCTGGCTCGCTTTTACTAGTATACCCCCGGGCAAATATCTGTTCTTGTTCCTGAACACTTAAACCGGGTCCCTGATCTTCAATTTCAAAGATTAACTCTTGCCCCAGGTCGGTCATATTAATCTGTATCGTATCATTATTATGTTTTTTGGTCGCCTCTAGGGCATTGTCGATCAGATTGCCCAAGACACTTACTAACTGCTCTCTGGGTATGCTGGCCGGGATATCATGCATGCTACTTTCCGGGTCTATAACCAGATTTAACCCCAGTTCTTTGGCACGGTTATACTTGCCCAGTAGGCAGCCCGACAGGATGGGGTCGGATACTATCTGAGTGAGCAGGCCGATAAGTTCCTGATGGCTGCGGCTTTCCTGGCCAATTAAAGTTAAAGCTTCGCCAGAAGAGCCAATTTGAATCAAGCCAGCGATGGTCTGTAATTTGTTGGCATATTCATGGGACTGGCTGCGCAGGGAGTCAGCGTAGGCTTGAATATCAGTTAGCTTCTGAGACACCAGATCCAACTCATCCTTAAGGCGAAAACTGGATACGACGCCCGTAATCTCGTTGGCTTGAATCAGAGGTATACGGTTCACAATAAAACTACGTTCACGCAACCATATTTCCCGGTCGAATTCAGCTTCACCCGTTTCCAATACCTCTAACATGTGGCTGTTAGGTAAAACGCTACGTATATGCTGGTCGTTAAGCTGAGTATCATCCTGCAATTCAAGGGTTTGTACTGCCGCACGGTTAAAGGTAGTAATATACCCTTGTTTGTTAATAGCAATAATACCCTCGCGCACAGACTCCAAGGTGGCATTGCGCTCTTGATAGAGTCGCCCAATCTGCTCCGGTTCAAGGCCAAAAATGGCCTTCTTGAAGTGCTGGGTAAACCATAGGGCAATCAGTACCGATGCAATTAAGCTGACACTGATGGCAACTAGCAGGCTATTGCGGTATTGGCTGGATATCAGTTGTACTGTGTCCATTTTAAAGCCCACAGAAACAATGCCAATAATTTTTTCATCGGTAGTATCAAAAATAGGTGCCTTGCCACGCATGGAGGCGCCCAGACTACCGACGGCAATCTGTGTGTATGGTTTGCCATACACCAGAGCTGGTTCATTATCGTCGCCATCGTCATCGTACATGGGCTGACCAATTCTGGCGAGGGTAGGGTGCGCTAGGCGGATGCCTTTGCGGTCTCCAATTACCACAAACAGTGCATCGTTCTTGTTTGCCATGGTTAATGCTAATTGTGGTAAGGTCTCCACTTGCTTGCTTTCAATGGCTTCGATTACCTGAGGCATAGCGGCAATAGTTTTGGCTACATGCAGTGCCCGCTGGGCAATCTGGTCATGTAAAGACTGCTTGAGGGTGGTGACAGCAAATAGCCCAATCAAGCCGGACTGGATAAGTACTACCAGACCAAACACCAGAATCATGCGTGTCTTTAGCTTTAATTGTCGGATCGAATACGTCATTATCCAAGTGCTAAGATAGGTTAGTTATGCTTATTTTCTGTACCCATTGTAACCCAGTCAGAGATACTGTTGTGTAAACAATATGCACAAAATAGCCAATAAAACCGTTAAGATCATTAAGTCAATAAACTGTTTTGTGGTTATTTCTGGGATTAATCTGGGTGGGCTTTGTGCTAATAACAAATCTTAGGAGAAAATCCATGTTAAAGAACTTAATAAGCAAGCAAACGGCTTTGGCTGCTGCTCTGGTAATGGCTACCAGTCTGGGCGCTACTAGCGCGCAAGCTGCAGACAGTGTTCACTTTTTGATTCCTGGCGGTGCTGGGGGTGGTTGGGATGGCACTGCCAGAGGTACTGGTGAAGCCTTGACCAAGTCAGGTCTACTGGACAGTGCATCTTATGAGAATATGTCTGGTGGTGGTGGCGGTAAGGCCATTGCGCACTTGATTGAAACGGCAGACCAAGCCCACGGTACATTGATGGTTAATTCTACGCCAATCGTGATTCGCTCTTTGTCTGGTGTATTCCCACAAAACTTCCGTGATCTGACACCTATTGCTGCAACTATTGGTGACTATGCTGCATTTGTAGTACCCACGGCATCCAAATATCAATCATTTGCTGATATCGTTGCCGACTACAATGCCAATCCTCGTTCTGTTGCAGTTGCTGGTGGTTCTTCCCGCGGTGGTATGGATCATTTGGTTGCGGCTATGGCTTTTAAGGCTGCAGGCGGCGACCCTACCAAGGTTAAGTATGTAGCCTATGATGCCGGTGGTAAGGCCATGGCGGGCATGCTTTCTGGTGAGACCCATGTGCTTTCTACGGGCTTTAGTGAAGCGATTGCCATGAAAAATGCAGGTGAGGTGCGTATCCTGGCTATAACCAGTGACGAGCGTTCTCCTGCGGCGGCGGATGTGCCTACATTGCAAGAACTGGGCTATGATGCTAGCTTTGTGAACTGGCGTGGTTTCTTTGGTGCGCCTGGCCTGAGCGATGCTGAGGCCGCAGAGTATCAGCAATTGTTGGCTGATATGTATGCCACCGATGCTTGGCAAGAAGTGCGTGACCGCAATGGTTGGACTGAAATATTCCGTCCAGGTGCCGAGTTTATGACCTTCCTGGAAAATCAGGAAACGGTTATTGGTGACTTGATGCGTGAACTGGGCTTCCTATAAGGTAAGTCTGCTACCAGCTATGTGTTGGTGGCTATCTGGTTTGGCCTGACACAACTGAAGTTGTGTCAGGCTATTTCCGTTCCAGCATCATATTGCTGGCGTGCCGGCTACCCGTGCAAAAGCGCCGGCCGTTGTTGCATAACTACTATACTGAGAGCTTCCCATGACACTTAATAAAGACCATATTGGTGGTCTGATATTTTTAACCATTGCGGTTGTTTACGGCTACTTTGCCCATGATATCCGTATGTTTCCTGGGGATCAGTTTGAGCCCTTTAATGCGCAAACACTGCCTATAGCTTTAGCTTGGGCGGGAGGACTGATCAGCTTGGTTATGTTGGCTACCGCGGGCCGCTCAGCCGAGCCCAAGCCAACACTTGTCAACCTTGATTTTATGCTGGTAGGCAAGCTAATGGTGTTGGTCTGGCTATTTGCTCAAGCCTTAAGCTGGATAGGCTTTTTGGCGGCAACGATTCTGTTTTTGTTGGTGGGCTATTGGTTATTGGGTGAACGTCGAATACGTACCCTATTATTGGCCAGTATTCCTTTCGCTGTAGGGTTTTGGTTGTTGTTGGCCAAGGTGTTGGATATTTATTTGGCGCCAGGCAAACTTTGGCAATTGGTGTTGGGAGCCTAATCTATGTGGGATGGTATTTTTACTGGCCTGACAACGGCCATAGCGCCTTTTAATATTCTCATGGTAGTTGTGGGCTGTTTCTGTGGCACTTTTATTGGTATGTTGCCGGGCTTGGGGCCTATTTCAGCCGTGGCACTAATGATTCCAATTACTTATGGGCTGGACCCGTCATCAGGCATTATTTTGATGGCCGGAGTCTATTATGGTGCTGTCTTTGGTGGTTCCACTTCTTCTATTCTGATTAATGCGCCTGGTTGTTCCAGTACCGTAGTAACGGCCTTTGATGGTTATCCGTTGGCCCAACAGGGTCAGGCGGGTAAGGCTCTGGCGCTGGCAGCCTATTGTTCGTTTACCGGTGGTACCATTGGCGCCTTAATTTTGCTGGTAGCCGCCCCGGCTTTAGCTAGTGTCTCGTTAAGTTTTCAATCCAGTGATTACTTTGCTCTGATGGTGCTTGGCCTTACTGCAGTGGCTGCTTTTTCTGGCAAGGGGCAGGTTCTAAAAGCCCTGCTTATGACTATTTTTGGCTTAATGATTGCGACTATTGGTACGGATGCTATATCGGGTATTCCGCGTTTTACCTTTGGCAATATTGATCTCATCGATGGCATCAGTTTCTTGCTTCTGGCTATGGCGACCTTTGCTTTGGCCGAGGTCGTAATGGCAGTGCTTAAAGGTGAGCACAAAGACGAGGATGTGCCAATGGATATGTCATCTCTGGGCAGCATGAAGCTGAGTAAAGAGGAAGTGAAGCAGGTAGCACCAACGGCGGCGCGATCTTCTTTATTTGGCTTTCTGGTGGGGGTGTTACCGGGTGCAGGGGCCACCATTGCGGCTTTTCTGGCCTATGGCATTGAACGTAACCTGTCTCCTCGAGCCATAAAAGAAAAATTTGGCAAGGGAGCCTTGCGGGGTTTGGCTGCGCCGGAAGCCGCCAATAATGCCGCTTCAACAGGTTCCTTTGTGCCATTACTGACTTTGGGTATACCTGGTTCCGGTACCACGGCTATTATGCTGGGCGCCTTGATTGCCTACGGTATTCAGCCGGGCCCACGTCTGTTTGTCGATAATCCTGAGGTGTTCTGGTCGGTAATTATTTCCATGTACTTTGGCAATATTGTGTTGCTGATTTTAAATCTGCCACTGATCCCCTATATCTCCCGTTTACTGATTATCCCTCGGCCTATCCTGATTCCCTTGATTCTGTTTTTCTCTATTACTGGTGTTTATCTGGTGAGTTTTAACAGTTTTGATATTGAGTTGATGGTGCTGATTACGGTGGCCGCTATCTTCTTGCGCTTGTTGGCATTTCCGATGGCGCCTATGCTACTGGGCTTTATTCTGGGTGGTATGATGGAAACCAACCTGAGTCGGGCACTGATTATTTCTGATGGGAGTCTGGCATTTTTGTGGCAGCGCCCTCTGACCGCTTTGATTATGAGCCTTGCTGTGCTGGCTTTGATGTTACCGGTATTGGGTCGCCTGCTTGGTTTTGGACGGTTAAATACTGAAAGTATGGCAGTGGCTGATAAGGGGGAAGGCTAATACCCATGGAAGTACAGTTGATTCGACGTAACCGCTATCAGGTGGGAGAGTATATTGTGCAAAAACGTCAACAACAGTGGTGGGTTTTTCCTCTGTGCAGTACCCGTACAGGATGTATTGCAAGGGTGCATGAAGTCTTGTATTTTGCCCCCAGCTTGGAGGCAGCAATAGACTTGCTTGAGGCCAGGGAGTCTGACGACGCATTGCAGTGATAACTTTGCTGCTATCTTTTTTGAGCCCCACTCATAACAGTGGGGCTTTTTTTTGGTAATAAATGCCCACATATGGCGAGGGTTGTAGCAGATAGTCCA
>JASMLZ010000082.1 GCA_030748435.1 Gammaproteobacteria bacterium | reverse complement strand
TATTACACACTGGGAGCTAGTCAAACAGGGCTTGGGAATTGGTATTATTCCTGAAGAAATCGGCGACGCGGAACCCCTGGTCAAACAGGCATTACCCGCGTTCCCCGCCATTGTTTTCCCTATTTGGCTAACCAGCCACAGCGAACTCAAAACCAGCCTGAGGGTGCGGACTGTATTTGACTTTTTGGCCCAGCAGTTAGGGCAGGCCTGAAAGATTTATTTATCCGTCACTGTCAGTAAAGCGATGCGACTCTGCTTAGTAAAATCAATATGTTAGAGGCTCCCACGTCCATACAAACCTCACAATGATGGGTTTGACAGACCTTCCCTATTTCACAAGCAGCAGCAACTTAAATTGATTTTTGATCATGATGAACTATTCTGGACCGGCACTCGTCAATGTGCAGAGTGCACTGGTTTAGTGCTGATGCAGAAGTATTAAGGTTAAACCAGTCATATTCTTGTATATCTTAGGAGAGACTATTGAATAATATCTCACAAGATTATATGGGATCAGGCTATAGTCAGTTCAGCCAGGGAGAGTACAAAGCGGCGATTAGTTATTTTGATAAGGCAATCAAGCTTGACCCAAAAAATATTGCCGCCTATCACGAACGAGGACTAGCCAAGGCTCGTTTGCAAAGGTTTGAAGCAGCTATCACTGACTATGATAAGGCCATCGAAATCGACCCCCAGGCTGCCGTGATTTATGGCAATCGTGGTATCGCCAAAGCCCACCTAAAACGATTCAGAGTGGCCATCGCTGATTATAATAAAGCCCTTAAACTTGACTCAGAAAATGTCCAGATTTATTGCCATAGGGGTATGGCCAAAGCCAGCCTAAGGCAATTCAGAGCAGCGATCACTGACTATAATACAGCCATTGCATATAACTCAGAATATGCCTTGGCCTATTGCAACCGTGGCATGGCCAGAGCTAACCTAAAGCAGTCTGAAGCGGCTCTGGCTGACTTTAATCAAGCTATCAACATCGACCCAAAATGGACCCCTGTTTACTGCGAGAGAGGCATCACCAAAGCCAACCTAAAACAGTTTGCGGAAGCGATCACCGACTTTGATAAAGCTATCACCGTTGACCCATACAATGCCAACGCTTACTACCATAGAGGCACGGCTCAATTGGCACTGGGCGAAAAGCATAAAGCCAAAGATGACTTTATGAGGCTGATCCCCTTATCCAGAGAAGCACCACAAGATTCATTGTATAAGTACAGCCCAGTCAACGCCCAACGCCTGTTATCCTTGATTAATAGCGAAGTGTATTTTGCCCAACACACAAAACTCAATGATCCTCTTGAATGCTTTTTTCTCAACCAGTCACATTTGTCCATGGGAGAGTGCTTTCGACAATTCGACATTGAGACCCGTATTTGCACCATGACCATCGACCCAGAATCCATTTTGATGTATGCCCATTATGCCAATGAGCATAAGGGCATATGTGTAGAATATGAGCTTAATTTTAGGGCCTTAAAGAATCAGCACGATGTGGCTTACGGTTATGTTTCCTATGAACAAAAACAGCAAATCACCAACCTCAAAGATTTATATATGCTCAAAAATTCGGCTTGGCAATATGAAAAAGAATTTCGCATAGTGCGCTTTGGCAAGCGAGTATGTGAACAAGCCAGAATCAAAAGCATTACCTTTGGCTTACGCTGCCCACTGGCTTATCGCCAGATAATCTACCATTTGATGCCAGAATGTTTGGACTACTATGAGATGGTACACCAAGGGCAAGCCAATATGGTCACACGCAACCCCGTTGACAAACCCGAACAGCACCTATCATTGGATGCCGAGCAGATATTCAAATTAATGCTGGCAAATGATCTGGCGCACTTGTACTTCTATGCACTACAAAAAGCAGAGGCCATAGCCTGAGACGTTTGGAGCCAAAAGCATTGATAAAAATGGTGCCCGGAGCCGGAATCGAACCGGCACGGCCGTTAAGCCGAGGGATTTTAAGTCCCTTGTGTCTACCAATTTCACCATCCGGGCATATCGGAATGGAGGCTGAGGTCGGAATCGAACCGGCGTACACGGAGTTGCAGTCCGCTGCATGACCACTCTGCCACTCAGCCTTTTATTGTCTGGGAACAATAATTGGAGCGGGAAACCGGGTTCGAACCGGCGACCTCAACCTTGGCAAGGTTGCGCTCTACCAACTGAGCTATTCCCGCAATTTTCAATTTTTTCAGGCGTTTGATTCGCCTTTGAAGGGCGCCTATTCTAACATCCGATTGGGCTGTTGATAAGGCCTAATTTACAGAAAAAAGAGTTGGCATCCCGTAGGGGGTTCGAACCCCTGTTACCGCCGTGAAAGGGCGGTGTCCTAGACCACTAGACGAACGGGACGCTACCTCATTACTCTGCAAAAGAGTGGTGCGCATATTATTGATTTTACAGGATAGTGTCAACCCAAAAGTGGGGTTTATCAGTAATTAAAATAGCAACACCGCAGCCACCTGGTTATACCCTTTACAATACTGCCCCAAGGTTTGTTATCAGGACCAACAAAAGCGCTAAAACAGGCACAAAAAAACCAGCCACAAGGGCTGGTTTTCGCTATTTGGAGCGGGAAACCGGGTTCGAACCGGCGACCTCAACCTTGGCAAGGTTGCGCTCTACCAACTGAGCTATTCCCGCATGGCATCCCGTAGGGGGTTCGAACCCCTGTTACCGCCGTGAAAGGGCGGTGTCCTAGACCACTAGACGAACGGGACGCTGTTCGTATTTGCTGCCAACCAAAGGTGGCGTCAAACAGGAGTGCGCATATTAAGGATTTGTCACTATACTGTCAAGGCATTTGTTGAAATAAAATCAGGTTTATTTCAACAACTTAATCACCATAGCAGGCTGTTTTTGGTCTCTACCAGAATCCGTAAAGCAAAAGCCTGATTTAGCTATTTATCTAACCTCTCTGGCTGACATTTGCTGCTATTATAAGGCCTAGAATAAGAACTGATAAATAACCTAACAAGAGATCTCCCTATGCATTGGATTTTACACGGCGCTCCTTTATCACCCTTTGTCCGCAAGGTAATGTATTTACTCAAGGCCATGGATGCAGAATACAAACTAAAACCCGTAGCCCCCGGTGCCTTACCAGAGGATTTTATTACTATTAGCCCCCTTAACAGGATCCCGGTGTTACAAGAAGACCAATGGACGCAACCAGACTCCAGTGTTATTTGTCAGTATTTATTGGAAACTAATGATCACCCAGCCTTAACCGGACTATTACCCACCGATCCTCGTGCCCGTGCCAGAGTGCGCTGGTTGGAGAAATACGCCGATTATGAATTATGCCCGCAGGTCACTTTTACCATATTTAGACAACGTACACTGAATCTGATTAATGGCAAATCCTGTAACGAGGAAGTGGTACAGGAATGTTTGCTAAACAAGCTGCCCAGCATGCTCGATTATCTAGAACAGCAACTTGGGGAACAGGCCTTTTTTGTTGGCACACAAATCACTCTGGCAGATATTGCTATTACCTCACAAATGGTTAGCTTTCTGCATGCTGGAGAGACCATTGACGAAGCGCGGTGGCCAGCCCTAAGCGCCTATTTTCAGCGCATGTACCAAACACCTATATGGCAAGCCCTGATTGCCCGCGAAAAAATAACCCTGAACAAGATTCTGGGCGCTAAGCATTACGACCTGTCTCCTTTGTAGGTTATGGCCACTTGGGCAGTGTAGCGCCGTAATAGATACGGACAATCACCCTATATTTTTTTAAAATATATTTGAAAAACTCTATAACACCTGCTTTGCTTAGTGGGCTATCTACTAACGTAACTCTACAAGGGGCGGCCATGCAAAATCATGTTATTGCAGTATCAACACGATACCTGTGTGTCCGTAAACTTTGGATGCCAACCAACGGGTTGCCGCGCGTCAGCTAGATAGTTTATCAATTGGCCGCGGATTCGAAGTTCGTGGCCCCTGTTTTAGCCCACCCCTAAGCGCTAATACCCATACCACCCATTTCGACTCTAGGCCCTAATCCTAAAAGGAGATTGAAATGGCTTTATTGAGCTTTATTTTAGCATTACTTGAATCCCGCAAGGCACGCGTAAGTGCGCGCTTAAATACTCGCGCGGTCGCCCATCTTAATGACTCTCAACTGCGCGATGTCGGTTTATACCGGGTAGATGATCATATTAGAACCATTGCTGACCCTTTGGCCCAGGAAGCTGAGTTAAAAGCCAAACAAGAAGCCTCAGTAAAAGCGCTTATCGAGATGCGCGATCAGCAACAACAGCAGTCAGGGTTGACGGTCGGACTGAAGTCCAATCTGCGCTCCAGCCAGCCATCTGGTTCGGATTAGATTGATATTTGGTTGTCGGTGTATGGTGCAAAGAGCGGCCGGGGTTTAAGGTAGCTGGTCGGACTAATACCCAAAGCCCTTGCTGTGCTCACGGGCACGCTGAGTCTGATCTACACCGACCTCACACTATACCCGACAACCAGTTAATATTGTCGCTGATCATCTATTACCTTGCCATCATTAGGCAAGCTGCCAACGGCTACCAGTTCAACCTCACCACGCAGGTGAATTACATTGCGTATATTATCCGCCACCGCCACCAGCAAACGATCAGAGGGCATATCTGTTTCACAGGCCACCAGCATGCTGTCTTTGCCCTGCAACTGGTCTACGGTAATACGTATCTTGCCAATTTCCTGATGCTTACTCGCCAGTTCTGCCACCTGCTCCGGGCGCACAAACATGCCCCTCACTTTGGTGGCTTGATCGGCACGCCCCAGCCAACCTTTTATGCGCTTACCGGTGCGACCGCAGGGACTTTGACCATCCATAAAAGCCGACATATCACCCGTAGCAAAGCGGATCAACGGATAATGCGGGTTAAAGGTGGTGACCAGAATTTCACCAACCTCACCCACTGGCACCGGCTCACCCGTGCCAGGACGAACAATCTCCAAATACAGTTCCTCATCCAGTAACATGCCTTGGCCACCTGGTACTTCATAGGCAATATTACCCAAGTCAGCAGTGGCATAGCCTTGCAGAACGGCAATACCACGCTCTTTAAAATAACTTTGCAGGGGGGGTAGGAAAGGCTCACCACCCACCACTGCACGCTGCACAGAACTGGAGTCCAAACCAAGCTCATCGGCTTTTTCCAAAATAATTTTTAGAAAGCTTGGCGTGCCAATATAGGCAGAAGGTCTTAACTTGTGCAGGCTCTGCGCCTGCATTTCTGTATTACCTACACCGGCAGCAATAACCGTGCAACCAAGATGCTTGGCAGCACTATCAAACATGGCTCCAGCTGGAGTAAAGTGATAAGAGAAGCAATTTTGTACCAAATCACCTTGGCGCAAACCACCCGCATGTAGTGCACGAGCAAAACGCCAGGCATCGGGCACATCAAAACCCGGCTCATAAATAGGCCCGGGGGAGGTAAATACATAATTCATATGAGCACTACTGCTGGCGTCTACCATACCACCAAAGGGCATACTGGCCCCTTGCAAATCAATAAGGGAGGCTTTACGTGTCACCGGCAAGCTGGCAACGGCTGCGGCATCAGTAATGGTAGCTGGATCAACATCGGCCAATATCTTGGCCCAGGCTGGGCAATGGGCTTTGGCATGAGCAACCTGTGCTGCCACAGCAGCAATCTGTTCACCCTCACGTTGTTCTGCAGAGCGGGTTTCAAGTTTATCGTAATAATCAGTCATAAAATTTGCCTTACGCCAGCCAACGTTTGCGACGGCGGTATTGTTTGACGTCTTTAAAGCTCTTCTGCTGCCCATCACTTACGCCCAGATAGAATTCCTTCACATCTTCGTTTTCCCGCAAGTCAGCCGCGGCGCCATCCATAACCACACGCCCATTTTCCATAATGTAACCATAGGTCGCATAGCGCAATGCTACTGCCGTGTTTTGCTCGGCCAACAGGAAGGTAACGCCCTGCTCTTGATTGAGTTTTTTGACAATTTCAAAAATCTCTTCCACCAACTGTGGCGCCAGTCCCATGGAAGGTTCATCCAATAGAATCATACGCGGATTGGACATCAAGGCACGACCAATAGCACACATTTGCTGCTCACCGCCAGAAGTATAGCCGGCCTGACTTTTGCGACGTTCACGCAAGCGCGGGAAATAGTTATACACCATGTCCAGACTATCCTGCACATCACGACGGCCATCCCTGCGGGTGTAAGCACCTACTAACAGGTTTTCTTCAACGGTCAGGTGCTCAAAACAGTGCCGCCCCTCCATAACCTGAACCACCCCCATATTCACCAATTCAGATGAACCAAGGTTATTAATCTCGGTGCCCTGAAAATGAATATGCCCTTTGGTAATCACCCCACGCTCAGATGCCAACAGGTTGGAGATTGCCTTGATGGTGGTCGATTTGCCGGCACCATTGGCGCCCAGCAGGGCAACAATACCCTTTTCTGGCACTTCCAGAGAAACCCCTTTTAATACCAGAATGACATGGTCATAAATCACTTCAATATTGTTGATCGACAGCATGGATATATTGTTGGTGGACATGATCTTTATTCCTGTTCCCGTCATTGCTTATATGAGAGCCGTCTTCGAGGGCAAACGGCTATGATATAAACAATGCTGGGGCGAATGCCCCAGCGTGTGTTTATAAGTACCAATTAACAGTCACGTGGCGTGATATTGTTTTCCTTAGCATAGGCTTCAGAGTCAGCCTTGATTAAAGGTGCAATCACATCCATATCGGGTGCTTCAAAATCACCAATCAGCTTCCATTCCTGTGCCTTGCCATCCCACTGTTGGATACCGGCCAGACCAGGACCACCATGGTTAGCACAGCTAACCTTGAAAGCCGGGCCAAAGTTAGGCATGCCAGCGGCAGCCATCACTTCTGCAGTTATATCAAGAGCTTCAAAAGCATCGCGCATTTGACCTGAAGTGATGTCTTTCACACCAAACATAGCCTGCGCTGTTTTGGCTGCTTCTGCGGCCAGCATGGCACCATACAAACCACGGTTGTAGAGTACAGTACCCACGTTGGAACCATCGCCCGCAGCCAGACCAGCATCAACTACGTACTTCTGAAGATCGCTGAAGATTGGGTAGTCAGTACCCACGTTGTGGAACGTAGCCCCTTTGTAGCCATGGGAACCCATGCCTTCCAGCTTGTCGTTTTCTGTAACAGACCACCAGATGCCATACATCTGATCCATTGGATAGCGGATATTGGCCGCCTCCTGCAGGGCCACCTGGTTCATCACGCCCCAGCCATACATGATAATATTGTCTGGACGCTCGCGACGAATCTGCAACCACTGGGACTTTTGTTCTTGGCCTGGATGATCAACCGGAATCAGGGTCAAGTTAAAGTTATGTTTTTCAGCCAACGCCTTCAAGGTTGGAATAGGCTCTTTACCATAACCGGAATTGTGGTAAACCAGAGCGATATTCTTGCCAGAAATATCACCACCGGCTTCATCCATAATACTGTTGATAATACGACTTGCACCAGCCCAATAGTTGGCAGGGAAGTTAAATACGTGAGAGAACACCGCACCATTAGCGGCAGAAGTACGTCCATAACCCGTTGTCACCAAGGGAATATCGTCCGCTGTCACCTTGGGGATCAACTGGTAAGTAATACCAGTGGACAGAGGCATATAGACCAATGCACCATCACCTTTGGTGGATTCATAACACTCCACACCCTTGGCTGTGTTATAACCGGTCTCGCATTCAGGCACCGAGGTCATAACACCACCGATACCACCATCACGCTGGTTCAATAAAGTAAAATAGTCAGCGTAGCCATCGGCAACAGGCGTACCACCGGCAGCATAGGGCCCGGTACGGTAGCTCAGGGATGGGAACACCAGATCGGCTGCCACGGGGGCAGACACGGCTAGTGTGGTAAGCGCCACAGTTGCTAATTGTTTTATTTTCATGGTCGTCATCCTCCTAGGGTTTGACTTATTTTTATTTGCCATAAAGGCAGATTTATTGGTGCCCAAAGGCACAAATAAGTTGCCCTTTCCATTAATGAGGAAAAGGCCACAAGCGTAATTTTTCTTTTAGTACACGAGCCATCTGTGCCAGACCATGGGGTTCCACTATCAGGAAGATAACGATCAGAGCCCCAACAATAATAAATTCCAAATGCGCCGCAAGGTCAGTAGGCCAACCAAAACCACCTACCAGAATATTCTTCAGTAACACCGGCATCAGCACCATAAAAGCTGCACCAACAAAGCTGCCAAAGATAGATCCCAAACCGCCGATAATAACCATGAACAGCACAGCAAAAGAAACGTTGATACTAAAGGCTTCGGTGACTTCGGCGGCTCCCAGATACACAGAGAAGAACAGGGAACCGGCCACACCCACAAAAAATGAGGAAACTGCGAAGGCAGACAGTTTCGCCATGAGCGGATTAACTCCAATAATTTCGGCGGCAATATCCATATCACGAATGGCCATCCAACTGCGACCTAAACGACCTCGGGTCAGATTACGCGCCACCCAGGCCAAACCTACCGCCAAAATAAGGCAGAACAAATAACCAGTGATGGGTGATGCATGAGGGCCGGTAATGATGATGCCGAATATGGATCTCTCGGGTGCGGTAATCTGGCCGGAAGCAGAATAGTTATAGAACCAAGGTACCTTATTCAACAGCCATACCAAAAAGAACTGTGCAGCCAAGGTAGCCACCGCCAGATAAAAGCCCTTGATACGCAGACTGGGCAAACCAAAGATCATACCCACAAGAGCAGTAACAAAACCAGACAGCAGCACAACACTAAACATATCCATGCCAGGGAAAGAGGTCATCAGCTTATAGGTAGCATAGGCACCCACCGCCATAAAACCACCTGTACCCAGTGATAACTGGCCACAATAGCCTACCAAAATATTAAGCCCCAATGCGGCAATGGCCCATACCAGAAAGGGAATCATCATGGCATTGGCAAAATAATCAGTCATAAACATCGGCAGGACCAAAAAGGCAATAGCCATGACCACATAGTAGCGCCGTCGATCAAACTTTATGGGGAAGGTTTGACTGTCATCTTGATAGGTTTTCTTAAAATCACCCGATTCACGATAAAACATGTGTTACACCCTCTCGATAATCTTTTCGCCAAATAAACCCTGAGGACGAAACACCAGGAACATTAGTGCCAGCACATAGGCAAACCAGTTTTCGGTAGCCCCACCAATCATGGGACCAACAGCAAATTCAAACAGTTTTTCACCAACGCCAATAATAAGGCCACCAATAATGGCACCGGGAATCGAAGTAAAGCCACCTAACATCAATACTGGCAGGGCTTTTAAGGCGATCAATGACAAGGAGAACTGAACACCCGATTTAGCGCCCCACATAATACCTGCCACCAGTGCCACAAAGCCGGCAATGGACCAGACAATGACCCAGATAGCACGCAGGGAAATACCCACTGACAAGGCTGCCTGATGGTCATCAGCTACTGCTCGCAAGGCGCGGCCGGTCTTGGTGTACTGACTGAATAATGTTAAGGACACCACCAGAATGATAGCTACCGCGGTGGCCACCATGTCCAGCTTGTCAATATACATACCCCAGTAACGCTCACCTTCTGCCGCCCACCCCACGGTGTACTCTTCCAACCATAAGGAACCACCACTTGGAATACCTACATCCATGGTTTTGATTTCACTACCCCACATAATGTCGCCAAAACCTTCCATAAAGTAGGCCAGCCCAATGGTCGCCATAAACAGGATAATGGGTTCTTGGTTCACCAGATGATGCAGGATGTACTTTTCCACAATAATGGCAAATAGCACCATCACTGCCACCGTGAGAATAATGGCGAAAAAAGCGGGCACCTGCCAACCAAAGTGGTGAACATCAGTGCCAAATACGGCATTGATTAAGTGGGCAAACGGAATTTGACCCGTTTGAATACCCACCAATGTCATGGCAGCAAACAAGGCCATCACACCCTGTGCGTAGTTAAAGATGCCGGAAGCTTTAAAGATCAGTACAAAACCCAAAGCCACCAGCGAATACATAACCCCAGCCATTAGGCCGTTTAGAATGACTTCCACGGTATAGAGAAAATCAGCACTCATTCTGGACTCCTTAGTGACTCACGCCTAGATAGGCATCGATTACGGTTTGGTCATTGCGGACATCATCTGGATTGCCGTCACCAATTTTGCGGCCATAGTCCAATACCACGACACGATCAGAAATATCCATCACCACCCCCATATCATGTTCAATCAGGGCGATAGTGGTGCCGAAGGTATCATTGACGTCCAAAATAAAACGACACATGTCTTCTTTTTCTTCAACGTTCATGCCAGCCATGGGCTCATCCAGTAACAGCAATTTGGGCTGCGCTGCCAAGGCCCGACCAAGTTCAACCCGCTTTTGCAAACCATAAGGCAAGCGGCCTACTGGCGTTTTGCGAATGGCCTGAATTTCCAGAAAGTCGATAACATGTTCTACCAATTCACGATTAGCAATTTCTTCCTGTTCAGCAGGACCTTTCCATAAGGCCTGCCAGAACAAATTTTTACTCATATGGGTAAAACGGCCAGTCATGATGTTATCCAACACACTCATACCCTTAAACAAGGCAATATTCTGAAACGTCCGGGCAATACCCTGATAGGCAATTTCATAGGGTTTCATGGCCTGACGGTGCTTACCATCAAACCAGATTTCCCCTTGCTGAGGATGATAAAAACCATTGATAACATTCAGCATAGAACTCTTGCCGGCACCGTTGGGACCAATAATGGCGCGCACCTCACCCTCATAAATGTCAAAGCTGATATCGGTTATCGCCTTTACCCCCCCAAAGGACAGGCTGATGTGTTTTAGATCTAGCAACACTGCTGGATTGTGCTGCTGGTCTGCTGTCGTATTCTGTATAGACATGGTTAACTCACTTAAGGCTTAACTGGCTGAGGCTATTGAAGTAAAGGTTTTTACGTCAGCAATCTTGATGTCACCAGCAATCTTGCCCACGCGACCATCTTCAAAAGCCACTTCGGTTTCGATAAAACACTGCTCTGCACCGTTATAAAGGGCATCAATAAGGATGCTATAACGGTCATTAATAAGTGCCCGGCGCACCTTCTTGGTACGGGTTAGCTCACCATCATCAGCATCCAGCTCTTTATGCAAAATCAGGAACCGGGAGATCTGCGAATGCGCCAGCATCTCATCGCTTAACAAGGACTCATTAACCTCTTCTACGCTGGCTTGCACCATGGCATACACTTCTGCATTGGCCGCCAGTTCCTGATAGGAAGCATAGGCCACATTATTGCGCTCAGCCCAATTACCTACGGCACCCAGATCGATATTGATAAAGGCCGTACAACTATCGCGACCATCACCAAAGGTGACGGCTTCTTGAATATGAGGGAAAAATTTCAACTTGTTTTCAATATACTTGGGAGCAAACAGTTGACCGCTACTAAACTTGCCCACATCCTTGGCCCGATCAATAATCCGCAAGTGCCCTTGGGCGGTGATAAAACCGGCATCACCGGTATGCACCCAACCATCTGCGGTTTTAGTTGCCGCTGTCGATTCAGGGTTCTTATAGTAGCTGTGGAAAGCGCCAGGACTTCGATACATTACCTCGCCACTATCAGCAATGCGCAACTCAACCCCGGAACTCGGGCGTCCCACAGTTTCTGGATATACCTCGCCATCGGGCTGGGCAGTGATAAATACCGAGGACTCCGTTTGTCCATACAGTTGCTTGATATTGATACCCAAAGCACGATAGAAATCAAAAATCTCTCCGCCAATGGCTTCACCAGCGGTCCAAGCCAAGCTTACACGACCCAAGCCCAAGGCATCTTTAAGAGGCCCATAAATCAACGCCTTACCCATGGCATATTTGCAACGATCCAGCATAGCCACAGGCTTGCCTTCCAGTAGTGGAATACCCACTTGCTTGGCAACATCCATAAAATAGTTATACATCTTGCGCTTGAAGGGCGCGGCATCCTGCATGCGAATCTGTACATTGGTTAACAGACTTTCAAATACCCGCGGTGGAGCAAAATAGTAGGTGGGGCCGATTTCCCGCATATCGGCCATCACTGTTGCTTCGCTTTCCGGGCAGTTCATGCAGAAGCCCATGCAATAGGACTGAGCCACAAATATATGATCACCTACCCAGGCAATAGGTAAATAGCATAAATTTTCTTCATTTTCGCTTAGACCGTCCCTCAGAGCGGCCTGATAAGCGGTAATCAAAACATTGTCAAAGGTCAACACAACCCCTTTCGGCTGCCCGGTAGTGCCAGAGGTATAGAGAATAATAGAAATATCCTCTCCCTTACCCTGCGTGCACAATGTCTTAAACAGTTCAGGTTGGCTGCTGCGGACTTCGGCTCCCTGCTGTTGCACCACCTCAAAATCAACGGCAGTACTAGCATCGTAGGTCTTCAAGCCGCGGGGATCATCATAGATAACCAATTCCACCATCGGACAGCGATGCTGTACTTCCAGTACCTTATCAACCTGCTCTTGATCTTCAGCAATAACAAAACGTGCCTCGGAGTGCTCGATCACATATTGCATTTCTTCTGCTACGGAATCTTTATAGGTAGGTACCGGAATAGCACCCAATACCTGTGCCGCCACCATAGACCAGTACATACGCGGGCGATTGCCGCCAATGATAAGCACCTTGTCACCAGCCTCAAGACCACGCTCCCGCAGACCTAGAGTAAAGCGCTCAATTTCATCAGCAACAGCTTGCCAAGTCCAGGATTGCCAGATACCAAATTCTTTCTCACGCATGGCATCCTTGTCAGGAAACATGCGCGCATTATGCAGTAATAATTTAGGAAAGGTATCCAGCCCAGGCCCAGGATAGGGCTGGCTTATTTCACTAGCAGCCATGTTTTGCTCCACATGCAGCATGGGGCAGATATTCGACCCCAGCAAATATGTTGATTTATTATTCTTGCTTATAGAGTAAGCGGCTAACAAACGACGAACCATTAGATATATGTAGGTACGACTTTTGTCTAGTGTCTATTTAGGATGACATGGGCGCGGCTTTATGTAACCCTTGCACCCTGATATAAGAATAAGGATCGATTTATGATCGGCAGCTGGTCACTTCTGTTCATCTCACTGGCTTATTTTATTGTCCTGTTGGTCGTAGCCACCCAGGGAGACCGTCATTTATCCGGCCGCAATAGCCCGCGCTTTCAGCATGCCCAAGCCATTATTTATAGCCTTTCGCTAGGTATTTTTCTCACCTCATGGACCTTTTATGGTTCCGTAGGCCGGGCTTCCACAAGCGGGTGGGACTTTATCGCACCCTATATTGGCCCGATAGTCTTTTTCCTCTTTGGACACCGGGTTCTTTACAAGATTGTGGTGATCGCCAAACGTGAGAATATCAGCACTATTGCTGACTTTATTTCTTCACGACACGGCAAAAGCCGCCGTTTAGCCGTTCTGGTTACCCTCATGGCGACGCTGGGTTTACTGCCCTATATTGCCTTGCAACTAAAAGCCATTGATTTAAGTTTTGCCGTACTCAGTAACAGCCCCTTGGCTGAGATGAGACAGGCCAACCTGTCAGTACTGATTATTGCCCTGTTAATTGGTGTGTTCAGTATCTTATTTGGCGCTCGCCGGGTAGACACCTCAGCCCACAATCCGGGCATGATTTTGGCTATTGCTCTGGAATCCATGTTGAAGCTCACGGCTTTTTTGGCGGTTGGCATCTTTGCTGTATATTTTATTAATGATGGTTTCTTCGACATTATTGGCCAGGTGCGCTTGGCTGAGCACCCGGGCCTAACGGATTTCTCTCCCTGGCGCACCAGCTTTTTAGTGGAGGTTTTACTTGGTTTTACTGCCATTATTTGCCTGCCCCGTCAATTTCACGTAACCGTAGTAGAAAATAACAATCCAGACCATCTACACACGGCACGGTGGCTGTTTCCCCTTTATATGACATTGTTTTGTGTGTTTATGGTGCCCATTGCCTGGGCTGGGCATCTTACCCTGAGCCATACCGGTATTAATGCTGATATCTACTCCCTGCTAATGCCTTTGGCTAAAGGGCAAAACAACTTGGCCGTATTTGCCTATATTGGTGGTATTTCTGCAGCCATGAGCATGGCAGCCATTTCTACCGTGGCCATTAGCACCATGATTACCAATGACATTATCATGCCCTTTATCTTGCATGTAAAAGCCATCGATGTCTCACAGAATCGTGAGCTGGGCCGCTTACTGCTTAATCTGCGAAGACTCACCATATTTGCCATTTTATTATTGTCTTATGGCTATTATCTGTTAATTGATCAGGGCACCACGCTGGTATCCATTGGCTTGGCGGCCTTTGTCGCGGTGGCACAATTTGCCCCCCCTTTGCTTATTGGCCTATATTGGCGGCGTGGTCATGTGCGCGGCGCCACGGCGGGTCTGGCTGGCGGTTTTTTTATTTGGGCCTATTGTATTCTGCTACCCAATTTAACCGGCCTCTTCCACTACTCAGGCGACATTATCAACACAGGCCCATTTGGCATCAGTTGGCTGCGCCCAACGGCCCTCTTTGGTCTCGATTTGGACCCCATATCACACGCAACAATAATCAGCCTTAGCCTCAATATTACCCTGTATATACTGGTTTCTATGGTTAACCGGCCACGACTGATTGACCGTATGCAGGCAGATAATTTTATTAATGTTGATGCCCATCCCACCCTCATGGCAAGCCGCAGTATTCAGGCACACAATACCGTCGCCGATGTACAGGCTCTGTTAGAGCGTTTTCTGGGCTACCGCTATACCATGGAATCGATTAATCAACTGGCCATACGCTATCCCGATCTGGATTTAAAACGCGACGCTGCTGTCAACCCGGAGTTGCTAAGGCATACTGAACGAACTTTGGCCGGTATTATCGGTGCTTCCTCAGCCCGCATTATTGTGCAGTCCAGTTTAGGGGGCAAATCTGTCCAGCTTGGAGACGTGGTATCCATCGTTGATGAGGCCACCAAAGCCGTCACCTTCAATCGCAGTTTATTACAAGCTACTATTGATAATGTCAGTCAAGGCATCACAGTAATAGACAAAAACCATAAACTGGAAATGTGGAACCAACGCTATCTGGCCATGTTTGATTTGCCCGAAGATATAATCGCTGTGGGCACACCAGTGCAAGATATTATACGTATCAGCGCCCAGCAAGGTGAATATGGCGAACTTGACCCCGAACAGATCGTCAAACAGCGTGCTGCCATGATTATGCGGGGCGAACAGCATCGTAGCATTCGTTACCGCACTGATGGCACAGTGATTGAAGTCCATGGCCATACTATGCCCGGTGGAGGTTACGTCAATACCTATTCAGATATTACTGAATACCATCAAGCTGAAACAGCTCTGAAGGAACGAGAAAAACAGTTACAACAGGCCAATGAAACACTGGAAAAGCGCGTCATAGAGCGCACTGAAACACTAGAACAAGTGAATCAGGAATTAACCGCTGCCAAGGCCAAAGCAGAGGCTATCCATGAGGGCAAAACTCGCTTTCTGGCCGCCGCCAGTCATGACCTTATGCAGCCACTAAATGCGGCTAAACTGTTTGCCAGTGCTATAGCAGAACGCCAACAGGAATTGCTGACAGATGCGCAACTAGGCCAGTTGTCAGCTAATTTGGAAAGCTCCCTTAGCAGTGCTGAAGAACTGATCAGGTCACTGATTGAAATATCCAAGTTGGACGCTGGCAACCTGAAGCCACGCCGGCAACATTTTTGCGTAGCTGATCTGCTTAAGGTACTCAATCAGGAGTTCGAAGCTTTATGTGCTGAAAAACCTTTGGGCTTCCATCAGGTAAGCAGTCAGGCAACACTTTACACCGACCCTATTATGCTGCGCCGCGTACTACAAAACTTCCTTACCAACGCCATTCGCTATACTGATCATGGGCGGGTTTTATTGGGCTGTAGGCGCCATACTGACGCCATGGAAATACAGGTATGGGACACAGGCTACGGGGTACCGCAAGAGCGTTTGGAAGATATTTTTGAAGAGTTCCAACGCATTGAAACAGGTGCCCATAGTCAAACCACTGGTATTGGCCTGGGATTGGCGATTGCCCAGCGCACAGCACATACACTTGGCCACCCAATACGGGTACATTCGGTACTGGGCAAAGGTTCCATGTTTGCCATTCGCGTACCCATCGGTAATAACGACGCTGTGGCTCGACTGCAACCTGGGCCGGATGTTATAGCGCACAATTCGCTGCAGCATACCCGCCTGCTGGTAATTGATAATGACACCAGCATTTTAGAAGGCATGACAGCCTTATTGTCGCAGTGGGGATGCAGGGTCCATACTGCCACCAGCGCTGCCCAAGCTATAGCAATACTGGACCAGCTTGCGCACCATCAACAGCCCCAATTAATACTGGCAGACTATCATTTGGATGGTGGTTTACTGGGCACCACAGCGGTGCATCAAATACGCCAATATATGGGACATAAGTTAGCCGCCATTATCATCACCGCCGACCGTACTAACGCCATGAAAAAGGAAGTACGGGAGGCCGGCTTTGGCTTGATGCACAAGCCTCTGCGCCCAGCCGTATTGCGCAAAATGATAAGCAAATATATAAAGGTCAATAACACCCCTAACTAGTACACCAGCTAGATTAGTTTGTCGAGTTCAATAAGAGGGTTCAGCGTTCCTGGCAAGGCGCGTCTTGCCGCTAATAGTGATTCCCTTGGCAAAAGGCGCAACGCTGTCAAGGGACACCGAACCACTCACCCGCAGGGGGCTGTTCTAGTGTGCTCGACTCTAAACTTGATGTTGTGGATTTTCAAGCTGGAAGCGGCTAAATAAGATCACCGCTTGGGTACGATTGGTCACGCCCAGTTTGCGAAAAATTTCTGTCACATGGGCGCGCACTGTAGCGTCAGTAACATGCAGTTCATCGGCAATCTGCTTATTATATAAGCCTTCGCTCACCATCGTGAGCACCCGCAGTTGTTGCGGGGTCAAGGCAGCTATACGCTCAGCCGGCAATGCCTCACTAGGTACTGTAGAAGGTGGTGGCAAGTCTGTTGGCAACCAATTCTGGCCCGCCAACACGGCGTTCACCGCTTGCACAATATCTTCATTAGCCGCCGACTTAACCAGAAAACCACTCGCCCCCAGTAACATGGCTTGATGAATTACATCCGCATTATCATTACCAGATACCACCAACACAGGAATATGTTCATAATGTTCCAGCACCTGGATCAAGCCAGTAAAACCAAAGGCTTCAGGAATATGTAAATCTAGCAACAGCAAATCAACATCATCGTCATGTTTAAGCTGACTTAATAATTCCGACAAGCTGCCAACTTCACAAATATCGCAACCCGGCTTGGCCTTGGCAAGTGTATGCACTAGGGCGCTACGGAATAAGGGGTGATCATCGGCAACTAATAACTTCATGGTAACCTCAGTTGTGGCCTTGGCACAGAGAGCTAAAACTCAAAAAAACTGCTGCACAGCCTATAGCAGAACACTGCACAGGAACATCCCGCAGCCTGTGATTATAGACAAATATCTAATGCGACTCTATCCAATGCTATCACAAGACAACATAACCATCGTGCAAGTTCTCATTAAAACTATTCTGCCCACACCCAGCGCAGAGGCTCCCCAAAGTCATCATAAATCCATTTCTTGCGCGCCTGTCGTTGTGTTTTCAAAGGCTCCGGCTTAGGGGTTTTTTTGGCCTGCCTACGTTGTTCAATACTGGCTACCACATCAGGCACCAGAGTACGCTGCTGACCTCCATTACTGATGCCTACCGGATAACGATTAAATCCATCCATAGCGATACCGCTATGCCCTTTGGGCACTTCTGTCACCTTACCTCCCGAGGCTAGAAATGCGTCAACATCAGCCTGCAGTTGCTGCTTTAGCTGCCGCTTGTCTGGCAATTTGGGCAATGGTCGTTTGGGTGTTATGAACATGGTTGTAAGGCAGAATTTAAATAGACTCCCCAGTTTAACAGTATACTGTGGCTGGTTCCATATCGAATCCTGTTTGCAAGTGTGGCTAAACGGCCAAGTCATTACTATAATCTGCTGTCCAAGCGTTTATTTTTATAGGCACAAGATGGTTACCTACGCTCATATTGCCGACGCCTATCAACGTCTAAAAGGCATAGCAACTCGTACCCCGTTATTAGAATCAAACAGTCTTAACCAGTCCCTTGAAGGGCGTGTACTGTTTAAAGTAGAGGCACTGCAACGCACCGGTTCTTTCAAATTTCGTGGCGCATACAACAAGCTTAGCCAATTAGCCCAGCAAGGTGTCACCGGGATAGTTGCCTATTCTTCCGGCAACCATGCACAAGGTGTGGCACTAGCCGCTTCTATGTTTAATATGCAGGCCACTATTATTATGCCAACCGACTCACCCAGTATAAAAATAAACAATACCAGGGCTCTGGGTGGTGAAGTGATATTGTATGATCGTTATACCCAAAGTCGGGAAGACATAGGCCATGCTCTGGCGCAAGAACGTAATCTCGCTCTGGTCAAACCCTATGACGATCGCGATATTATTGCTGGACAGGGCACAGTGGGGCTGGAAGCTAGCCAGCAGTTGCAAGCTCTTGGTCTGGTACCTGATCAGGTTATTACACCTTGCGGTGGTGGCGGCTTGGTTTCTGGCACAGCCATAGCTATACATGAGCATTTTTCTGCTGCCCATCTCTGGGTAGCAGAACCAGAACACTACGATGACACTATACGCTCTTTAGACGCAGGCAAACGCCTAAGCAACCTGACGGCACAACCCAGCCTATGCGATGCCATCGTCACACCCATGCCAGGTGAACTTACCTTTCCTATAATGCAAGAGCATTTACAAGGTGGGTTGGCAGTGAGTGAAGAACACGTGCTGGCTGCCATGGCAACTTGCATGCAGGAGTTGAAAGTGGTGGTCGAGCCAGGTGGTTGCGTGGGCTTGGCAGCCCTGCTAGCAGGGCTGTTACCTACCCGGGACAAAACCACTATGGTGGTGTTATCCGGAGGCAATGCGGACCCACAAGTACTGGCCCGTGCTTTGATAAAAGTTTAAAACATAGGTTTAGTTGGCCATGGTGATATCTATATTCACCTT
Organism: Gammaproteobacteria bacterium; assembly: GCA_030748435.1. GTDB lineage: Bacteria > Pseudomonadota > Gammaproteobacteria > Pseudomonadales > Balneatricaceae > Njordibacter. The sequence goes on along the minus strand of JASMLZ010000082.1, from coordinate 26,533 downwards.
GACAAAATCACCTTTGGCATAGGAAATAGGTGTATTCAACTGCCAAATCTGACCACCAAACTCGATATAGGTTTTATAGCTGGTGACTTTTTCCATCGTTTTTTGCTGCATGATCATTTCACAGATTTCCTGGTTGCGATAACCGGTAATAACCTGCTGCTGTTGCGGCTTGCCGACTTGGCCTTCAACCATTTCTGCACCAATAATAGCACCCAAAAGTGTGGCCGCATCCTTACCATCACCACTACCCACTTGTGAGCCCAATAGACCACCAAAGATAGCACCGGCGGCCTTGTCAGCAACTGATGGCTTGGCTTTAGTACCGCCAGACACGGTACCATACACAGGTACCTGCTCAATACGGCAAGATTTTACTGGCACTTCGGTTACTACATTACTGGCAATAGGGTCAGACTCCTGCAGCACCTTTACCAATACTTGAGCTGCTTGAGCACTGTTGGCCAAGGCTAACCCCATAGCGACTGCAATTAATTTCTTCATCCGTTCCACTCCTTCACAAAATCAGGCCTCTAATAAATCGAAGCACTACTGGTCAATAACTAACTCCTAGCGCAAGAGTTATCAATTGAGAGCTTTGCACGAGCCGGAATTTTGTTCTGTCACAAGACCAAATAACCATCGTGCAAAGATCTTATATTAGTCTACTCTTATTGACCCTAGTATAGGGTAGAAATTCCTCTTATGTTTGCAAAGTATTGTAAATAACACTTTATAAGAGTTACTGGGGCAGTGTTGTTATACAGGGTATATAGCTTAATCAGTCAGTTACCAAGAGTTCAATCCAGTGCTTGACGGGTACCTTTGCATGCCCGCCCAAATGTAATTGACAGCCGATATTGGCAGTTACAATCAAATCTGGTTTATCAATACTTAAGTCAGCCAGCTTATTGCTGCGCAACTGCGAACTGAGTTTGGGTTGAAGTAACGAATAGGTGCCCGCAGAACCACAGCACAAGTGGTCATTTTTGGTTTTACTCAGGTCAAAGCCCTGACTGGCAAGCACTGTTTTTACTTTATCTGGCAACTTCATCCCGTGTTGCTGGGAACAAGGGCAGTGTACGGCAATCCGTTGCTGTACTTTGGGCAAGTCCAGCTTACTCAGGTCACAGTCGGCTAAAATCTCCGCCAGATCGCGACACAGATCAGCCACTTTGGCAGCCTTATCGGCATATTGCTGATCATCACGCAGCAGGTAACCATACTCCTGTAAGGTCGCACCACAACCAGAAGCTGTTACTACAATAGCTTCAGCACCAGCCGTAATATGGGGCCATAAAGCATCGATATTCATACGTGCCTTGGCTAAACCCTGCTCATGGGCATTAAGATGTATATCAACAGCACCACAACAGCCCGTTTGCTGCACCACCTGCATCTTTATACCTAACTTATGCAACACTTTGGCAGCTGCCAGGTCGGTATTGGGTGCAGCACTGGCCTGCGCACAGCCCGGCATACTTAACATGATGCGCTGGTGGTCTGAAGCCACGGCCTGCAAACGTGGCACAGGCTTGGGAACGTGCCCCTTGATCGCCGGTGGCAGCAACGGGCGAAACAGCTGCCCCAGACGCAACAGTGGCCCAAACCGCCACCGGTAAGGCAGTACCTGACGCAAACTCCAGCGTAACAGGCGCTGATACCAGGGCCGAGGCGCTTTTTGTTCTACCACCTCCCGTCCCAGATCCACCAAATGACCATACTTTACACCGGACGGACAGGTTGTCTCGCAACTTCGACAAGTTAAACAACGATCCAGATGCTCTCGCGTTGCGGCGGACACAGTGGCACCTTCAAACATAGCCTTCATCATATAGATGCGACCACGTGGGCTATCTCGCTCATCACCCAGTTGCAAATAAGTGGGACAGGTAGCCGTACAGAAACCACAGTGCACACATGCCTGCAGGATATCTTCTGCTACCTGAAATTTGGGCTCGGCCTTAAATTCCTGCGCTAATGTCGTTTTCATAATTTACATCCAGGAATACAGACGGCCAGAATTAAACACAGAGTGGGGGTCAAAGGCCTTTTTCAGACGACCTTGCAACTGCCTTGCAACGCTGTTGAGCTCACCGTTGACTTCCCCTTGGCGATCGCCTCCCATAAACTGAATGGCTTGCTCTGGTCCGGCTTGGTCAGCGGGCAGAAGTTGCCACCGCTGAGACCCAGCCCAGTTTAATAAACAGTCATCAGTGCACATCACCAAGGCATCCGTAGCAGCCACGTTACTGCGCCACAAGACCTGCTCGGTTGTGGCGTCCAGTAATTTATATTCACGCAACTGATGCCACAATGCAATGGCCGCATCCTGTGCTAAAACACTGCCATCACCCGCAGATACAATACTATCCACACCCGCAGTAGATCCCTGCAAACGTACATATAGTTTGCCTTGCCAATAGCACACACTGGTAACCGGAAGATTACGCTGCATATACTGCGGCATCATCTGTAAAGCGTCGGCAACACTGGCAGCAAATACCAGCGTTGCATCAGCCTCATATTGTGGTAACACTTTTAGACTAACTTCAGTGATAACCCCCAGGGTTCCCATAGCCCCAACTTGACACCGTGACACATCAAACCCGGCCACGTTCTTCATAACTTGACCACCAAAATGCAAATGTTCACCGGTACCATTGATCAGACCAACCCCTAGCAGGCTATCCCTTACCCCACCTACCCAGGGTCTGGAAGAACCCGACTGGTTAGCGGCCACGGAGCCACCAATGGTAGCCTGATCATTAAACACTGGGGGATCAAACACCAGCCGCTGCTTTTGTTCAGCCAAGATACTATTAAGTTCAGTAACAGTAGTGCCACTACGTACTTGAATGACCAGCTCGGTGGGGGAATAACTAATAACCCCTTTATGCTCAAGCAATGACAATGTCTGTCCTTGGGCAGCACGCCCCAAACCGGTCTTGGTGCCTGCACCAACAATATTTAGGCCAGCCCCCGTATCAGCTGCCACACGCACCTGATCCTGCAGTACTGAAGTCATATCAGTCATGTTGAATACTCCGATATTCCTGACAGTATTTAAGCGTTGGTATAGCCTTGCCCGGATTCAACAGTTCATGGCTGTCAAAGGCTAATTTAATACCTCTAAATTGAGCCAATTCCTGATCACTGAACTGATAAGGCATATGGGACAATTTTTCCAGACCTACACCATGCTCACCGGTAATAGTACCGCCTACATCAACACACAGTGTAAGGATGTCACCACCTAATGCTTCTGCCTTTTCAAGGTCACCTGATTTAGCATCATCAAACAATATTAAGGGGTGCAGATTGCCATCACCGGCATGAAATACATTGACCACAGGTAACCCATAGTGAGTAGACAATTCGCCAATCCGGGTTAGCACCTTGCCAACCTGACTCCGTGGAATAGTGCCATCCATACAGTAATAATCAGGTGATATGCGCCCTACGGCTGGGAATGCTGACTTGCGCCCCAGCCATAAGCGGGCCGCTTCTTGCGCATCCTTGGCAACCCGAATAGACGTTGCACCGCAATGATTAAAGCAAGTCTTTACTGCTTCCAACTGCTGAGCTACCTCGGCCTCTGTGCCATCCAACTCACAAATCAGCAAAGCCTCGGCATCCGTTGGGTAACCCACCTTAACAAAGTCTTCTGCCGCCACAATGGCGAGCTTATCCATCATTTCCAAACCAGCTGGTATAACACCGCTGCCCACCAGATCGGCAACCGCATCACCGGCATCAGTGACCGCAGCAAAAGCCGCCATTAATACCTGTACTTTTTCAGCCCTTGGCAGCAGCCGCACTGTGGCTTCAACAATAACACCCAGCAAGCCTTCAGAACCAGCCATTAACGCCACCAGATCCATACCCGGCGTTTCATAACCCGGGCCGCCAAAGGTCACTAGTTCGCCCTCCATAGTGACTAGCGTAACTGCTAACAGATTGTTCACTGTCAAACCGTATTTAAGGCAATGCACGCCACCAGAATTTTCTGCCACATTGCCACCGATAGTACAAGCAATTTGCGATGAGGGGTCCGGTGCATAATACAGCCCCATTGGCTCAGCCGCTTGGCTTAGCGCCAAATTACGTACCCCCGGTTGCACGCGCGCTTGGGCCAAATCTGCATCAATAGATAATATCTGGTCAAACCGCGTCATCACCAACAGCACACCACTGGCATGGGGGGTAGCACCAGCGCACAAACCTGTGCCAGCACCACGTACCACGACCGGGATCCGTTGCTTATAACAGTAAGCCAAAATGTCCTGTACCTGTTCACTGGTATTAGGAATAACCGTGATCCACGGCATTTGTTTGTAAACAGCCAAACCATCACACTCAAATGGACGCTGATTTTCATCATCATCCAGCACCTGCTGAGGCGTAACCAGTCGTCCAAGATCGGCAACCAAAGCCTGCCTTGACAGCACTGTTGATACTTGAGGTTCCTTGGCAAGGGGCATTTACATTTACCTCCAGAGGCATTTTTGGTTAACTGGACGCTAGCAAGTTCAAAGCGCGCAAGCGCAATATAGAAGATGGTTTAAATTGGTAAAATTTTTTTACCAAATAATTAGTAAAGCATAGCACATCATCCAGATACGGTAAATACATGGAACTTATCTGGTATATAAAGCGAACCATACAATTTATTGCGTATACAAATATAATCTAGCCTGTGTACTGGTCACAGGCCGGGTAATTGCTTACAATTTGCAAGCAGGCATACAACCACAGGTTAAATGATGACTTTTAACAAACTAACTCAACCCAAAGTGGCCGATGTCATAATTGATCATTTGGAGCAGATGATTGTTGAGGGCAGCCTGCACCCCGGCCAACAGTTACCAGCGGAACGGGAACTGGCCGCACAACTGGATGTTTCGCGCCCTTCTTTGCGCGAAGCCATCAAGCAGTTGGTAGAGCGAGGCCTTTTAGTAAGTAAACATGGTGGGGGCACACAAGTATCTGAAGCAGCAGGCTTGCAATTTAACAACCCACTTACCATGCTATTGCTGCGTGATGCTCAGGGCCAGGAAGATTTGCTGGAATTTCGCCACACACTGGAAGGCAATATCGCTTATCTGGCTACCCTGCGAGCTACAGATCTGGACAAGGACATGCTGACCAAGGCTTATCAGCACTTGCAAGCAAGTCATGCCAGTGATGAGGGTATTCTGGAAGCTGACGCCGATGCTCACTTCCACTTGACCATTGCCGCAGCCTGCCATAATCGTGTACTACTGCACACTATGCGCGCCCTGTTTGACGTCTTATCTTCCAATGTTCATCAAAACCTGATTCTGGCTTCTGGCACAAGCGCATCGCGTGAGCAAATTCGCCTGCAACATCAGAACCTGTACCACAGTATTATGACCGGCCAAGCGGATGCGGCACGGGCTGCCGCCCAAGCTCATATGCATTATTTAGAGCAACTTCTGCACGAACAAAACCGCCATAGCAGCCGCCGCCAAACCGCAGCTCGCCATCAATCCTCCTGGAATGAAGCAGCAAATTAAAGCAGATGACGCGACTCCTCGCGACCAAGAGTGCAATATTGCTGGGCCTAAACCCGAAACCACTGGTCGGCTGGCAAACCCCTAAACCAGTAAAATTCTGGTATTAAAAACATCAATGGCATAAATGCCGATCAATAAGAAACATATATCCTAATTTATTCCGTAAACAAGAATATTTAGGCCATAAAACAATAAAAACAAACAAAATATGGAAATGGATATCCTCTCGTTATCAGGCATACTGTAAAAAAAATACTGGAGCCGACCATGTCCAAAGTTACTGATTTATTTGAATGCTATCGCCAGCCCTCTGGGCGAGTATATATGAATGGCCAACAGGCACTAGCCAGAATTATGATCGAGCAAATGCGCATGGATCGCAACAAGCAACTGCATACTGGTTCGCTCATCAGTGGCTATCGCGGCTCACCACTGGGCAATATAGACAACACCCTGCATGCCGCCAAACCTTTCTTTGAGCCACTGAATATCCACTTTCACCCTGCCGTCAATGAAGATCTGGCAGCCACTATGATCTGGGGCAGCCAACAAAGTCAGTTATCCCCCCAGGCCAACACCGATGGCGTAGTCGGCATGTGGTATGGCAAGGGTCCCGGAGTAGATCGCTGTGGCGATGTGTTTAAACATGCCAATGCCGCTGGCACCTCCAAACATGGCGGTGTACTGTGTGTGGCCGGCGATGACCATGGTGCCAAATCATCCACCGTACCCCACCAGTCTGATCATGCTTTTATGTCGGCTGTCATGCCTATGCTTTACCCTTCATCCATCCATGAATATATCTGGCTGGGTCTGGCTGGCATCGCCATGTCCCGTTATAGTGGTTGCTGGGTCGGTTTTAAAGTGATTTCTGAGACCGTAGAAACCACCGCCTCTGTCGATCTAACACCACTAGCCAACGACTTTATCCTGCCACAAGACTTTAACATACCCACTGACGGGCTGAATCTACGCTGGCCGGATGACCGCTGGCTGCAGGACGAACGTCTGCAACAGCATAAAGCCTATGCTGCCATGGCCTTTGCCAGAGCCAACCAACTGGACCGAGTTACCCTGCGCTCCCCCCACCCACGCTTTGGTCTCATCACCTCAGGCAAAGCCTACGAAGATACGCGCCAAGCTTTATTAGAACTTGGTTTAAATAATCCGCGGGCTGCCAAACTGGGTATCAGCGTCTACAAGGTAGCCATGCCATGGCCCCTTGAGCCAGAAGGCGTAAGGGAGTTTTCGCGCCATATGCAGGAAATTATGGTGATTGAAGAGCGGCGCGAAGTCATCGAAAACCAGATTAAACAACATCTGTTTAACTGGGGCCCTGAACGGCCTCGCATTACCGGCAAGTTTGATGATAAAGACCAGCCTATTTTACCTCTGGCCGCCGAACTTGATGTTATCAATATCGCTCTGGCACTGGCCCACCGCCTGCTAAAACTAGAGCTGGATGCAGACACCCATAAGCACCTGACTACACAAATCCAGCGTTTGCAGGAACAGCAACAACGCCAGCATCAGGCACCTGCTGCACGCATACCCGTTTTTTGTGCCGGCTGCCCCCATAACAGTTCCACCAAGGTACCCAAAGGCAGCCGTGCCAGTGCCGGTATCGGCTGCCACTATATGGTCACCTGGATGGATCGCAACACCGAAACCTTTACCCAAATGGGTGGCGAAGGTGTGCCCTGGCTGGCTTGCAGCCACTTTACCGACGAGCCGCACCAATTTGTTAACCTTGGAGATGGCACCTATTTTCATTCCGGATCATTAGCTATTCGTCAGGCACTGGCCAGCCAAGCCAACATCACCTACAAAATACTCTATAACGAGGCCGTGGCCATGACTGGCGGCCAGCAGATTGATGGCCACTTAAGCGTGCCCCAACTACTGCAACAATTGCAGGCCGAAGGGGTGCAGCATATCTATCTGCTAAGTGAAGACCCGACTCAATATAAAGGGCAGAAAATACCTGCAGGGGTGTATATTGGCCAGCGTGATGAAATGGAACAAACCATGCTTAAACTGCGCCAGCAGCAAGGGGTAAGCGTTATTGTTTATCATCAAGCATGCGCCACAGAAAAGCGGCGCCAACGTAAACGTGGCTTACGCCCTAAGGCACCACAACGAGTATGGATTCACCCTGAAATTTGCGATGGCTGCGGCCACTGCTCCCAACAATCCAATTGCATTGCAATTGAACCACTGCCAACCACAGAAGGCCGCAAGCGCCAGATAAATCAGTCCATGTGCAATAGCGACCTGACCTGCATAAAAGGCTTCTGCCCGGCTTTGATAAGCCTTGACGGTGCCACTCCCAAACGCCCACAAGCTAGCACCTTACCACAGGGTGACCTGCCAGCGCCGGCCCTTTTTGATCTGGCACAGGGGCCATGCAATATTGCCGTAACAGGTGTTGGCGGCATGGGTGTGGTAACCATTGGCGCCCTACTCGGCATGGCTGCCCATCTGGACGATAAGGCCTTTATGACTCTGGACTTCTCTGGTCTGGCCCAAAAAGGCGGAGCCGTGGTTAGCCATATTCGTATCAGTGCCAAACCGGAACAGGCTACCACAGCACGTATTATTGCTGGCCATGCCCATGCCGTTATTGGCGCCGATGTGGTGGTTACAGCCGGCAATAATGTGCTGAGCCTGTGCACACCAAACACACGCGGGGTGATAAGCAACCACCTAATTCCAACCTCTGACTTTATCCAACAACCAAGGGCGGATTTCCGGCATCAGGAATGCCTTGACCTGATTGCCAAACAACTTGATACCAACAGCCTGTTTATGGATTTTCACCAACTGGCTGTCACCTATCTGGGGGATGCTATTTACGCCAATACCATGATGCTGGGCTGTGCTCTGCAACAGGGATTGCTGCCTGTGACTATGCAAGCTATTGAACAGGCTATAACGCTTAACAATGTAAGTGTAGAGAATAATCTGCGCGCTCTGCACTTGGGTCGTTATCTGGCCCACTTTGGTGAACCAGATACCGGCACCCAAGTGGTCAATGTCACAGCTTTATTAAGCTGGCAGGAAAAACTAGCAACAGAAATTGAAAAACTGGTGACATACCAAAACCAGCAGCTAGCCAACAGCTTCCAGCAGCAGATAAAAACTTGGCAACAAAAACTACAAGAGCGCGTATCAGCAGACCACATGGAAAACCTGCTGGGCATGATGATTACGGAATACTCGCGTTTGCTGCGCATAAAAGATGAATACGAAGTAGCGCGACTACTAACCAAGACAGATTGGCAACGCACATTAATGGCCAGCTTTGATGGCCAGACCAAGATTAAACTTAACCTCTCTCCGCTGGGTCTGGCTGGGTGGAATAAATGGCTGCAGCAGCCGAAAAAATACGCTATTGGTAGCTGGATACTAAAACTAATGCCAGCTTTAGCCAGTATGCGACGCTGGCGTGGTAGCTTGCTGGATATTTACGCCCGCCATCCAGAACGCAAAGCTGAAGTTGCTTTTAGCAACTACTATGTGCAACAAATGGATCATCTCTGTGAACATATTGATAGCACAGATTATGCAGCCTGGCAGGAGGTAGCCAAGACCTTTGATAAAGTGCGCGGTTATGGCCATATACGACAGCAAGCCATGTTACAGGTAGAACAGGATATCGATAAGCTGGTTAAGCAAATTCATGCTGCTAATCTGGCTACCGCTGCTTAAGCGATTGTTCAGACCTTCCGTATAAAGGCCAGTAAGCTGGCCTTTATATAAGCAAAAAAAATGCCTCCACTAGGGAGGCATTTAATGTAATGGTGGGTCGTACAGGATTCGAACCTGTGACCAATTGGTTAAAAGCCAACTGCTCTACCAACTGAGCTAACGACCCAAATTTTTACTACGTATTTTACAAGCCTAGCGGCTTGGCCAACTGCTCTTCCGGCCACTCGGCGTTAGCCTCGTGTCGCTCTGAACCTGCCAAAGCTTTGCTTTGACTGCCTACGGCACCGGCCCCTCGCCCAACTGAGCTAACGACCCAAATTTTTACTATGTGTTTTACAAGCCTAGCGGCTTGGCCAACTGCTCTTCCGGCCACTCGGCGTTAGCCTCGTGTCGCTCTGAACCTGCCAAAGCTTTGCTTTGACTGCTTTCGGCACCGGTCCCTCGCCCAACTGAGCTAACGACCCAAATTTTTACTATGTGTTTTACAAGCCTAGCGGCTTGGCCAACTGCTCTTCCTGCCACTCGGCGTTAGCCTCGTGTCGCTCTGAACCTGCCAAAGCTTTGCTTTGACTGCCTTCGGCACCGGCCCCTCGCCCAACTGAGCTCACGACCCAAATTTTTACTATGTATTTTATCAACCTAACCACAAGGGTTAAATGGCGGAGGAGGAGAGATTCGAACTCTCGGTGGGGTATTAGCCCACGACGGTTTTCAAGACCGTTGCATTAAACCACTCTGCCACCCCTCCGCAGAGGTGGCGTATAATAAACCATTCTCTTACAGAGTCAATAGCAGTGGCGCAAAGTTTGCGAAAAAAAGCCGTTTTTCTGTAGCCACTAAAGTCTATTCAACATATTAATAATAAACAATAAATTGATGCTCATGGTATGCTGCTATAAGTCTTCAGAAAACGGACATACAGAATGCATAAAAATGAGTTAAATGACTTTCTAAATAAGCACTTTCCACAAATACAAAATACAGGTGCAGTACACCTTGTCACTGAGCGCGAGGTCATCTTTTCCTTGCATCCGGATGACTCTCACCTGCGCCCTGGCAACACTATTTCGGGCCCCACTATGATGGCTTTGGCAGATGTTACCGCCTATGGCACTATTTTGAACCGTATAGGCCCCAATACCATGACAGTGACCACCAACTTGAATATCAATTTCTTACACAAGCCACAAGCCGATGTCCCCATGTTAGCTCGGGGTAGTTTGCTTAAACTGGGTAAACGGCTGGCCATATGTGAGGTAGCTATCGAACAGACGTGGCCAACAAGTACAGAACCAACTCTAGTGGCTCACTGTACTTGCACTTATTCAATTGCGCCACAAACCTGACACCCTGGTAGTTTAGGCAAACCAAAGCTTCGCCATTGTGCTGCCAGCCCATCGAACAGCATTAACTTGCCAATGGCAGGCTCCCCTACTTGCGCCAATAATTTAACTGTTTCCAGAGCTTGCATGGCACCAATAATACCAACCACTGGCGATATAACGCCATTGGCAGCACAGGTCGCATCCAAACTACCGGTTTGATGATGTAAGCAGGCATAACAGGGTGAGTCGGCATGACGACTATCAAATACGCTTAGCTGTCCCTCAAAGCGGATGGCTGCACCAGACACCAAAGGCGTTTTTATACGCCAGCATACCTGATTCAATGCACTACGGGTTGTCAGGTTATCACTGCAGTCTACCACCACATCTGCCGCTTTTACTTGATCCTCCAGCGCTTTACCAGCCAAGCGCTGCGGTAAACAGGTGACTTTGATATCACTATTAAGACGAGCAATGCTGGTCGCAGCCGAATCCACCTTGAGCTGGTCAACGGTTTGCTCAGTGTGCACTATTTGCCGCTGCAAATTACTAAAGTCGACCACATCATCATCGACCAATACCAGATGGCCCACTCCTGCCGCCGCCAGATACATAGCCACCGGGCTACCCAAACCACCAACACCAATCACCAATACTCGCGCATCCAATAGCGCTTGCTGACCAGCATAATCAAATTCTGGCAACATAATTTGGCGACTATAACGCAACAATTGATCGTCGTTCATGACATTAATTTCTTCGCTAATCAGGGCTTTTGACCAAGGGTGACGCGCTCGCGCTGGCCATAATCCAACTCAGTCTGCACCTGTTTAAAACCCGATGCAAGCAGGATATCACGCACCACCTGACCCTGATCAAAACCATGCTCCAATAACAGCCAGCCACCTTTATATAACAACTGCCAAGCCTGCTTGGTAATAATTTTGATATCAGCCAAACCAGCATCTTCAGAGACTAGAGCGGATAGGGGCTCAAAGCGCACGTCACCTTGCTGTAAATGCCTATCATAAGGGTCGATATAAGGGGGGTTACTAACCACACAATGCCAACCGGTCTGCACATTTTGGGCCCAAAAGCCCTGCTCAAAGGTGGCATTAGTGATGCGGTTTAACTGAGCATTGTGGACTGCCAGATGCACTGCGTCGGCGTTATAGTCGACTCCCACCACTTGCCAATCAGGGTGCTCACCAGCTAAAGCCAGAGCAATAGCTCCGGTTCCCGTACCCAGATCCAGTAGTCGGGTTGCCGGAGGCCATTGCATAGACTGCACCAGCTCCACCAGCAATTCGGTTTCCGGCCGGGGTATCAAGGTCGATGGGTTGGTTTTTAGGGTCAGATTCCAGAAGCCCTGCTCACCTATAATATAGGCTACAGGTTCGCCTTGTTCGCGACGCTCAATAGCTTGTTGAAATGCCTGCCAATGGGCCTCAGACAGAGGCTTCTCTGGCCAGGCAAACAAGCTGGCACGACTACAGTCGAGAATATGGGTGAGTATAATTTCGCAATCCAGAGTCGGGCTTTCGCCTGCCTCCAGACGTTGCCTCGCCCACACCAGCGCCTGTTCTTGTGTGGGCAGCATATTAGCCTTCGCTATCACTCAGAGCTGCCAACATATTGGCCTGATGCTCATTGATAAGTGGCTCAATTACACAACTCATATCACCTTCCATAATTTCCGGCAGGCGATATAGGGTCAGGCTAATACGATGATCAGTCACCCGGCCCTGAGGATAATTATAAGTACGAATGCGTTCCGAACGATCACCACTACCCACCAAACTTTTACGCTGGTCAGCCTGCTCGGCAGCAGCCGCATCCTGAGCACTGGTCAAAAGTTTAGCGGCCAGCAATGACATGGCCTTAGCCTTATTCTTATGTTGCGAACGCTCATCCTGGCATTCTACTACTACGCCAGAAGGAATATGCGTAATACGAATGGCAGAATCAGTTTTGTTAACATGCTGACCACCAGCACCAGAGGCACGGAAGGTATCAATACGCAGATCACCTTTATTGATGTCCACGTCTTCCACTGATTCTGCTTCTGGCATCACCGCCACGGTACAGGCCGAAGTATGAATACGCCCCTGCGACTCAGTCTCAGGCACACGCTGCACTCGGTGGGCGCCAGACTCAAACTTTAGACGGGAATAAACATCATTACCCACCATGCGCGTAATAATTTCCCGATACCCGCCATGTTCACCTTCATTGGCACTGATAATTTCCACTCGCCAACCCATTTGCTCAGCATAACGCGTATACATACGATATAGGTCACCGGCAAAAATAGCCGCCTCATCTCCTCCGGTACCAGCGCGGATTTCCACGAAAGTGTTGTGGCCGTCATTAGGGTCTTTGGGCAGTAGCAGCTTTTGCAGGGCCCATTCCAACTCTTCCTGACGCTCCTTGCCGGCCTGAATCTCTTCCTGAGCCATAGCCTTCATCTCAGCATCATCTTCTGCCAGTAGCACCATGGCTTCTGCCATATCTTCCTGCAGTTGCGCATACTCGGAATACAGCTTTACCACATCTTCCAGCTCAGCATATTCTTTTGAATAACTGCGAAATTTGTCCTGATCCATAATCACTTCAGCATCACCCAAAAGGGCTTCCAGCTCTTCATAGCGATCTTTTAGATGATCTAACTTGGATAGTATAGAAGCTTTCATAATTTATTTGTTTAACTCGTAGATATCCTGCACGGTCTGCACACCCTGCTCTTGGTCTTCAATACTGGCCTGTTTTAAATATATGGTTGGGCCATGCATCATTTTATTACTTAAATCACGAGCCAGGCGTTGTAACACCTGCTCTACATCCTGGCCTTTTTCCATATTGGCCAAGGCCTTGGCCAGCTCCACATCACGAATAGCTTCCATCTTGCTACGAAACTCACGAATGGTACCCACAGCATCCAGTGCCTTTTCCTTTTTTAGGAACTCGATAACACCCTGATCAATAATTTCTTCGGCCGCTCGCGCTGCCTCTTGCCGCGAGCGCTTACCTTCCTCAATCACATCCTTCAGATCATCTACCGTGTACAAATAGACATCATCCAAATCATCTACTTCAGCTTCAATGTCACGAGGTACAGCAATATCCACCATAAACATTAAGCGTCGCTTACGCAGCTTTAAGGCACTTTCCACTACCCCCTTGCCCAAAATAGGCAACTGACTGGCGGTTGAGGAAATAACAATATCAGCAGTATGCAATTGTTGTGGAATATCAGACAACAACATCGCCTTGGCATCAAATTCCAGTGCCAACTTTTCAGCCCGCTTCAAAGTACGATTAGCTACCATCAACTGCTGCACACCAGCTTGACGCAAGTGTTTGGCAACCAATTCAATGGTTTCACCGGCGCCAATCAGGAGGGCTTTTTGCTGACTAAAATCAGCAAATATTTGGCGCGCCATAGACACTGCCGCAAAAGCTACCGATACCGGACTCTCGCCAATCGCCGTTTGCGTACGCACCTGTTTGGCCATACTAAACGATTGATGAAAAAGGCGATTGAGATGGCTGGATACGGAGTCATATTCCTGAGCCACTGAATAGCTGGATTTTAGTTGCCCCAAAATTTGGGGCTCACCCAAGACCAAAGAATCTAAACCGCAAGCTACACGCATCATATGCCGGGCTGCCTCGTCTGCATGGCGACAGTAACTATGCTGCCGTACATCCATAATATCTATGGTATGAAAATCAGCCAACCATGAGGCAACCGCTACCTCGGGGCTAACAGACTCTTCACACAAGGGCATATAGCCATATATTTCTGTGCGATTACAGGTTGACAGAATAGCCACCTCCTGCAGAGGCGTTTCTGACACTAGGCGCACTAAGGCCTGAGGCGTCACTTCCGGAGCAAACGCCACCTTTTCACGCACCTGTACCGGCGCAGTATGATGATTTATACCAAAAACAAATAGCGTCATGATTAACCAGGACTTAAATCAGGACCTAACAGGTACCAGAGGATCTCAGAAAGGCCAGCATTATACCTGAAATTATGGCCTACCAATAGGGATTAGATGTCAGCACAGTAACTACATTATATTGACAAATTCAGTGACATGGTTTTGGTGTCCCACAGCCGCGTTGCCGTGTTTGGCAAGGGAATAGCTCACGTCACCTTGCCGCGCCACACCAGAACAAGGCTAAACCTGTCAATATGTTGCTGGTGTACTAGGCTTTGCTTTATTAATGACGGCGATTTGTTACACTGAAGCACATTCAGACTCAGTCATCGCTTTCAACGACAGGAACAGCTATCGATGGTTTTGCCTTTTTCCCACTTGCTAGATTGCTGGCCTTACGGCAACATCTGCGTGCCCAAGGCAAGACTTGGCTCCGGGTTAGCTGCCTGCCTGCTGCTCAGCGCCTGTGCAAACACCACTCCTGTGCCACCACCTACTCCACCAACACCCCTCGATGGTAAAAACCTGACGCATATGCTGGCTGGCGAGATATCCCTGCATCGCGGCCTCAACCAGCAAGCCAGTGAACACTTTTTAGCCAGCGCACAAAGCACCCAAAATGCCGAACTCGCGAAAAGAGCAACCTACGCCGCACAATTAAGTAATCAGACCGATAACTACAAACAAGCCAGTCAGATGTGGGCTCAGTTACAACCTGAGGTTACCCTTGCACAACAACATGTCGCCCAAAGCCTGCTGCGTAATAACGAGATCGATGCCGCTAAAGACGTCCTTATGGAGCTAATCGACACCAAACCTGAATACCTGCCAGCCCCTACTCTTTATGCAGAAATACTGTTAGCTGAACAAGCCTATCAACAAGCAGATACATTTCTGCAACCCTATACCAATCAAGCACAGCCTGATCGTTTGCTGGCCTCTATGCATGTGCAGGCCTTGAGCCAACTATCAGACCCAGAGGGCGCTCTGGAGTTACTTAACAAATTGATTAAACGCTATGCCAATGACGCTGGCCTGCGACTGTCAGCAGGCGTTTTATATATGCAAGTTGGCTTACTGAACCAGGCCCAAACCCATCTGTTAAAAGCTGCCAAACTGGACCCTGACAACTCGCAGGCGCAATATTATCTGGGCCTAAATTATCTACAATTAAGCCAACCTAATAAGGCACTTAAGCACTTGCGTCTGGTGTCTGCAGGGCCCAACTTAATTCCCAGTATGCTTGAGCAGATTGCGATTGAGCAACCAGCGGCCCAGCACACCCGCGACTATTTTGCCAAGCTACGTGGCCATCACCCGCAACATAGTGCCCAGCTTTATTTGCTGCAAGCTGACTATTTTAAAAGCCTGAGCGAACTGCAACTGGCTCAGGACACATATAGGGAAGGCCTGGACAAACACCCCCTCAATATTCCATTACTCTACTCACAGGCCATGCTGGCAGCATATCAGGGCGACTGGATCAAGATGGAGAGTGATTTATTAAAGGTGATTGAGCTAAATCCCGATCATGCCGACGCCTTAAATGCCCTGGGCTATACGTATGCAGACCACAATAGCAATTTAAAACAGGCTGACATTTATATCAAAAGGGCTTTTCAGCTTAAACCGGACGATCCGGCCATTAAAGATAGTATGGGATGGCTGGCATTCCGCCAGGGCCATTATCGTCTGGCACGGGATTATCTACGACAAGCCTTTGCCGAATTTCCAGATGCCGAGGTCGCAGCCCACTTAGGAGTAGTCGAATGGGCTTTGGGTAATATAGAACAAGCGCACCGAATCTGGAATAGCATATTAAAAGATGATCCTGACAATGCCCTTATCAAGCAGGCGCAACTGGATGCTCAAAAGGAATTTCCAAATGAAGAATAAGTTATGGCAAGGCATCTTACATATCACTTATGCCTGTACCATTAGCATCTTTATAACGGCGTGTAGCACACTACCACAAACTACCTTGTCTGAGAGCACAAAAGCCGATTACTATAACGCACGTGCAACGGCTGTTGGTAAACTGCAGGAATGGGATGTAGAGGGCAAAATAGCCGTCTATATAGATAATAAAAACAACCATGGCAACCTGACGTGGCGGCAAAGAAGCAATACCTTCGACCTTCTGATTACCGGCCCATTAGGCCAGGGATATCTGCATATTGAAGGCCGCCCAGGCGCGGTGCTAGCAACCACAGCAGAAGAGCAAATTCAGGCCACCAGCATTGAGGAGCTATTTGCCAACCACTTTGAGTGGACATTCCCCATGCGCGAGCTGCTTTATTGGGTACGCGGCATTGCCAGCCCGGCAAGTACTGCCAAACTGGCCTATAGTGACACGGGTGATCTGAGCAGCATAGAACAGGCTGGCTGGCAAATAGAGTATGGTCCCTATACTCAGGTTAAGGGTCTATCCATGCCAAATAAGATGACTATAAAAGGCAAAGCTATCAAATTAAAACTGGTATTAAAAAACTGGGCCAACTTACAGCCTGTTCCAGGTCAATAAGATAACCCCCCTGGAGACTCAGGAAAAAGGTCAAAAAGCCTTGGATGACCGGGCGCCCGTATTGACTTTATCACCTCTCTCAGGGAAAATACGCGCCTCTATTTAAGGCAAGATTTTTGGGCCGCAAAATAGAGCCATTGCTGGGGTATAGCCAAGCGGTAAGGCAACGGGTTTTGATCCCGTCATGCGCAGGTTCGAATCCTGCTACCCCAGCCATAATTAAAAGTTATCGCACTAATCAAAAGGCGATAATAAATTGGTCAAGCAAGCTTAACTTAAGAGAAGCAAAGGTGCCCCAGGTGTCAAAACTAAAAGTTTTTACCGGTAATGCTCATCCAGAATTAGCCCAAAAGGTTGTTGACCAGTTGTGCGTCCCCCTTGGCCAGGCCAAGGTTACCAAATTTAGCGATGGCGAATGTGCCATTGAACTAATGGAAGACGTGCGTGGTAAAGATGTCTTTATTATTCAGCCGACCTGCGCGCCCTCCAATGACAACCTGATGGAATTGATCTTGATGGCTGACGCCATACGTCGGGCTTCTGCTAGTCGTGTAACCGCCGTGGTACCTTATTTTGGCTATGCTCGCCAAGACCGCCGCCCACGTTCAGCGCGGGTGCCTATCAGCGCCCGTGTAGTGGCTGATATGATGGCGCGCACCGGCATAGACCGTGTTCTGACAGTTGACCTGCACGCCGAGCAGATTCAGGGTTTCTTCGATATTCCTGTTGACAACGTTTTTGGTTCACCTGTTTTGCTAGACGAGATTGTACGCCAAAAATACGAAAATCCAGTGGTTGTATCACCAGATGTGGGCGGCGTGGTCCGTGCCCGCGCTGTGGCTAAACAGCTGGATGTTGATCTGGCTATTATCGACAAGCGTCGTGAAAAAGCTAACGAATCTCAGGTAATGCACATCATTGGTGACGTTGCTGACCGCACCTGTATCCTGGTGGATGACATGTGTGACACAGCAGGCACCCTGTGCAAGGCAGCTGATGCTCTTAAAGCTAATGGCGCTAAACGAGTAGTCGCTTATGCCACACACCCGGTACTATCCGGCCCAGCTATTGATAATATCAGCAATTCCTCATTGGATGAGCTGGTGGTAGCAGATACTATTCCTCTGACACCTGCTGCCAAAGCCTGTAAGCATATTCGTCAACTGACCCTGGCCGACCTATTGGCCGAGTCCGTACGTCGTGTATGCAACGAAGAATCTATCAGCGCCATGTTTCGTACCTAGGTACTAACTGGACTGATTAAACTCAGCCATTATAAATGGCTTATATAAACTGACTAGTGACACCGGTCGCAAGTGCCTAGTCATCACTAAAAGGAAAGACACAATGTCTATCACTCTAAATGCTAACGTCCGTTCAGACATGGGGAAAGGTGCGAGCCGCCGCCTGCGTCGTGAAAAAGGTCAAGTCCCTGCCATCATGTTTGGTGGTGCCAAGAACAAAAAGCCTGTTGCTCTGACTCTGGAACACAAAGATGTGTTTAAAGCTGCTGAAAGCAATGCTTTTTATTCTTCTGTATTAACGATTAATGTTGATGGCAAAGATGAGAAGGCTATCCTGAAGGATATGCAACGACACCCAGCCAAGCGTGAAATCATGCATATTGATTTTCAGCGCGTAACGAAAACCAACCCTATCAATATTCTGGTACCTATCAAGTTCCTGAACGAGACTAGCTGCCCTGCTGTTAAGGTTGCCGGCGGCCGTATCTCTCATCAGATGAATGAAGTAGTTGTTACCTGCTTGGCAGCTGACATTCCAGAATTCGTAGCAGTAGATATGCAAGATGTGCCTGTGGGCGGCATCGTGCACCTATCTGATCTGGAAACACCAAAAGGGGTTAAGATCAAAGCTCTGAGTACTGGTGCCAAAAATGATACGCCTATTGCCAACATCGCTGCCAAGCGCGGCGGTAGCTAGTTAGGCCAAGACCCTGTTGGGTTCTATCAACAAGGCCTGCCAATGCAGGCCTTGTTTGTTTTTAAGCTAATAATGCCATGACAGATACGTTACCAATACAACTTATTGTCGGCCTGGGGAATCCGGGCAGCAAATACGACCATACTCGCCATAATGCTGGTCAGGACTGGGTGTTAGCACTCGCCAACAGCCATGGTATCAAGATGGCTCCAGAAAAACGCTTTTTTGGGCTTTATGGTCAAGGCATGATTGCAGGTCAGAAAGTGCACCTGCTTGTACCTACCACTTTTATGAATCTAAGTGGCCAAGCTGTACAAGCAGTCAGCGCATTTTATAAGCTGGAAAATCCAGCTATTCTAGTAGCTCATGACGAATTGGACCTGCCGCCAGGCACAGCCCGGTTTAAGCAAGGTGGTGGTCACGGCGGACACAATGGTTTGCGTGATATTATCAACAAGCGTGGTGGCGATAAAAGCTTTCACCGATTGCGCTTGGGCATTGGCCACCCCGGTGACGCCAAACAAGTGACCGCCTATGTATTAAAGAAAGCACCCAATAACGACTTTATCAGTACCCAAAGAGCCATGGACAACGCCACTCGTTATCTATCCCATGCCATCAAAGGGCACTGGCAGCAGGCCATGCACAGCCTGCATAGTGAAACTCCACACAGTTAAATCCAAGAGCGAGGTATTCCATGGGATTCAATTGCGGCATCGTCGGCCTACCCAACGTCGGCAAATCCACCCTCTTTAACGCCCTCACCAAAGCGGGTATTGGCGCAGAAAACTTCCCTTTTTGCACTATCGAGCCAAATGCTGGGGTGGTCCCTATGCCTGACCCACGTCTGGACGCTTTAGCCGCCATAGTGGACCCACAACGGGTACTGCCTACCACCATGGAATTTGTTGATATTGCTGGTCTGGTAGAGGGTGCCTCACGCGGTGAAGGTCTGGGCAACCAGTTTCTCGCCAATATTCGCGAAACTGACGCTATTGCCCATGTAGTTCGCTGTTTTGAAGATGATAATGTTATTCACGTTGCTAACCGTATCGACCCTATAGATGACATAGGCATTATCAATCTGGAACTCGCGCTGGCTGACCTGGAGTCAGTTGAGAAACAAAAGCAACGCGTACAAAGAGTCGCTCGAACCGGTGACAAGGACGCCTTAAAAACACTGGCACTACTGGAAAAGTTGGCCTTGCCCCTAAGTGAAGGAACCGCGGTGCGCACCCTTGACCTGAACACTGACGAACAAGCTCTGGTCAAGACTTTTCACCTGCTCACCACCAAGCCAACCATGTATATTGCCAATATTGCTGAAGATGGTTTTACCGATAATCCACATCTGGATGCAGTACGCCAATTAGCTCTGGATGAAGGCGCCGAGGTGGTCGCCATCTGTAATCAAATAGAAGCCGAGATCAGTGAACTGGAAGACGACGAGAAGGCTGAATTTCTGTCTGATATGGGTATGCAAGAGCCCGGCTTGGACCGGGTTATTCGTGCCGGCTACAAACTCTTGGGGCTGCAAACATACTTTACCGCCGGGGTAAAAGAGGTACGGGCCTGGACAGTACATCAAAATGCCACCGCCCCACAAGCAGCCGGTGTGATTCATACGGATTTTGAGAAGGGTTTTATTCGGGCTGAAGTCGTGGCCTACGATGACTTTATTGCTGGCAATGGTGAGCAAGGTGCCAAAGAAGCGGGCAAGTGGCGATTGGAAGGCAAAGACTATACGGTTAAAGACGGCGATGTTATCCATTTCCGCTTTAATGTATAAGCCTATATCGAGGCTATTTTTGCCCACCTATTCGGCACTTTATAACAGACATTTTAGCGCCCTGAGCAAGCGCAAAAAAAACAGTTAAATCAACAGGGTTTTCTGCAAAATCCTGTTGACAGCAACACTAAAACAAGGAATAATTCGCGTCCTCGGTAACACGCAAGTGCCAACGAGTCTCTTTAGGGAATGGCTATGTAGCTCAGTTGGTTAGAGCACATCACTCATAATGATGGGGTCACTAGTTCGAATCTAGTCATAGCCACCATTCTCTTACGTCCACTGGACACTGCTGGGATATCGCCAAGCGGTAAGGCAACGGGTTTTGATCCCGTCATGCGCAGGTTCGAATCCTGCTATCCCAGCCATCTATTCTACCCCCACTAAAGACTCTACCCTATTAATGGGGTAACAATCTCTAAACGCTTGATTTTATTAGCCACAGATTGGTCACTTTTGAGACCAATATTCACATACCAAACAAGCCATTAGTGCTAACAGAACAGCAAAAAAAAGGTGCCCAAACAGGACACCCTAAACTATATGCAAGCTTGAATCCGAGAAAACGCCTCTAACAAAGCAGGCGACCTTTATCTCTGATCAACCTCAGGAGAACTCAGCTACCATCTGAAGTTGTGATATTGAGTATAGAAGACAATTTTGCTTTTGCCAGAAAATTAATGCAAATCGGCTCTTAAGCGACTAACCAGCGCCATTTTTTCCGCTTCATTATAAGGACTAGGGGTCAAGTTTCCCCACACAGGCTCAGGCCAACAGGCATCATCTTCCTGACGCACCACTAAATGCATATGCAGTTGCCGCACTTTATTGCCAATAGCCGCCAGGTTCAACTTGTGGGGAGCATATGTCTGCGACAGATAACTGCCAAGCATCTCCACTTCCTGCCATAATTGGTGTTGTTGCCCCCTCGTCAGATCGTGGAGTTCCTCAACACCTTCTACTCGAGGCACCAGAATAAGCCAAAGCACCTGCGCATTATTCATCAGCAAAAGTTTACAAAGAGGCCAATCAAGCACTGCCTCACAATCTTGAGCCAATTGAGGATGCAGTTTAAATTGGCCCATCAGCTATTTCCAGGCTGATTTTTTCCCCCTGGAAAGGCAGCCAGATTGGCGCCACCTGTGCTGACTTTTGCCACCCCTTCCTTTTCCACTTCATCAATACGAATGATAGCCTGCATGGGAATATAGGAACGCTTAACCTGGGCAAACTCCAATTTCAAACGCTCTTCACTTGGGTCCACCAATAACTGACTGCGTTCACCAAAGATATATTCTTCTACCTCTACAAACCCATACATATCACTGGGATAAACATAGCGGGCAAAAATTTCATATACTTCTTCGCGGTTAGCAAAAATAACTTTGTAAATACGATCTTCTTGTTTATTCATATGCTGTTTGGTTGTGTGTCCGAATAGTCCTCAATGCGGCCTAAAACACTTAATTTCAAGTCTTAGGGGCCGCATTCATTCAAGAGAGGTTATGCACCCATCAAGCGCGGGTCAAAAGGTAGCCTAGTAAGATTTTCATAGCCATCCTCAGTAATAACTACTTGGTCTTCCAGCTTGATGGCAAAATCACCACCCTCAGCCGCTACCAAAGCCTCGACACAAAGACACATGCCTGGCGCAAGCTCATAGTCAAAGGCCCCCTCAACCACCTTGTCTTCGTAAGCCACCAAAGGCCACTCATCACATAAACCAACACCATGCATCATACAGCCGTATTTACCAGCCTGATATTGTGGGTCCAAAACATGCCCTCGCTCCGACAATTCACGCAGGTTAACACCTGGTTTTAATAAGGCCATATTATGCTGGATATGCTCATAGGCATGGCGCATGGCATAAACCATATCATCCCGAGGCTGACCATCACCGATCCACCAGGAACGGGAAATATCAGAACAAATACCGTAAGGGCCAATCAAATCCGTATCAAAAGACAGGATTTCGTTGTTCTGTAAAATACGGGGGCCACATTCTTGAAACCAGGGATTTGTACGTGGTCCCGAAGCCAGCAAACGAGTTTCAATCCATTCGCCACCGCGCTTTATATTCTCGGCGTGCAAGACTGCCCAAATCTCGTTCTCCGACAGCCCCGGCCTTGCCGCTGCTGCCATAGCCACCACACTTTGCTCACAGGCATGCATAGCACAGCGCATAGCATGGATTTCATCCTCACACTTGATAGCCCGGGCCTTCTCGGTTAGTTCTTCGGCTGGAAAAATTTCAAAGCCCGTTTTTTCCAGTGCCCAAATGGCATGCAACATGGGCTTATCAACACCCAAACGCCGGTTACCAGCGCCGTGCTCTTGTACCAGATCAGCAATTTCTGCAGCAAACTTTTGCGCCGCATCCTCTATCTTGTCACCACGATCAAAGTAGAAAAAATCAGCCCCATCACGCTGCTCTTTGACGAGGGGGTTGATAGTGGACAAAAACTTGGCAACGGCATAGTCATACATCACCATATAACCATCGGCACACACTACCAAACAACGAAATGGATTATGGGTATTCCACAACTGCATATTAGTAGAATCCGCACCATAACGAATATTTAGTGGATCAAACAGCAATATTGCTCCATAGTCACGAGCATTGATATGGCTAACCAACCGCTGCCAGCGGTACTCACGCATGGCTGGCAAATTGGGCAAGGCAATGCCAGCCGCTTCCCATTCGGCGTAAGCCAGAGCTGTGGGGCCAATTTCCATACGGTCATTGTCGTTGGCCAAACTATCAGCAAAGTTTTTGCCCTTGGTGGGATCAATTTTACGACGCTCACTGTAGTTTGTTGTCATAGCTAGTCCTATTCTTATATGCTGGTACAATCAAAATGCCTGTGTGG
The DNA here is from genome assembly GCA_030748435.1 of Gammaproteobacteria bacterium. GTDB lineage: Bacteria > Pseudomonadota > Gammaproteobacteria > Pseudomonadales > Balneatricaceae > Njordibacter. The sequence goes on along the minus strand of JASMLZ010000082.1, from coordinate 2,883 downwards.
CATGGGTAAGGCTAACTGAGTCTATTACAAAGCCTGTGCGGCAACTGTTGTTTTTAAGCCATCACTAATCTACACGCGACACGCATGCCCAATATTTTTTTGTACATGGATTAAATTTATACTATGACAAAAAAAAGAGCAGCACCCTGAACAAGACCTGAGATCTTGCCTGAATACCACCCTCGAAATTAGCTACTAACTTAGGAGACTTACTGCAAAGCTACAGCCCAGAGGCTTTGGGCAAGCCATAATATTGCTGCAAGGCACAATAGCTTGATTCCTGCACCGTCACATAGGTGGCAGATAAAAAACCATTAAATTGCGTGGCACTGGCCGAAGAATACGCCCCCATTAAAGGCATTTCAATATAATCTCCCGCTGCCAATTGCTTGGGCAGTTGCAGTGGACTGGGCAACACATCGATGGCATCACAAGTCGGGCCAAAAACGGTAAATCTGTCTTTTGGACCATCAATTAGCTGACCATTACGCCAGCATAACAGAGGCCAACCAAGATCCACCATTTTCATCTCTAACAGGCCACCATAGATACCATCATTCAGAAATATACTATTATTCTCACGGCGATGAATCACCTTTAATAACAGGCTAACACAATCATTAACCAAACCTCGGCCGGGTTCACACACCAATGCCGGAGGGGTAACAAAGTATTGCTTTACTGCCTGACTAATAACATCAAAATAACGTTCCAGATTAGGCCCAAAACTCTTTACATAGCTAGCTGGAAAACCACCACCAACATTCAAACGATGCAAACTCACACCAGCCTGCTCAGCAATCTCAGCGGCACAGGCGATAAAATCCACATAAGCCTGCTCATCAGTACACTGGGTACCCGGATGAAAAGTTAACGAGGCTTTAAAACCCGCCTCGGCCACCTGACGCAGCAGTTTTATCGCCGTCTTAACATCAGCACCAAACTTAGTATTTAAATCTAGCACGACCTGATGCTTTACCGGGGCAACAAAGCGCACCGACAGTTCTGTGCCAGATGGATCAGGAATTTGGCGGCATATCTTTTCCAGTTCAAACTCATCATCCAAAGCAAAACTGCGCACCCCGTACTCATGCCAAGCCTTGGCTATAGCTGGTTCGGATTTAATGGGGTTGTGATAGTGCAAACTAACCGATTGACCCGCTTTTTCAGCCAGCCCCTGCACTAATGCAATCTCGGCCAAAGATGCCACATCGTAGGCCAGCACACCCTGCTCCAACATGGTCTCGATAATAAGAGCATTAGGGTTAGCCTTAACGGCATAGGTTAACAAGCCAGGAAAACCCTGTTGAAACTGGCTTATTGATTGCGTCAATAAAGAACGGTGAAATAGGTACAGAGGCTGCTCTGGTGCTTGCTGTTGCAATAGCTGGTGGCTGCTCATATACATATCAGGCATAGGTACACCTTAATAATAGAATCGTTATGCACACTATTATCCTGATCCAGCCTTACCAAAAATAGCGTTTTTTTGATCTATTTGATAATATATCTAGTCATATTGACGCACAAAATAGGCAAATTGAAATATGCAACTCTCCTATCAGGATCATGCTCTTATCCAGCAACTACAGCATAACGCCCGCGCTTCCATAACCGATTTAGCCAAGGCCCTAAATCTGTCACGCACCACAGTGCAACAGCGGTTACAACGGCTGGAAGAAAAACAAATCATTCTGGGCTATACGGTCCGAGTAGCTGAAAATGTGGCGAAAAATACGATTAAAGCCCATGTATTGGTAAAAACAGATGCTTACAACAGCAAACATATCTGTGATCAACTCACACAAATCCCCCAAATAGATACCCTGCTATCCATTAGCGGCCGCTATGACATAATCGCCATGCTGAGTGTCACCGATACCCAACAACTAGAAGTTATTCTGGATCAAATGTGGGATATAGAAGGCATTGTCGATACAGAGTCGTCTGTGGTTATGTCCACACGTCTGGATCGGCGGTGATCAGTAAGCAACCCCAGCAAACATAAACATATGGTATCAATCACTAGGTGCTTATTTGCAGACCTGCTTAAATTAGGTTAACTTAAAATTGAACAATAAATAATAAAACAGGAGAGTAAAGATGCTATATGAAGCCCTACAAACAGCCATGCACAATAAAGATATGGATGCCTACGCCAATTTACTGCACGACGACTTTGTGTTTGTCCGCCACCAGTCTGGTACCGAGATAAATAAAGAAGACTGGCTGGTTGCTGCCAAAGGTATGATGGCAAGTGACAAGCTGGAATTTAACAGCTCCCGTTGTCTCTATGAAAACCATGAAATTATGGTTATCCATGACTTTATGACATTTCCAGATGGATCAAAGGAAGCCGTTATGGGAGTAAATATGCTTAAAGACGGCAAGATTTTGCGTATTGAAACTGGTGCTACCCCGCTCACATAATAACAGCATGGAAAAAGCACAAGCTAAATAGGGAGCTTAAGGCCATACTTTGGACTTCCCCCAAAAACCATGACACTCCACAGCCTCATTTACAGGCCCGCTCGAACTCGTCTGGACAGCCAGACGCCAAGGATAGCCTTTAGTTGCCAGCATAGGGCATCAAGTAGGTAATAATCCTCAACGTTAGTTGCACACTAGCGCGCAAAGGGCCCATAACATGCTAACAATATCCATAGCCACAGGTTTATTTTGGTGAGAAAATTCAAGGGATAAGGGCACCCTTACTGGCAAAGACTAAATGGATTTAATTTCCTTTAAAGAAGCTTGCTTTCATATTTGCTAAGTATACACCGTGACCAAACCAATCCCGACGCTCTGTATCAGGCAGTGAAGCGACGCGTAATATTTCTTCGGCAACATCCTCTCGGCTAATATCCATGGTAGAGTGCTTTA
>JASMLZ010000081.1 GCA_030748435.1 Gammaproteobacteria bacterium | reverse complement strand
ATCGTTCTGGTTTAGCAGTGGAGTTTGTGCAGCGTTTCAATGACCTTATAGAAGCGGCCATAGGAATAAATCGAGCTGGATTCGATGATGATCTGACAGACATCAATTACCGTAGAGACGGTGTTTATCTAAGGATTAGTGGTGCGTTGGGTGGCTAAATATGAACTAGCCATAGGGTATAAGAAAGTTAATGGTGTAAGCTGTTTTACTATGCCTTTGGTAGTGTAGCTATGGGGTTTCTGATGACTGCCAATCCATTTTGTTTTCAGCTACACTTGCCTCATCCGTTTACTGTTAGGGGGCAGGATAATGTCAGTAGATTTATCTGCAGATGGTCAGATACTGCGTTTGCAAATAGGTTCCCAATCCAGCCGTTTTCATGCGATCTGGTTGCGTGACAACGCGCAGGACTCGCACACCAGAGATGTGCGCAATGGCCAACGTCTGATTAGCCTGCGCGATATACCCCAGAATACCTATATGCAAACAGCTGCACTGGTTGGTACAGATATATTGCGTATTCACTTTATGCCAGAAGATAGACTTATAGACTTTAGCCTGCGCTGGTTGCAGGCTCATATCTATGATAGACCTATGCCCAAGCAGGTTGGCTGGGTAAAACCTGAATTAGCCTTATGGGATAGCCAGTTGTCAGAGCATTTGCCAGTTGCTGATTTTTGCCAGTTGCAAAGTGACAAACAACAACAGCTTTTATGGCTGCAAAAGGTCGTACGCTATGGCTTTGGCAAGCTTACCAATGGGCCTGTAAGCGATGGTGCTCTCTACCAGATTATTGATTTATTTGGTTATATTCGCGAGACCAATTATGGGCGACATTTTGAGGTCAGAGTAGAGGATAATCCTAGCAATCTGGCCTTTACTGGTGCTGCTATTCAGGCCCATACGGACAATCCCTATCGGGACCCAGTGCCTAGTCTGCAGCTATTGTACTGCCTGCAGAGTACAGCCTCAGGAGGTGACAGCATGCTGGTCGATGGCTTTACTGCTGCCCAGCGGTTACGTGATGAAAAACCACACTATTTTGACTTATTGAGTCGCTATTGTGCACGCTTTGAATTTGCTGGTGAGCAAGGTGTCTGTCTGCATACACGCCAACCCATGATAGGGCTTGCTGCAGATGGTGAATTGACCGGGGTAAGGTTTAATAATCGTTCGGCAGCGGCGTTTACTGACGTGCCTTTCGTTGACATGGCTGATTACTATGCTGCCTATCGTTACTTTGGCGAAATTCTGGATGACCCTGTTATGGAAGTGGCCTTCAGGCTTGCACCGGGAGAGTGTGTCTTATTCGATAACACTCGCGTCTTGCATGCCCGCAAAGCCTTTTCTGGCTCTGGTTCTCGCTGGTTACAGGGTTGTTACGCAGACAAGGATGCGCTCTGGTCAAAGGTGCATGCGGCAGCAAACCACAAGGTGTTATGATGCAGCAGCCAGAGACTAGTTTAAATGCCAGCAACATTGTTGAATTTATTGCCGATATTTTTGCCCGTCGTGGTGGTGAGGAGTATTTGGGTGAGCCGGTCACTATGGCAGAGCATATGTTGCAGGGCGCCACCCTCGCTGAAACTGGTGGCAAGAGTGATATTGTTATAGCTGGCGCATTGTTACACGACATTGGTCATTTTGTTGGTGAATTTGGTACCTTTACCATGCTGGATACAGAAGATCGCTATCATGAATGCTCTGGTGCTCAGGTTTTGGCCCCTTTCTTTGCACCGGCTGTTACGGCATGTGTGCGCCATCATGTTGCTGCTAAACGGTATTTATGTGCTACCAATAAACACTATTTTAGGCGGCTGTCAGATGCTTCCAAACATTCCCTAAGCTTGCAGGGTGGGCCAATGAGCGATACTGAGGTAGATAAATTTGCCCGTCATCCTTTTTTAGACGATATTCTTCAGGTTCGCTACTTGGATGATGCCGGTAAGCAGGCTAATATGCACACCTTTGCTTTCCCACATTTTAAGCCTTTATTACAGGCATTAGTGGACCAGCATTGTCGGGTTTAAGATAAACCCTGCCAATATAAACTTGAATAAATATAAACATTATGGAATTTGACTATATTATTGTTGGTGCCGGGTCTGCCGGTTGTGTGCTGGCGGACCGGCTGAGTGCCTGTGGACGTTATCAGGTATTGTTGCTGGAAGCGGGAGGCTCAGACAAGCGTTTTTTTGTGCAGATGCCCATTGGCTATGGCAAAACCTATTATCAAAAAGCGGTGAATTGGATGTATACCGCAGAGCCCAGTGCTGGCACTCAAGACCGCAAGAGCTATTGGCCGCGGGGCAAGGTGCTGGGTGGCTCCAGTTCTATTAATGCTATGGTATTCGTGCGTGGCAATAAACAGGACTATGATGATTGGGCAGCAGCGGGTAATCCAGGATGGGCATACGATGATGTGCTGCCTTATTTTAAGCGTATGGAATCCTGGCAAGGTGGAGAAAACCCCTATCGAGGTGGCCATGGCCCCTTAATAGTCAGCAATGTTGCTGACCAGCTTCATCCACTATGCGACAATTTTATTGCAGCAGGTCAGGAGATGGGTCTTGAGTTTAATCCTGATATGAATGCCGGTCGTCAGGAAGGAGTGGGTTTTTATCAACTAACCACCCACAAGGGTCAACGCATGTCAGCGGCCAGAGCCTATTTATGGTCAGCCCGGTCGCGCAGCAATCTGCAAGTCATCAAGCGAGCTCAGGTGACAAGATTACTATTGGCCGATAAACAGATAATCGGGGTTGAATTTAGTCATCGGGGTAAAGTTCGTCAAGCCCATGCCAAACGCGAAGTAGTATTAAGCGCAGGCAGCATCAATACGCCGCAGATACTGCAACATTCGGGCATAGGTCCAGAACAGGTGTTGAGCGCAGCGGGCGTGTCATTGCAACATCAAAGCCCGGCAGTAGGGCAAAACTTGCAGGATCATCTGGGTATGGATTATCTCTACACCAGCCTGATACCCACATTAAATGAACAGCTGCGGCCATGGTATGGCAAATTTTGGCAGGGTTTAGTGTATCTATTGACCCGCCAAGGTCCCTTGAGTCTGAGTGTTAATCAGGCTGGTGGTTTTGTTAAAACTCGTGCAGATCTGACCTATCCCAATATCCAACTGTATCTTTCACCCGTTAGTTATACGCGGGCACCGGTAGGCAAGCGGCCCCTGATGAACCCAGATCCGTTTCCGGCTTTTTTGTTGGGTTTGTCCAACTGCCGCCCCAAATCTCGTGGGCAGGTTACCATTGCTTCTAATGATCCATTGCAGGCACCTACCATCGAACCTAACTACTTAAGCCACGATGATGATGTGCAGGACCTGCTGGAAGGGGTGAAGCTGCTACGCAAAATGGCACTGATGCCCAGTTTGCAGCAGGTTATAGGCAAAGAAATTCGCCCTGGTCCAGAGTGTCAAACCGATGCCCAACTGATTGCTGATATTCGAGGCTATGCTTGGACCGTATTTCACCCAACCAGCACCTGCCGTATGGGGCCGGATCCAGCCACCAGTGTTGTCGATCATAAGCTGAAAGTGCATGGTCTGAAGGGCTTGCGTATTGCTGATGCCAGTATTTTCCCCCAATTGATTTGTGGCAACACCAATGCCGCCTGCACCATGGTGGGTGAGAAGGCAGCTGATATGATCTTGTCTGATGGAGAAGCCATACAGTGAAAATTATTAGTATAGAAACCTTTACCAACGAATATATGGGATTTCTGCGAGTACGCACAGATGCAGGTGATGAAGGCTGGGGACAAACCTGCACCTACAATGCTGACCTCAGTGCTCAGGTGGTGCATAAACAAGTGGCACCCCATATTCTTGGATGGTCGGCCCACGATATCAAGGACCTTAATCGTGAGGTGCTGGAACGTGAGCACAAGTTTCCGGGTACCTATCTTATGCGCGCTCTATCTGGTCTGGATACGGCTTTGTGGGACATTCATGGTAAGCGGGCGGGACTTAGTGTCAGTAAACTGCTTGGCGCTAAACAGCAGCGTGTGCCAGTATATGCTTCCAGCATGCGACGTGATATTACACCAGAGGCGGAAGCAGACAGGCTCTTGGCTTTAAAAGAGGAGTTTGGTTATCACTCCTTTAAGTTTCGCATTGGTCGCGAGTGTGGTCATGATCAGGATCAGTGGCCCGGACGTACGGAAGCCATTGTAGCGCAGGTGCGTAAAACCCTTGGTGATGATGTTAATCTATTGGTGGATGCCAATAGTGCTTATACGCCTGCCAAAGCCATCGAAGTAGGGCGTATGCTGCAAGACTTTGGTGTTGGTCATTTTGAGGAACCTTGCCCCTACTGGCAGCCTGACTGGACACGTGAGGTTAAGGAAAGCCTTGATATTGATGTCAGTGGTGGCGAGCAGGATTATGATATGCGCGTATGGCAACATATGCTTGACAGTAAAGTGGTCGATATCGTCCAGCCTGACGTATGTTATATGGGTGGCGTTACTCGCACACTGCAAGTGGCTAAAATGGCCGAGCAGGCCAATGTGCCCATTACCCTGCATTGTGCCAACCTGTCATTGGTAACCCTGTTCTCAGCCCATTTGATGGCGGCAATGCCCAATGCGGGCAAGTATCTGGAATATGCGATTGAAAGTTTGGATTATTACCCTTGGCAGCGACAACTGTTTACCCCCGGCTTCAATATAGAACAGGGTGAATTATTGTTGTCTGCTGCTCCGGGTTGGGGGATCGAACCAGATCCCCAGTGGCTGTCTCTTAATAACTATCAGGTTAGCTATATGGGAGACAGATTTTAGCTGTTACTAATAAGGCGTCCATAGTTTTGGTGCTGCAGCTTTAGGCCAGCCAGCTTGGCCAGATGCCAGGCCAGTACCTGATTACTGGATAGCACCGGCTTGTTGATACGTTCTTCAATGCTGGCAATAACATCCAGCGTGCGTAAATTGGTGCAGGACAAGAATACCGCATCACAGTCATCTTGTTGGCCAAGATCAACGGCAGCCGCAATAATGGCTTCGCCACTTATACGTACTACATTGGCTTCCACTTGTTCGTTGAAACTGCCAAAAACCGGAGTCTTAATACCGGCGGCGTGCATTCTGCTCCGCAACTGATCAGAAACACTTTCCAAATAGGGAGAGAGGAACGCCAGGCGCTCGATATTGAGCTCCTGACAGGCAGCAATAAGTGCTGTCAAAGGGTTACTGACGGCCTCTGTAGCACAGCCTTGTTGCACCAGTTCGGTGATCTTATGGGCGCCAATAACGGCCGTGCCGGAGGTACAGCCATAGCCCACCGCTTGATAGGTAAAACTATTAGGTAACAGGCTCGCTGCAGTGGGTAGTGCGGCGGCCATTTGGGCCAAAGTTTCCGGTGTCACTTCTGCCCCACTGGGCACGCGAGTGACATTAAGGCTGGCTATATCAGGAGGTAGCAAGCGGTGAAAATCATGCTCAATGGTTTCATCTGTCTGCAATACCACAAGTCCCAGACGCGCATGATGGCTTAGATTATCGTGCAATTGGTAAGCAAAAAGCTGGCTCATTATCCAAAAAACCTCAGTTGAACACAGGATTTGCGCTGTGCAATAACATCGCAAAACCAGGCGCCGCTCCCAGGCAATGGCCTTAGCCCTTGGCAAGAGCGGCAACGATGGTTTGCGGCTCTAGAGCCAGCGCAAAACAGTGTAGCATGTTTGCATTCACCTGTAGGGTGAATAGAATAGCCGGTTATTTTAATGGTATGTCAACATCTTACGCAATATATAAGCGATCAGCTGAGATTTTTAGGATTATAATACCGGTAGGTCGGCTGGTGGTAAGGGGCTTAATGGCTCCAGGCCATGAGTACCAACCACATAGTTATCTTCGTGAACGATGACGCCACCACCCTCAATAATAACACTGGGTTCCAGAGTCAATACCATGCCGGCTTGCAGAACCGTATGATCAGCGGCAATAAGAGATGGCAGTTCTGTCAATTGCATACCCAGGCCGTGCCCCAGTCGCCCAGTATCACCAATGCCCTTGCCACCGGTTAAAACCATGTCCATAGCCTTAAATACATCACTGGCCAAAGCACCAGGGCGACCTGCTTCAATACCGGCCTGCGTAGCCTCCATAAGCTGATGCCAGGCCGCTTGGGCCTGAGGTGCTGCGTGAGTCAGGGCATAATTGCGATCATAGTCACAAAAATAGCCGTCAAATACCAAGCCAGTATCCAGCATAAGGATATCGCCATCTTTTAACGGCGTGTCAGAGGCCGGTGAAATTACGTCATCATAGCCCATGGGGCCCACGCCACCAGCCAAATAAGGCACCCAGTCAGCCCCTTCATCCAAACACAGCATCTGAAACTGACGAAACACCTGAGACTGAGGTATACCCACCTGAGCAATTTCCCCCATACGCTCAAACGCTCGGGCGGCAATTTGGCAAGCATGACGGACTTTAGCTATTTCTGCGGTAGACTTAACCATACGCAGATTGCGTACAATATTGGCATCGCTTAAGAGTTTGGGAATACCAAGTTTAGCCAATAAGCTATGTAAGTTATCCTGCGGCATACGCAGTTGTGACTGCATGCCAGAAGGCGTGGCAATGCGGCCATCAGGTGCTATTTCCCGCAACGCCTCAGACAGCAAATCTATACCATCATCCTCCATATTGGGCGCGCGCCACGTGCGTACATCATCAATCCATGACTTGCGCATCAAGGTGCCGCCAATAGATGGAATCACGGCCACAGGCTTGCCTTGGGCAGGCACAATCAGATACCAGGGGCGACATGGGCTCTCCCAGAAGCGAGTCAGATAACCTGTGAAATAGCGCACATCGGCTTCTGTGGTGAGCAGTATAGCCGACAGCTGGTGTTGGGCCATTAATGTTTGTGCGCGCGCAGTGCGTTGAGCAAATTCGCTGGTAGTAAATCCACGCATAGTCAGGACTCTATATGACGAGCTTTACACGAGCCGGGATGTTGTTCAGTGACAAACAGGGTGCTTATGCATCATAAATGACTGCTTGCATATATCATTAATGTCGCTACAGAACAAAATAACTATCGTGCCAAGTTCTTATGTTAATAATTGCGGCTATGGTAAATCATGACGCTTATAGTGCACTTATCCATATGAGCCCTATAAAGACGCGTAAGTGCCAGATTGGTACCCTTGTTAGCCACTGGGTTATGATTCCGGTGGCATATTGAGATCCAAAATATGGGTTTCCAAACCATCGATGGAGACTTGATTATTATCTCGCCAATAATTCTGAATACCAGCTTCCCCTTTCTTGGCTGCCCATTTGCCTAGTTCCTCACGTTTTGCCTGCAAATCCATTAAAGGCACACCAAAACCGCAGGAAGCTTGCACTGTGTCCACTTGCATAATGAAAATTTGTCGGGCGCTGACAGTATCGGCAAACAGCTGATAAAGTTTATCCCAGTCAGTATCATTACGGTGAATAGCCTTGGCAGTGCCAAACAAACGCAGAATCAATGGCTTGCCGCTAAAGGCACAAAACATAATCGTCATACGTGGATTATGTTGTATATGGGCAGCCGTTTCATTGGCACTGCCAGTAAGATTTAGCCAGGCTATTTGATTAGGGCCTAGCACCCGAAAATTATCGATACCTTTGGGCGACATATTAATACGGCTGTCAGCTGTTGCTGTGGCCACAAAAAACATCGCTTGTTGGCTTATAAATTCCTCGTGTTTGGTAGAGATACTGTCAAAACGTGTGCCCATAATTTTCTCGTCAGAAAGCCATTTTTCGCTGAGTCTAGCAGAGTTTAATGCTTGTGCCATAATAAAGCATTTGCCTTTGCCAATATTTGTCAATTTTGACTATGAGATAAAAAACCCTGTAGTACATTGGCTGTATTATGGCCTATATCTGCTACAGCATAACCACCTTCCAGAATAAACAAGGTAGGTAAACCAAGGCTGGCCAGTGTTTTACCCATCTGTAGATATTCATCTGTTTTGATCTTAAAAAAACTGATGGGATCATTTTCAAAGGTATCCAGACCCAAAGAAACTACCAAAACATCAGCGCCATATTGTTGGAAGGTCTGCAAGCTCAGAAGTAGTTTTTCTGACCACATTTCATAGCCAGTGCCCTTTGGCAAAGGATGGTTTAAATTATAACCCTTACCCTCACCGTGGCCAGTTTCCTCAGCATGCCCTAAAAAATGAGGGAAGGCCGCCATAGGATCACCGTGAATCGAGCTAAAATAGACATCCTTGCGCCCATAAAAAATAGTCTGAGTGCCGTTGCCATGATGAAAGTCTACATCCATCAGAGCCACTTTATTAAAACCGTGATCGAGTAAATACTGACTGGCCACAGAGGCATTATTGATAAAACAATAGCCACCATACTGGTCTGCCGATGCATGGTGGCCAGGCGGACGAGATAGAGCAAAAGCGCTGGCTTCACCTTGTACAATAGCGTCGGCAGCTGTTAAGGCAATATCGGATGACAACCAGGCTGCGGCGGCCGTATTTTTGGCAATTGCTGTTTCCCCAGCCAGAGCATAATAGCCAAGCTTGCCATCGATATGGGTGGGAATGATATTCGATGGCATGGAGCGAGAAGGCCATACAGTGGGCATAGCTTCGCCTTTATTCCCCTCTGCCTGCCAGTCGTGCCAACAGGTGTCCAAAAATTCAAGATAACCTTTGGTATGGATTTTTTCTACATGTTTGCGTGGGAACACCAGTGGCGGTTGCAGTGGCCCCAAACCCTGCTGGGCCAGAGCCTGACAAATATATTCCATGCGCGAGGCACATTCAAAAGGGGTCACAAGTTGGCCTCCAGATAACTCCGTGCGAGTATTGTGAAGGACATGATCGGCAGAATAGATGATTTTCACAGCGTGACCCCAATAAGTATAAAAGCGCCTGCAGTATAAGTTAGTTACTGAGTAATACCATACCCTGACCTCTCTTAGGATGGTTTTAGCCTGCGTTTGCTAAACAGGTTAATCATGGCCGCTAAAATAAATACCAGAACATAATCAATCACTGGGATACGCAATATTTCACTGCTGTACTGCCAGCCACGTTGGGAGTAGACCAGACCCAGCAATAGCAAAAATAATAGCCACAGACTGATACGCCAAAAACGGTTTAAATCGATTCCATACATCTGGGTAAGCATAAATATAAGGGCAAAGCCAAAGGCAAACATGGGCCAGAATTCCTGGCCAGCAATCAGCGCCACACTAACCCCGTGCACCAGTACACCCACCTCTAGCAATAGGGTCCAATAACGATTGGTATGCACGCGGGTAAAGATAAATCCGGCCTGAATAAACAGCATAAATGTATAAAAGAACCCCAATAAGTGTCCAAAAGTGGTTTCCATAGGGTGAAACCAAAAAGTATAAGTAATAGCCCAAGCAAAATAATAGCCGTGATAGCGTATCAAAATAGGGCGGATATTAGTGAAACGGGACTTGCCCCGGCCCATAATCAGGCCCCGGCGTGGTGTTTCAATAATAAGGACTACTACCAGCAGCATAACTACTGAAGCTTGAGAGGAAAATACCGACACATCCTGCGCTAAACCATCATAAAACAAGGCCGTTTGTAGATAATGCAAGGCTACAAATGCCAGCGTGCCGCCCAAGGCAATATAGTTTATAGCATGCAAACGATGACGATCTGCTAATGCGTTTCTATGTCTTTGTGCCCACACAATAACCGACCAGATAAACAGCTGGTGTAACAGATAACCTCCCCAGGCACTGGCCCGAGTTAACCATGTAGGTTCAGGTAATTGCCAATAATACCAAGCCGCTCCTGCATCGGGTAACAGTGGAATTTGCCGTAGTAAAGGTTCCAGAAACAGGATGCTTGCCGTTATAACTGCTGCCAAAATTAAGCACAAGGAAAACAGCCATGGCGGTGTTTTATACCAGTTAGAAACGAGTCTTGTCGTCATAATTACTCCAGAACAATAGGCTTTAGCCTAACTAACAAACATACACTTGGCAAATGCTCTCTACGCTGTTAAAGCAAGCTATGCATTAGTCCAGCATTGCAGTGCAGCTCTATCGGCCGACTCAAAGTCATAGGTTAGAGGTGCTTTGTGCCTCCAGACAAAGACGGCAATGTTAGCGAGACAGCCTAACGTTTACGCTCTAGTACGGCATTGACCAGCAAGCCGAATACCAAGCCCCAAAAGGCACTGCCAATACCGGCAATGACCAGACCCGAGGCCGTAGTTATAAAGGTAATAGTGGCGGCCAAGCGTTGCTGTGGGGCAGCCAGAGCTGTGTTTAGACTACTAGCAATGGTGCCCATTAAGGCTAAACCAGCAAGCATGAGCATCAGCGTCTTTGGTAGCGCAAAAAACAAACTGGTGATACTGCTGGCAAAGCAACCTACCAGCAAATAAAAACCGCCAGCCCATACGGCTGCCCGAAAACGCTGTGTTGGATCTTTATCGACGTCATCGGTCATGCAGATGGCGGCTGTTATAGCGGCCAGATTATAGGCAAAGCCACCAAAAGGTGCGGTCAGTAAGCCGGTAAAGCCAGTCCAGCCAACCAGTGGTGATGCTGGCACCTGATAGTTGGCGGCCCGCAGGGCGGCGATGCCCGGTAAATTCTGTGAAGCCATGGTAACAATAAATAATGGCACACCAAGACTGATAATAGCGGTGATATCGAATTTGGGCGTAACCCACACCGGGTTGGCTAGATGTAAATTAATAGTGCTAAACAAATTTTGGTTTTGTTGTAATGCCACCAACAGGCCCATACTCAAGGTTATTAACACACTGTAGCGAGGCCACCAGAGTTGGCTGCCAAAAAAACTGATCAACATGATTAGGCCCAGCCACAGGTCGTTGTTCAGGCCAGCCATTGCCTGTATAGCAAAGGGCGTCAGTACTCCGGCCAGTAGTGCAGCGGCTATGGTAGTAGGAATCATTTTTACTAAGCGCTCAAAGAGACCACTGACACCAACGCTGACCAACAGCACAGAACTAAATAGAAATGCGCCTACGGCTGCCTCGATAGACATATCAGACAGCCCCGTTACCATAATGGCAGCACCGGGTGTTGACCAGGCTGTCAGTATGGGTTGCCGATAGTACAGAGACAGGGCAATACAGGTGATACCCATGCCCAAACCAAGCACCAAAAACCAACTATCAGTGATGGCACGAGGCGCATCTAAAGTCTGCAGTGCCTGAAAGATAATAGCCGCTGAACTGGTATAACCAACCAGTACCGCTACCAAACCAGCACTAATATAGGCAGGATTAAACCAGCGCAACATATTTTGGATCGCCTTATGGGGAGGAGCAAATATGTTGGCCTAATTAAACATTCAGGTCAAGATGTGGACACTTGGCTCTGTTGGTACCAGTGCACGCCATGGGCATCAGTAGTGCGTTGCAGTTTACCCTCGGTAAGCAAAAGATTAAGATGGGCTATGGTTTCTCCCACGGCAAAAGTAAGTACCGCATTATCAACTTTACGCTTAAACAGACTACCAAAAAGATCAACCACTCGTTTGGGTTTTTGACATGCCTCCAGTAATTTGGTCAAGCCTTGTTGGTGATCATCTTGCAGTTCTAGCAGGCGTGGATGGGCTCCTTGAAAGGGTCTTTCATGGGCAGGTAGCACCAGTACATCGCGGGGTAGAAGGTGGTGCAATTTTTCACACGAGTCCAGCCAGTCTT
>JASMLZ010000080.1 GCA_030748435.1 Gammaproteobacteria bacterium | reverse complement strand
GGTATATGGCTGGCAGAGTGTCATTTATTCCACCCTGTGTGTGACCCTGATGGGACTACTGCTGGGTCGCCATTTCAAGCCCCCTGCAGTAACAGTAGAACCTCAAACCAGCCCCTCACAATAAAGGGCTTACTCACTGGCGACACAGAGGCTAAGGGCAAGTCTTATATTTTGCATTAATTCAACTACCACTAACACCATTGTTGAAAGAAAAATGAGGGCAACTCTGGGGGCTGTAACTGGCAATATCGTCTAGTCAAAACATATTGTTCAGAGCATTATGGCCGGATTCAAGACCGTCGTTGGCGGTAAAATGGAGGAAGATATGAGCAATTCCTTTCAATTTATACGGGCCTTGGTATATTTTGCTAAGGCATTTTACTATCAATATTTTTTGACAATTCAGGACAAACATACGAGATAAGAAACTTATTTTCTAAAAGAAAAATAGATTTTCCTATCGGTAATTTTATTAATGGTATTTTTTTATATTTAATTAAAAACCGTATATACATTCCATTTTATAAAAAATAATATACCTCGTAGTTATTTTCTCTAACTTATTAACCGGCTAATTTTATGGAAATTTCCTATAAGAGTCCGTTAATTTTTTAGACGTAAAAAATATATAGGTAAATAAAATGAAACTAGTCCCCAAATTAACACTAAAGGACGCAAAAATTATTATGCAAGCCTGTGTCGAACAGGCCGAAAAGATGGCTGTAGATATGGATATTGCTATTACTGACGATGCTGGTCATTTGTTATATTTTGAGCGCATGGACAATGCTCGTATCACCAGCATAGATATTTCTATAGGTAAGTCCTTTACCGCATCTGCTGCGCGCAAATCGACACGGGAATATGGCAAAGTCAGTGGTGCAGGGCAACCAGCATTTGGTATTAATACCAGTAATCAGGGCCGTTTTTCCATTATAGCAGGTGGCCTACCGCTGTTTTTTGAGGACCATATTGTTGGCGGCATCGGTTGCAGTTCTGGCACACCCGATCAGGATGAAACTGTGGCCATGGCCGGTGTAAAGGCTTTTGAGGAGCTTGTTTGCAGGCCTCAGAATGGCGTTATATCAGCTCGCCGTCAGTAATTGATACTCAGCCAGGGCAAAGTTGTCGGTCATGCCACTAATATAATCAATAAGCAGACGTACCCGGTAATAGAATTCCAGCATGGCATCGGCCTCACTTAGCTCGTCTTTCAATTCACCTTTGGCAAAGACTTCATGCAAGGCGGCTAAGTATGTTCGCTTATGTTTACCGGATAGCTTGTGATAAAGGCGGGTCTCTATGGGAAAACCCTTCAGGGACTGCTCGCTAGAAGTCACCAGAGCACGCATTTGTGTACTGCTTAAGCCCAGCAGCAATGCGTATTTATCCAGTAAACCAGTAATAACGGCATAGCCTTTAAGTTCCAGATCTTCCACCTCCCGAGTACAAAATACCCGGCTTACCGCGACCTTTTTTAATACCTTGGCGGCTAGGCTGTAAACGTCCCTGCCTTCAATTAAGGAGCCATCAAAGGTGCCGGTAAAGACTGCCTTATGGTTGTCCACATAATGTTGGGCGGCCTGCTCCACCAAATCATTCACTAAATTAGTGCGCAGGGTAAGCATATACTCGTGGTTTTTATCAATGGCTTCTTGCCCATAGGCAGCCATGGCGGCTTGGGTGATGGCGGGCAAATAATTCTGGTCCAATGCAGGATAAGGGGCAAGCAGTTGTTGCCACTGGTCTTCAATAGCTTGATTTAACTCTGGTACAGTTAATATACCTTTATCCAACGCATCGGCAAGGTCGGCAATACAGTAGGAGATATCATCAGCCGCTTCCATAATATACACCAGCGGAAAACGACAACCAGGGCCTATATCCAAGGCCTCACTAACCGCCGTGTAAAGTGTCTGTTCAGACAGATAATAGCCCGGCTTTTTATGCCGATAGGCAAACTCGGAACCGACATCCGGTTTGGCCTTGCTGGCGATACGGGTATATTTAAACAAACAGGCCAATTGAGTATAGGTCAGGTTAAGGGTTTGCAAGCTATGCAGGATACGCAAGCCTTGAGCATTGCCCTCAAACTGGCACAGGTCCTGTTGATACTCCAGATAATCCGTCTGCCCGGCAAAACGGGCACTAAATAGTGGGGCCACTGTGCCTTGTGCCCATACTTTAATTGCCTCCTCGCCAAAGTGGCCAAAGGGTGGGTTACCCACATCATGCAATAAACAGGCGATTTCTACAGCACTGATAAAGCCATCACCCAATTTATCCAGCCCGGTTATTGCCAGTTCTTGCTGTTCAGCCAGTTTGCTCAGTATGGTTTTGCTAATATGCCGGCCCACTTGCTGAACTTCCATGGAATGGGTCAGACGGCTGCGCACTGCGGCATTAATTTCCAGCGGAAATACCTGCGTCTTTTGCTGTAAACGGCGCACTGCCGCAGAATTGATGGCACGCCCCCGATCACTTTCCATCTCTTCGTTAAAGTCCCTGCCCTGAACAGAAGACTCACGAAACCGGACCGGTTTTAATTTGCTTCGATAATCCAATGTCATGTTTTACCGCCTTTAGGCTAACTTATTTCTACTGCAGAAAATTGGCAGCACCAGTGTACTATTGTGGCTCAACCACTACCTCTGATTTTAATGTATTGGCAATAAAGCATTTCTGGTGAGCGCTATGATGAATACGCTCCAGTAGCTCAACTGATGGTTCAGCATCAACAAAGGTCACTCTGGGGCGCAACACCACTTTGGTAATAGCTGTCGCTCCTGTTTTATCCTTACCCAAATAAGCACTAGCTGTATCTTTATAACTGGCTACCGGGTAGCGTTTAATGCGCGCAATCGCTAAAAAGAACAGCATATGACAACTAGCCAGTGAACCTACCAATAGCTGTTCCGGGTCAGCCATATCCGGGTCGCCTAAAAAGTCTGTGCCAGCCGATAAACCCAGATATTGTTTATCGTCGATATTTAGCTGGTGGTTACGACAATAGTCGCCTTCTTGGCTGGCGTGTGGCTGATTAGTCCAACTGATGTTCGCTGTATGTACGCTCATTAATTAATCCTTGTTGCTTCGATAAAGTCGGTATTTTTTGTCTTTGCCAGCGTAGCCCAGCAATGACGGATTTATACATTTTTCAGGCATGCCTTAAGTTATCCAACTATAAGCGCTTGGCTAAGCCGCTAGCGCGTGTCACCTGTCTGGTCATCGCCTGCTCCAGCACCTGTTCATCACCATAAATCAATGAAAAACACTGTCTGGCCCGAGTAATACCCGTGTACAACAACTCTTTGGTTAACACCGGGTTGGTTTGTGCAGGCAGCATCAGCATAGTATGCTTAAATTCCGAGCCCTGGGATTTATGTACGGTCAAAGCAAATACGGTTTCCACGGCGCGCAAACGGCTGGGCAATACCCAGCGCACACCCTCGGCGCCAGCATTAAACGCCACCCTTAACAGTTCAGTGCCAGTGCTATCATCCTTATAGGGCAGACATACACCCATATCACCATTCATTAGTTTAAGATGATAGTCATTACGGCTCACCATTACCGGCCTGCCAGCATACCATTCAGTGTCTATCTGAGGTAGCAAATCTGCTTGCTGTAGCAGGTGTTCAATGGTGGCATTCATGCCCGCCACCCCCCACTGGCCCTGACGCAAGGCAACCAGTAGCTGAAAGCTGGTATGGGCAGCCAATACCGCCTGCGCCCAAACATCTTGATCCTGATCCAGCGGGCCTTGCTGTACCAAGTGCAAATAGGTGCTATAGCCAGAGCATAATTTAGCCGCTAACTGTGGCTCTAGCCAGCTATGCATAGACGCCTTTACTGGCGGTGGTTGATAAAATAACTGCAACTGTGGAGTGCGTTTTTTGTGCTTGGCCAGAAGCGTTTCCTGGGCTACGATGGCATGCAAATCCTGCACCGGCAGCAAGGTAGGTTGACCCTGATACAGGCCTTCATTCACCAGACTTGCCAAAGCATGAATACTGCCCCCTTGCTGGAAACGATGGCTTACCCGCAACATAGTAGTAGCCTGCGCCAAAGAACTGCCCTGAGCCGACAGGTATGGCTTGGGCAAGTGGTCTCCAGTAAAGTGCTGCAACCACGTCTGAGTGGCTGGCAGATAATGGCCGGCGCCCGCATCAGCACACAACTCACCCAATACTGAACCGGCCTCTACGGAGGCCAACTGGTCCTTATCACCGATCAATATCAGTCGGGTATGCTGATCCAGAGCCTGCACTAGATTAGCCATCATCTCCAGATCCACCATAGAGGCTTCATCCACTACCACCACATCAGCTGCAATAGGGTTATTGGCATGCTGACGAAAGCGTCTACTGTTGGCTATAGGGCCAAGCAAACGATGCAGGGTGGTCGCTTCTGTAGGAATCGCCGCCCGCAGTTGGTCGCCATCAAACTGAGCACCACTGGGAAAGGTCTGCTGTTGCAGATTGTTGGCAATAGATGCATTAAGCCGCGTCGCGGCCTTGCCCGTTGGAGCTGCCAGTTTGATATGCAGTGGTGCCAATCCCTGTGCCAATTGCAGGGCCTGTAGCAGTGCTAATAAACGCAGTACCGTAGTAGTTTTGCCCGTGCCTGGACCACCCGTGATAATGGCGCAATGGCTACGCGCTGATAAAGCCACGGCTACGCGCTGCCAGTCAACCGTTACAGCTGATTTTTCCGGGCCGGGAAAAAGTGCCTCTAGCAGCTCAATAGCCTGAGCTGGCAAATCCTGGGTTGCTTGGCTACGTTGACTGATAAAGTTGGCCAAACGCTGTTCACACTGCCAATAACGAGTCAAATAAAACAGTGCTTGCGATTGACTGATATCCAATACAAATGGCGTATCAACCCGCCGCTGTGGGTCAACCTTATCAACCAGAGTAACCGTGTCACTGCTACTAATTTCCTCAATCCACTGTGACAGACTCAAAGGCTTGATCATGCCTTGCAGGCCAGCTTCAAAAGCCCGCTTAACTGTCCCCAGATCGCGCCCATCAAGGTCTTCAAGGGGCAAGCAGAAGTACGTCAGTGGGTCTGCCAATACCGCCCCCAGATCAACACAGACATGCCCCATAGCACTGTGCCGACTCGCCAGCAGCATGGCCCAGGCCAAATTATCACTAATAGTGTTGCTGCCACGGCGATACATAAGATCCAACAAGGCTAGGTCCACATCGCGCACAATATGCAACTGCTGGGCCTGTTGAATAAGTTTGTGCATCGCCATTAATCCACCCTGCCCTGAAATATCCGGTCGAGGCTTTCTATCAACTGTTGTTCAGGCTTGTCCTGCAGCAATCCTTGCGTATCTGCATTATCAATACCGCGCAGAAATACATATACAGCACCGCCAATATGCTGCTTATAATTATAGTCAGGCAGGCGTGATTTCAGTAATCGATGCAGGGCCAGAATATATAGCAAATACTGCATATCATAACGCTTATGCAAGAGCGCCTCGCGCAGAGCATCAGCACTGTATGCACTGGCATCGGCACCCAGATAATTACTCTTCCAGTCCACGACAAAATATTGGCCCTGATGCTCAATCAGCAAATCAATATAACCCTTAAGCATACCATTTAGCTGCTGCGCCTGAGCCTGTGGGCGCGGTCGTTGTTGCCAGCTATACTGGCATACCAACCGGTCTAAAGCCTGCACATCAACCTGTTTGGCAGCGCATAAAAACTCCATTTCCACCAGCAGCTGTGATGCACTTAAAGCCTGTAATTGCATAGGTTCAGCACCCAGTTTTTGCAGTTGCCAGGGCATCTTTAACAAGGCCACTAACCACCTATCCAGGGCCCCTAACCAGGGCTCCAGAGTCAGGGGCTGTAAATGCTCAGTAAGTATTTTTTGGCGGCCCTGCCGATCAGCCACTACCTCAGCAAAGCCCAACTCGGCACAGGCTTCAAGTATATCGTGCAGCATGGTACCAAACAGGGCACCTTTGGGCAGATTATATATGCTTGGCAGTTGCTCGTTTAGCCCTACCGCATCGCTTTCCCTATGACCTGTCTGATCAGGTTCCAAGCCCGTATTCATCGTGTTTTGCTGTTCTTCAGCCAAGATCGCATCCTGAGCCGTATCCGATGCTGATGGCGCTGCCATAACCGCCCCTGCAGCATCAGTAAGGCCACCAAAAGTAAGGCCGGAATAGCTTGCTGTATACCAGTTTTGCAGATTTATGGCTGGCGCCTGCCGGGCTGTCCGGGCTGGCACAGTAGGGCTGCTGTGATCTGTCCATTGCTGTTCCTCAGGCAATGGCTGCAATGACAAAAAGTCGGTAAAAGGTTGCAAATCGGCTGCTAAATTGCCCGCTTCCGGGGTCAGCATAAGGACACTGCCAAAACCAGAGGCAGCCAAGCTGCTAACTTCACCCAAGCCCAAATACTGGCAGCAAGATGCCCTAGTTAAAGCCACATAGAGTTTGCGGATTTCCTCGGCCTGATGTTGTTTTTCCACCTCAGCCAAAATGGCTTTATCGGCCTCTAGTGCCACCTTTTTTTGCTGCTGACCAGTATGATAAATCAAGGGCATATCTTCGGCCTTGGGCGCGCGGGCAAGGCAAACAAAGGGTAAAAATACCACCGGATATTCCAGCCCTTTGGACTTATGAATGGTGACTACCTGCACCAGATTACTGTCGCTTTCCAGACGTTGCTGTTGTTTACCATCCTGTTGGTCGGGATGCTCCAACAGGGTTTCAAAATGCCGCACCAGACTATGCTCGCCGTCCAGTTGCACCGCAGCCTGCTGTAGTAATTCAGCCAAATGCAACAAGTCGGTAAGTAGGCGCTCACCACCTGCCATAGCTCTTATTCTA
The DNA here is from genome assembly GCA_030748435.1 of Gammaproteobacteria bacterium. Lineage (GTDB taxonomy): Bacteria > Pseudomonadota > Gammaproteobacteria > Pseudomonadales > Balneatricaceae > Njordibacter. Next base: position 18,046 of record JASMLZ010000080.1, on the reverse strand, counting down.
ACAGCAGCCTGACTATCAAAAATCACCTGATAAACCAAAGGCAGTACACCTTTAGACTGCCATATCTGATGGTAGGTATAAAATCTGTGTAACTGTTGTTCCCACGCCAGTTCGTCCCTCTGCAAGCGATCCAGAGCAGCCACATCCAAACCCAGCAGGCGAGTTGCCAGAGCCATGCTCAGCAAGCGATCATCGTCTGGATCAGCTACTGCTCGCAGCAGCAGCAGCAAATCCTGAGCAATGGCACTGGTATAAACACTACTGGCATCGGATAAATAGACACTGGCAATCTGACGTTGGGCCAGTGCTTCTCGCACAGCTGTAGCCTGCTTTTTGTTAGCTACCAGAATAGCCAAATGTTTGGGCTGCAAGGGTTGCTGTTGGTCGCCAGTTTGCAACACTGCTTGACCCACTGCCGAGAGATTTAACAAACGCGCTATTTCATTAGCGGTAGCCGCGCTCATACTAGCCAGATAGTCCTTGTTTTTGAGTAATTTACCGGCCTTTTCAGAAGCTGTCAGCCAAGCCGTTTGCGGGGCTTGGGTCTGACCTTGCAAATACAGTTGCTGAGGCTTATCAGTACCAGCCTGAACAGGCAAAAAGGGTAACGGGTTATGACTCGGCTGACGCAAACGAAAAGCCCCCTGAGCATGACTGTCGCCATAGGCAAACAGGCCATTTACAGCAGCAATCAGTTGGCTGTCTGAACGATAGTTATGAGTCAATGTATAGTGGTGCCCAAAGGTATGGTTGCGAGCCTGTAAATAGGTATAGATATCGCCACCACGAAAGGCATAGATAGCCTGTTTGGGGTCGCCAATCATAATAAAACCACCGCTAGGGCAACCTTCACGAATCCTGTAGATACGATTAAAAATATCGTATTGCACAGGATCCGTATCCTGAAATTCGTCCACTAAGGCAATAGGAAACCGGTGCCGGATAGCCTGTGCCAATTGCTCGCCACCAGTACCACTAAGGGCCTGCTGCAGATGGATCAGCAAGTCGTCATTGCTCAGCCAGCCCTGCTGCTGTTTGCTGTGCGTTAGGCGCTGCTGCAACCAGTGGGCGGCAAACGTCAGTATGGTAGCATCAGGGTTGGGCACTGGAGCATCAAAGTCCAATACTCTGGCCACACATTTGGCCGGCGCAAAATCCCTATCCAGTAACTCCGGTTGCTGCCAGATGGAGGTATCCAGCAAGGCCAACTTTTTTATGGTAGCTGGAGCAGAAGGTTTAAAGTTAACCTCATCGGTCTGAATATATTTCTGCAGCGCGGCAAAAGCACTGGCCTCATGCTTTGCCTGTAGTTTGCCTGAGTGTAATAAACCCTGTGCTCTTGCCTCGGCAAAAAATTGCTGTAACCGTTGTAAATTGGCCGCCAAAGGTCCTTTCAAACTTGCAACCAGAGTCTGCTTTTGGGCTTGCTGCTGTTGGATATAAGCATCCAAATCCGCCACCGGTGCGGCCAGACTGGCAACATGGGGTAAAAGCTTTTGCACCTCTTGCAAGAGCAGCGCTGGACACTTAAAACGCTGCATCATATAGGCCAGCGAGTCATGGGACATACCCAGCACATTGAGGCGCCAGAAATCTTCGCTGATTTCTTTTAGCAGCTCTGTTTCTGACTCCAGTAGTTGTTGCTCGAAAGCACCGCCATAGTACAAAGAGAACTCGTTTAGCAAGCGATAGCACCAGGAATGAATGGTGGAAATGGCCGCTTCATCCATGGCTTCAGCGGCCATTTCCAAGCGTTTGGCTGCCCCGGCCTGCTGCTTGGGCTCCGTATAAGATGCACATAATTGCTGCAGCAGCGCATCCACCTCCTGCGACTCAGCCGGCTGACCCTGGGCTGGTAAATTACCACGCAAATAGGCCGCTGCCATCACCAAACGACGGCGAATTCTATCCCTTAATTCTTGTGTTGCCGCCTTGGTGAAGGTCACCACCAGAATATTGTGAGGTAACAAGGCTTCGCCCAGAGCCGCCTCGCCGCCATGGTTAAGGATCAGCCGCAGATAAAGCATGGCCAGAGTGTAGGTTTTGCCAGTACCGGCACTGGCTTCAATTAATGCCGGGCCGCGCAGTGGTAAAGCCAATGGCGCTAATACTTGACTAGTCTGAGTCATAGTACAACCTCCGCCCCGGCCTGCAAGGGAGCATAGATAAGTCTGGCCAATTTGGTACAACGTGGGCGGTCCACATCCGCCAAACGGGGAAAGTGACGTTGCAGGTAGTGGCCAGACTGTTGTAAGTCTTGCTGATAGGCCGACTCCATACCAGTTTCTGCAGGTGGTTTGTCTGCAATCAGCTTGATGCCCAACTGCAAACTTAATGGCAGAGGCTCGTGCATGGCTAACCACCACACCTCTAATAAGTGGGCAAAATCGCCCTCGGCCTGGGCCAACGACAGGGGCTGAAAGTGTATTTGTCCCTGGGGGGTTAACAAATAAGTATCTACCGGCATCTGGCTATACAGATGTGCCACCAGATGCTCTACCCAAGCAGCACATAAATTGCGCCACCTTTTTTCCTGTTTGTCGGCTTTTACCAACGCATAACTGGCTTGTACCAATACCTGATGACCACGCTTGTGGTGCAGATCCAGAGCCAAATTGGATAGACCTGTTTCTACTCGCAAAGAATGCTCAATACCCTGGGCATCCAGCACTGTGTGGACTGCTGCATAGGTGACAGGGACCATCTGCCCAGAGAACTGCTGGTGTAATTGTTGCCATGCCTCGTACAAACCCACCAGACTGTCCACATAGGGTTGCGCCTGAATCTGCCCGGCGCTGCCATTAAGCAAAGTGCCATCTAGCTGCCAGGTCGCTATCTGCTCCTGTACCTGCTTGGCCTTGACCGCCATTGACTCCGCCACTGCCTGACTATGCAAGTGCTTACTAATCACCTGATCATGCAATTGCCAGTTGTGCAAACCATTTAAGCTAAAGCTCTCGGTACTGGGCACATCACCTGCCGTTGGTGGTTTGGCTATTAACAAGCGCTGCTGATACAGACTATCAATCGGTGACTTTAACAGGCTGACCAGATCAGCCTTGTTGATAGGGCGTTCTGGTAACCACAGAGGTAATCCTGTCTCTGCATTGGTAGCCATAGTGGTGTCTGTAGCGGCCCACTCACGGGCATAGGTAAAGAGTTTGGTATTGTCTGTATAATAGTTTTCACTAAACGGCTGCAAGGGGTACTGGGTGGTTAACCTGGCCAACCAGTCCTCGGTCGGCCAGGCTTTGGCAATATAATCCCGCAATTGTGCCACCAATACTGATGGTGGCTGTTCAGTATCATCCTTGATACTACGCCCATGCCAACTGATAACCAGCTTATCCCGCGCCGACAACAGCGCTTCCAGAAACAGATAACGATCATCATCGCGACGCGAACGATCACCCGGGCGATAGTCATGACCAATTAGATCAAAATCGTTAAAACTGCGCTTACGCGGGTATGCATCATCGTTCATACCCAGCAACCAGATTTGTTTAAATGGCACAGCTCGCATAGGCATCAAGGTAGCAAAGTTAATGGCTCCACTCATAAAACGACTGCTAAGGCTGGGAACTTCCAGTTGTTCCAGTAAAGCGGCCTGCACCAGTTCAATGGCTATGGGTTCAGTTGACATGGACGCCTGCTCAACCACTTCCTGCCACTGCTGCAGGTAATCACTAATACGCAGATAAAGACGCTCTACATCCTCCGTATCGAGCATAAAAAAGTCTTGCCACAGGACCAATAAGGACTGTACCCACTGGCTGGCCGTCTGGGGTTGCTGCAAATTCTGGCGCCACTGCTCCAAACTATTAACAAAGCGGCTTAAACTACCCAACAAGGCCGCACCCAAGCCACTAACTTCCGCATAAGCTGCCACTCCCTGCCAACTGGCAGAACTATCGGTGGCAAAGCCCAGTAATAAGCGGTCGATGCCAGCCTGCCAGGTATTGTGACCATCCAGCGTCGGCAAGTCCTGCTGCTGACGCTGCTCGGCACTTAAAGCCCAACGAATATTGGCCCCTTCCACCCACACCTTTATCTGCTGTAAATCTGCTTCCTGTATGCCAAAACGGGCACGACAGGCAGGCACTTCCAACAGGCTCAAACCCTGTACTGAGGTCATACGGGATTGGGGCAAAGCCAACAGGGTTTCAAAGGCAGCCAGTACGGGGTTGGCAAAACGCTGGCCTGTATCGGCAATATGATAGGGTAAAAAGCGGCTGTCTTTTCTGCCCTGCTCATGGTCCTGCGCCGCACTGCGATAGCGCCCAAACACAGCTTCAATATGGGGCGCATAGTTTGCGATATCCGGCACCATCACCAGAATGTCCCGTGGCTGCAAAGGCTCAGTTAAGTCACCCTGCTGATGGCAGTCAAAATCATGTAACAAACCATCATGCAGGATCTCTATTTCGCGCTGTATGCTGTGGGCGCTGACAAACTGCACACTCTTGTCATTTGCCTGCAAAGTAGGTGCCCCGGCCTGCGTTTGCTGCTGTCGCTCCTGGGCCGAACGCAAGTGTAAAATATCATCTTGTATGCAGGCTAGTAGACTGCTACTCTGGCTGGCGTCTGCCACAGGCGAACGAAACAGGTCTACCTTGCCCACCGGCAAGTGGCTAAAATACTGCTGATATTGGCCCGGCAAATCCCATGCATCAAACAAGTGCAAAAAATCACGCCCCTGTTTACCCCAAGAAGCCAGCAATGGATTGCCATATATGTGCAGACTATCAGCGCTAAACTGACTATGATCCTGACGTTTGCTTTGGCGCTTATACTCTTTGCGTAGTAGTTCTCTGCCCTCCACCATATCACCCCAATAGTGTTGGCTGGGATTCATCACAAACAGCAAGACCTGAGTAAAGGGCGCAATGGCGCGCAATACCTCCAGACTGCTGGTGGGCAAGCTGGACATGCCAAACACCACCACCCGTCTGGGCAAATCTGCGGGCCTGACCGAGACAGTTTTACAGGCTTGTAAAAAACGTTGCTGCAAAGCAGTACGACTAACCTGAGACCAGCCCTCAGCAACAGTATGGGCAGTAATATCAGCACCCAGAGCACGCCATAAAGCAGGCTGCCATTCCTGTCCTGCAGGTAATGGGTAACGCTGGCCCAGATGATCAGATAACAGATCATACCCCTGTTCCCACAGGCCTAACCAATCCGGGCGAAATACCTGATATTGATCGTATAGATCAGCTAATTGGCGAGCCAGTTGCAGGCGCTGCATGGGCAAGGCATCAGGCTGCACATAGGCAGTTAACAAAGGCGCTAACTGAGACAAATCCCAACTACCCAGCAAACGATATAAACGCCAGGTCAGGGCCTGTTTATCATATACGGAGCGTCTGGACAGACCGGGCAATAGGGCACAATAGCTGTGCCACACAAACTGGCCCGGCAACATAGTATCAATGGCCGCCGCCACACCACAGCCACCATCAGCTTCATCCTGAGCCAGCGTTTGCTTTAACCACTGGGCAATACCATTGCTCTGAGCCAATACCAAATCCTGCTCAAGGGGACGCAAGGGATAACGCTTAAGCCACTGCACATAGGTAGCACACAGGTCTTCCATGCGATTACCCTGCACTACCATAAATCCTTGTGGCCATTCAGTTGCAGCGGTTATGGAGGTCATAAGTGAGTCAAAAAGCAGCCATTATTCATATCTCTATACTACCCTAATAATAGTACCATGGGCGTAAATTTTGCCACCTATAAAATAATGGTATTTAAACTGGCCTTGGTTAATACCGATGACGGATGGCAATTACATAAAGCCAAGCGCCAACTAACTGATATTGTTTATCATTTATAAACGGCAAGCAAAGATAAATAGGTGGCGGATGCGGATGTAATAACCTGCTGATGGTTTGTATAGCATTTTATGCACCAGCCCCTAAAAAGCACCCACGGACTTATAAGTCAGACTAAGCCAAAATTAGTTCACTCAGGCTTGCTACCTATGCTACATTGCACCCTATGCAATATATTATTCTCTGGTCACACTGGGCCTGTACCTCTGCCGCCTGGCAGGATATCTTTCAGGGTGAGGACGCTGATCCTCACCTCGGCCTTGTTAGTGCCTGATTGGCAGCAAATCCCGGTTCTTGCGCAACCCTCTTCACATTAACATATTGTCTTTATTTATAAGGTGAACCATGTTTGGTTTAAAAAAGCCCATAGAAACCAGCGAACATACTCAGTCATATTATGTTGCTACAGCCAATAACTGCACCCAATATCCACATCTGGAGGGCCAATTAAATACCGATGTGGTGGTCGTTGGCGGTGGTTTTAGCGGTGTTAATACGGCTCTGGAACTGGCCGAAAAAGGCTTTCAGGTGGTGCTACTGGAAGCCAATCGTATTGGTTGGGGTGCCACGGGCCGTAATGGCGGCCAGGTTATTGGTGGCATTGGCCATGGTCATGAGCGCTTTGCCAAACAAATTGGCGCTACAGGTATACAGGCCCTGTATGATATGGGAGTGGAATGTGTCGATATCGTCAGGCAACGGGTACACAAGTATGCCATCGATTGTGATCTTACCATGGGCTATATGGATGTGGCTCTCAAGCCTGCCCATATGCGTGATTTTGAGGCCGACCAGCGCCATATGGAAAGTATGGGCTATGCTCATCCATTGCAACTATTGGATAACCAGCAGGTAAGAGAGGAAGTGGGTTCAGACAATTATATTGGCGGCCTGCTTGATCGCACAGGTAATGGCCATTGCCATGTGCTTAATCTGTGCCTTGGGGAAGCTGCTGCTGCGGCTGATCTGGGGGTCAAGATCTATGAACAAACCCGGGTTACCCACTTGCAACAGGGTCGCCAGCCAATAGTCACAACAGAAGCCGGGCAGGTTAAGGCGAAACATGTGGTGTTATGTGGCAATGCCTATCTGGGCAATCTGGTACCCAAACTTAATCGTCGTATCTTGCCAGCCAATAGCTCTGTGGTCACTACCAGGCCCTTAAGCCAGACGCAATTACAGGACTTGATTCCCAATAATCTCGCTATCTGCGACCCCCGCACAGCTCTGGATTATTATCGCCTGACTGCCGATGGGCGCTTGTTATTTGGCGGTCTTTCCAACTATACCGGGCGTGAACCCAGTAATCTGTTGGCTACCATGCAAAACAAAATCCATAAGGTATTTCCACAACTGCAGGGAGTAGAATTGGACTATGGCTGGAGTGGGCAAATGGGTATTGGTATTAATCGTATGCCCCAACTGGGCCGACTGGATGGTAATGTCTATTATGTTCAGGCTTACGCTGGTCACGGCGTTGCCCCTACCCATATTATGGGACGTATTATTGCTGAGATGATTGCCGGGCAAGCTGAACGCTTTGATATTTTTGGCAAAATAAAACATCATCCCTTCCCTGGGGGGCAGTTATTACGCACCCCAAGCTTTGCTCTGGCTATGCTCTACTATAAGCTAAAAGACGAATTGTTATAGGAGGGCCAAATCATGATCGACCAGCAAACGCTAAACGTGTATAACGCCAAGGCGGATGCGTATGCCAATTTGCCAGCCACCGATATAGATGAGGCGCTGCAACGCTTTGCCAACCAGCTAATCCCGCCAGCCGTGGTCTTGGACCTTGGTTGTGGCCATGGCGCTAACGCCGCCTATTTACGTGATCTGGGCCATCAGGTGCAGGCCTGGGATGCATCCACCAGCATGCAACAGGTCGCCAAACAGCGTTTTAATGTGGATGTTCAATTAAAAACCTTTGACCAGCTAGAGGGCGAGCAACAATATCACGGCATTTGTGCCAACTATAGCTTACTGCATGTACCACCCGATCAGCTACCAGGCTATTTGGCAGCCATTGCCAAGGCCTTAATGCCCGGGGGGCTGTTACATTTGGGTATGAAACTGGGCACAGGCACCGAACGTGACCATTTGGGCCGCTTTTACGCTTATTATTCAGAACCACAATTAAGCAACTGGCTTACCAACCTTGGGCTGCGAATAGAGTGGCGTCAGCAAAGTGTGGCAGCCGGTCTGGCGGGTAAGCCGGAGACCGGCATGGTTCTGCATGCCCGCAAGGCCGGCCAATAAATAGCCAGTGACAATAAGCCTGACTACTACTTCATGGTAATAGTGGTATTCATTTGGCCCGCCGCTGCATCAGGTTCAAACCAGCGGGCTGAAACCGTATGGGTCTGGGTCCAAAACTGCACCGCCTGCTGGCCATTCGGTCCAAGATCGCCCAGTTTGGAAGCACGTGAGCCGGTAAAACTAAAATACGCCACAGGTACCGGTATGGGGATATTAATACCAATCTGACCCACATCGACATGATTTTCAAAGTGACGGGCATGCCAACCAGAACTGGTAAAGATCGAGGTACCATTACCGTTCGGATTGGCATTAATAATATCGATAGCATCGTGCAGACTGTCGGCCGTTAGCACACACATAACCGGGCCAAATATTTCCTGCGTATAAATATCCATTGTCGTACTAACATCACTAAAGATGGTAGGCGCCACAAAATTACCCTGAGGATAGCCGCTCACCTTGGGATCACGACCATCCAACAGCAAGGTAGCGCCCTGCTCAACACCGGCAGCAATCAGGCTCTGTACCCGTTGCTTGGCCTGAGGTGACACCAACGGACCCAGATCAGCAGCGCAGTTAGTACCCGCATCCACGGTCATGGTTTTAGCCTTGGCCACAATTTCCGGTAACCAGTCACGCGCAGCCCCCACCAAAATGGCCACAGAGTTGGCCATACAACGCTGCCCGGCAGCGCCAAAACAGGACCCCAGCAGGTGGTTGATAGCCTGTTCTTTATTGGCATCGGGCATCACCACACAATGATTCTTGGCACCCATCATACACTGGGCACGAATACCTGCCTGGCTGGCGCGCTGGTACAAGGCAGTACCAACATGGGTAGAGCCAATAAAAGACAGGGCCTTGACATCTTGATGCTCGGCCAGATAGTTGGCCACATCAGCGCCACCATGAACCACATTCAATACCCCTGCTGGCAGACCGGCCTGCCAGGCTAACTGCGCTAGCAACAGGGTGGCTGAGGGGTCCTGTTCAGAGGGTTTTAAGACAAAGGTGTTACCACAGGCAATAGCAATGGGAAACATAAAGCAGGGTAACATCACCGGAAAGTTAAATGCAGTAATACCCACGCCTACACCCAGAGGCTTGTTAAGGGTATAGACATTCACATTCCCAGCCACATTGTCAGCCACCTCGCCTAACTGTAGCTTGGTAATCAGACAAGCATTTTCGATCGCTTCGATACCACGACCTACCTCACCTTCGGCATCAGGCAGGGTCTTGCCATGTTCCAGCGTAATTAATTCCGCAATATAGCTAGTGTTATCACGCACCAATTGCAAGAAAGCCAACAAAAACTGTTGCCGTTTGGCCAAGGACACATGGCGCCAGGTGGCAAAAGCCTGTTTGGCACTGGCTACTGCCAGCTCAACCTCATCCAAAGTAGCAAAGGGCACCTGAGCGACTACTTCCTGGGTGGCAGGATTTAATACATCAAGCCACTGACCACTGTCAGAAAGTACTTCCTGACCATCAATTAACATAGGAACTTTGCGTATACTCATGGGCTGCCTCTATTGTGCGCTAATCGAACTAATTACCAACACGGTAATAGCATAATAACAGCCAGTCTGGCATACACTGCCATAGCTTGGATATTAGAGAAGAGTCTAATATGACCTGCTATCAGGTGCCGCAAAAAGTATTGGCCACCTTTTCTTCGGGCTGGGGTGGCAATGCCAAATGCTGCCACTCGGGGCGATAGGTAAAGGGCTCGCTGGTGGCCTCTAACAAAGCCTGCACTTGGCTTATATCCTCTTGATAAGCGGCCTGCAAAGCGGCTGCCAACAGATGATTACGAGGCAAAAAAATGGGATTATGCTGGGCCATCAATGCCAATGCCTGCTCACTGCCAACCTTTTGCTGCACTATGCCTAACCACTTGCCCTGCCAGTCTTGCAAACCAGCACTGGCGCTAAAAGCATTATCAGGCATAGCATGGGCCGGAGTTTGAGGAGCTAACAGCGTCATCAGATAGCGAAACGTCAGGGTATAATCCAGCTTATCCTGCGCCATAATAGCCAATAACTCAGTCACCAGCTCACTGCCATCTGCTGACAGGCCCAGCTTATTTATCATGCGCTGGGCATAAGCCTGTTCATATTGTTGCTGATAGTCATTAATGGCTTGTTGCGCCAGTGCTACCGTCTGATCAATGTCAGCAGCCACCGCATCCATATGCATTACAGGCACCAGCGTTTCCGCCAAGCGCACCAGATTCCATTGCCCAATGCCTGCCTGATGATCATAACGATAGCGGCCTTGCCGATCGATAAAACTATACACTTGCTGGGGAACATAGTGGTCCATAAAGGCACAGGGGCCATAGTCAATAGTCTGCCCGCACACCAGCATATTGTCAGTGTTCATAACCCCGTGAATAAAACCCACACTCATCCAGTGAGCAATCAGTTGGGCCTGTTTGGCTACCACCTCTTGCAACAAAGACAAATAAGGTGCGGCAGCCATATGCTGGGCCGGAAAATGCCGCTGCAGGGTATAGTCGGCTAACTGGGCAACACAATCTGTGCTCTGCCTGGCCGCATATTCAAAACTACCCACGCGGATATGACTAGCTGCTACCCGGGTTAATACGGCCCCCGGTTCGGCCCCTTGACGCCACACATTTTCACCCGTGGCAATAGCCGCAAGACTACGACTGGTCGGCACCCCCAAAGCTTGCATAAATTCACTGACTAGATATTCACGCAATACCGGCCCCAGAGGCGCCCGACCATCGCCCTGACGCGAGTAAGGAGTTATGCCCGAACCCTTTAACTGCATATCTAGCCGCTGCCCATCCGGAGTGATTATTTCCCCTAAAAGATGAGCCCGACCATCACCAAGACGAGGATTAAGCTGGCCAAATTGATGCCCGGCATAGGCCATAGCAATAGTATCTGAAGGGGGCTGATTACCTGACAGGATTTGCAAAGCCTCTGGTGATGACAACCAGTGCTGATAAAAGCCCAATTCACCGGCTAAAGTGTGGTTTAGTAATACTGGGCTGGGCGCCGCCACCGGTGTCGGCTCCACTTTGGCATACAGGCTAGGTGGCAGCTGAGTAAAAGTGTGTTCCAAGTTGGATAAAGGTAGGGTTTTGGTCATTGTAGGCCGTGTTCAATATATAAGCATGCAGTCTGGAATTCACAAATCTGTCATTGCTAAGTAATCCCTAGGCAATAAAATCAATAGTTTAGAGATTGCCATATGGCTAAGCACCGCGCAATGGCGAGTGTTGCAGAATTTCCCCAGTACTATTGTTACCAGATATTTATCTAATATAGCAATATTATTCAGCTTTTCGAGCCAGAAATTTGGCATAATAGCCCTAAATCTATTGGCCAGTTCAAGTTATGCATAACAATCATATTACCGCTTTTCACAGTGACAATACCGCTGGTGCTTCACCAGCTATTGCCCAGGCCTTGCTGGAAGCGGCCAGCGGCATACAACTGCCCTATGGTGCTGATACCTATTACCAAAGTGTCGAGCAACAGCTAAAAGACATTTTTGAAACCGACTTAAGTCTGTTTCTGGTACCTACAGGTACCGCTGCCAACGCTCTGAGTTTGGCTACCATCACCCCGCCCTGGGGCGCTACCCTCTGTCACCCGGACAGCCATATTAATCATGATGAATGTGGCGCCCCAGGTTTTTTTAATCCGGGCAGCAAACTTATTACTGTGCCCGGTGCTGACACCAAACTGGACCCCCAGGCACTGGCTTGGCAGGCACAACAAAAACAGGGCGATGTGCATTCTGTGCAGCCCAGCAGCGTAAGTATTTCGCAAACTACCGAAACCGGCAGTATTTACCAACTGCAGGAAATCAACGCCATTGGCGAAATCTGTGCCGAGCAAGGTCTGGCCCTGCATATGGATGGCGCACGTTTTGCCAATGCGCTGGTTAGCCTAAATTGTTCCGCCGCCGCCATGACCTGGCAGGCCGGAGTAAAGGTGTTATCACTGGGGGCTACCAAGAATGGTGCTCTGGGGGTTGATGCTATCGTGTTATTTGACCAGACACTGGCTCAGGAAATGGCCTTTAGGCGCAAGCGCAGTGGCCACCTGATGTCCAAAATGCGCTTATTTAGTGCCCAGATGGAAGCCTATCTAAAAGACGATCTGTGGTTGCATAATGCCCGCCATGCCAATGCTATGGCTGCGCGTTTGGCACAGGGACTAAGCCATATTGATGGCATTGAACTGTTAAGTAGCAGCGCCTCCAACATCCTCTTTTTGCGCTTTCCAGAAGCAACTATTCAGGGCTTATTGCAACAGGGCTTTGGCTTTTATTACGACCGCTGGGATAACGGCGTAGTCCGCCTGGTCACCAGTTATGCCCACCAGCCGGAACAAATCGACTGCTTTGTCAGCGCCGCCCGCCAAATTGGCTAATTTAACTGTTTTGGCTGTTGTGGCTGGGCAGCAAGGCCAGCACCTTATTCAGCGTGAGGGTAAATTTCAATAATGGTATTGCCTGCATGCTGGGGGCCTATACGCAGCCCTCCCTCGTCAGTAAGCACATGCTCTACACCATTGGTTTCCAATATGGCTCTGGCGGCGGCTATATCATTACTGGCAACGCGAATTGCTACTCCGGTTGGCAAGGCTTGTGGAGGTAAATCCAAGAGCACACCAGCAAAGCGCTGATGCATATAAACCGGATTCAAAATCTCAAAACAACCGCGATCGGTCTGCACTTCCAGCCCCCATTCATGCTGACTGATGGCCTCGGCACCATAGATGCCGGCAAAGCGCCCAAACAGGCTGGCTGGATCCTGGGCCACATAGGTTACCCGCGTAATACCATCAGCACCATTAGGGTGCTGCATCCACTCGTCTACCCATACCAAATGGGGCTTATGCTGATGGCAGAAAAAATGGGAAATGGCCGGCGCCTGCTGGTTAATCAGCATCACCAGAGAGACTACCGCTTCTTCTTCGCTACCATCGGGAAGATGAGCCACGCGACGAAAATCCACGATACCATCATTATCCACCCCGCGCTGCTCCATCAGGGCGTGATCGGCCCGGGCATCTTCACTGTGCAGGGCCACCATCGAGATACCCTCGCGCCGGCGAATACTGTTATCAATAAAGCGCCCAAAGGCAAAACCCTGCTCATTTTGCATATCCAGCAAGCTGGCATCATATACGCTAATCAGTTCGATAAAGTTATCTGCAAACATTAGCAGATGATTATCCGTGCCCCAGGGATGATGATGCCGCGGATTAATAAAAAACCCCAAACGTTCATAGTCTTTGGCAACCCTGTCCATATCCCGCACCGCTACCAGTGGGTGATCAATGCCAAGATGATTCTTCATATTTGCCTCCGGTTTTATTATTAAGCACTTTGGCAGCCGTTCCCAATACCGTGGTTCCTGCTGCTACGGGCTGCACAACAATCGCCCCGGCCCCCACTTTAGCCCCAGCGCCAATCTCAATATTGCCCAGAATCTGTGCCCCACAACCAATAAAAGCGCCCTGGCGTATCTTCGGGTGGCGGTCGCCACTGCCCTTGCCCGTACCTCCCAGAGTTACCCCCTGAAACAGGGTTACCCGGTCCTCTACTCTAGCTGTCTCGCCAATCACAATTCCCACGGCATGGTCCATAAATATACCCTTGCCCAGCTGTGCCGCAGGGTGAATATCCACGCCAAATTTTTCCACCATACGCGCCTGAATATAGTTAGCCATAGGCAATTCACCCTGTTGCCAATAATCATGGGCCAGCCGATAACATTGCAGGGCATGAAAACCACCAAAATACAGTAATGGCGTATAATGATCCTTGATAGCTGCATTGCTTTGCAACTGACATAGCAAATCAGCCTCAGCGGCAGCAATAAGTTGTGGTTTGGCCTTATAAATCGCGCCGATAGCCCCCTGCCAGGCCGTCACCTGCTGCATATCTGGCGGCATAACCAGTTGGTGGGCTAAAATATTGGCCAGCGCCTCGGCAAAGCTGTCGGCCTGCAGTAAGGTGCGCTCCAGCAATCCCGCCAGTTGCTCATACTGCTGAGCATCTTGTCTGGCCTCAGATTTTATAGTGGACCAGAGCTGTGCAATATTGATATGACGTTGATAATCAACCATACCTCCTCCTTTAAGCAATTGAGTAGCCAAATTGGGCCGCCGGGGCGGCGGCTGTTTCCACCCAGACACTCTTGCTTTGCGTATATTCCATCAAACCCTCATAGCCACTGGAACGGCCATAGCCACTCTCACCAAAGCCACCAAAGGGCGCCATCACATTAATGGCCTTGTAGCTATTTACCCAAAAGGTGCCAGCCCTGACCTGTGCCGCCAACCGATGGGCGCGCCCCACATCAGCCGTCCATACGGCACCAGCCAGACCAAAACGGCTAGCGTTGGCAATGGCTACGGCCTGTTCTTCATCGGTAAAGGGTATCACTGACAGTACCGGGCCAAATATTTCTTCCTGAGCAACAGCCATGGCATTGTCCACACCAGCCAGCACAGTCGGAGCCTGAAAGAAGCCAGCCTCACCCCCTGCCACCTGACCGGGGCCACCGGTAACCAATTCAGCACCTTCATCAATGCCACTTTGCACCATATTTTGCACATGGGCAAACTGGCGGGCATTTTGTACAGGGCCAACCATTGTCTCTTCCAGCCAGGGCAAACCCAATGTTAACTTACTGGCCGCAGAAGCCACCCGCGCAACCACTTCGGTATAAACAGAAGCTTGCACCAGCAAACGGGAACCGGATACACAACTTTGCCCAGCGGCAGAAAAGATAGCCGCTTGAGCCCCCACTACAGCCCGGTCAAGATCAGCATCAGCAAACACGATATTGGCTGATTTGCCCCCCAATTCCAACACACTGGGAAGCGTGCGCAAAGCAGCCGCCTGAGCAACCTTGCTGCCTGTTGCCGGGGAACCAACAAACACCACCTTGCCGGTCTGCGGCTGGGCAATAGCGGCCGCAGCCGTGGTGTGACCATAACCATTGATAATATTTACCAGCCCTGCCGGCAACCCGGCCTGATGCAACACATAACCGATAACAGTCGAACTTAAAGGCGTTAGTTCCGAAGGCTTTAGCAGCACCCCATTACCAGCGCAAATCGCTGGTGCAATTTGCCAACCACAGGTAAACACCGGTGCATTCCAGGGGGTAATCTGAGTAACCACACCAATAGGTTCGTGGCGGGTGTAGGTCATATGGGTGGTGGCTACCGGTAGCACCTGCCCCGTAAGCTTATCGCACCAGCCCGCATAATAGGCAAACATTTCCGCCACCTTGGCCACCTCTACCCGACAGTCACGAATGGGTTTGCCGGCACTCAGCGACTCCAACCAGGCCAGATCATCCCCTATCTCAAGAATTGCCTGCCCACAGGCATACATAATGCGGCCCCGTTCCGTGGCTGACTTGGCCCACCAGTGTTTCTGGCCCTGCTGCGCAGCCTCAGCGGCCTGCGCGACCAGAGCCGGCCCGGCATCGCGGTAGGACATAAATACGCCACCGGTAGCGGCATTGACCAGCTCAATGGTTTCTCCTTCTCCCGCCAGCAAGTGTCCGCCAATAAAGCTGCCAAACTCACCGGCAGGCAATAACCTGGCCAACAGTTGCTGTACCTGCTTGGCACCGTGATCATGCATAGCCATGGTTACGCCTCCTCGCTGGGTGATATAGGGTTATTAGCGGCTCCGCTAACCAGCGCCACTATACGGTTAAAATCTGCATTATCTGGCAAAATATCGGCACTGGCGCGCCACTGTTGCATAACCTCTTGAGCGAGGTCAGGTTGCAACCCCTGAGCGGCAATAAACTCGCTGGCCAGATGCAGGTCTTTGCGCATTAACCCCATACTAAAACCGGAGTCAAAACGTTCGCTTAATACCCATTTGGGAAAATTCACTTCACTGACCCCACTGCGGCCGGAACCGGCATTAATGCCAGCCAATAATTTATTGGCGTCCAAACCTGCCTGCCTGCCAATAGCTACGGCTTCAGCGGTAGTAAGTAAGTGGGCGGCACACAGCAGATTATTAATCAGCTTGGCGGCATGACCGCTACCACTGGCGCCCAGATGCACCCACTTGCTGCTTAAGGCAGCCAATATGGGCGTGGCCCTTGGCAGAGCGGCCTCCTCACCCCCCACCAACATCACCATCGTGCCGCCATAAGCACCCGCCGGGCCACCACTAACCGGTGTATCCAAAAAAATATGCCCCAGTTGCTGCATCTGCGCCGCCAAGTGCCGGCTTACGTCCGGCTTGGAGGTAGAGGTATCCAATACCATTGTATTGGCCTGAGCATGGGCCAAGACACCGCCCTCACCGGCAATCACCTGCTGCACATGCTCGGCTTTGGGCAATGACAAAATCAAGTGCTGCACCTGCTGACAGAGCTCCGCCACATGATCATATACCTGCACCCCCAGTGCTGTGGCCGCTTGCTTCTGTGTGGCACCAATATCTGTGCCATAAACCGTAAAGCCTTCACGTAACAGGGTGGCACATATACCCTGCCCCATATTACCCAGCCCAATAACGCCAATTTGCATAGCTGTTTCCTTTACCCTTCACCGCTTTTTATCATCATCCGCCTATTATGGGCCAACCAGTAGCCAACAATAAATAGAGGTTAACAAAATTGTTCACGCATGGGTGCTAAAATACCAATGGTCTGTTTTAAGACATATTTTTTCCCACCTATTCAAGCTACAATGCATCCTTTTAATAGGCACCCAAATTGACTATAAGCCAAGCGCCAAACTATGGCATAGAAGATGCCTCCTATCAGGCAGCAGGACAACTACAAGGCCTTATCAAACTGGTCAATGACTTCTATGATATTATGGAAACCCTGCCTGAAGCCGCCCATATACGGGCTATGCATCCCCACGACCTGAGCGTGTCCCGTGACAAGCTGGCCCTGTTTCTAAGTGCTTGGCTTAATGGACCACGACTGTATGCAGCCAAATACGGTAAGGGCATCTCCATGCCCAGAGCCCATGCCCACCTGCCTATTACCGATGCTGACCGCATCGTTTGGCTAAAATGTATGTCACTGGCATTGCAGCAACAGGATTATGCCGAAGACTTTAAACAGTATCTGCTCACCCAGTTAAATGTGCCAGCCAGCCGTATTGTGGCTCTGTGCGAGCAACAGCATAGCCAGTAACCATATTCAATTAAACGTTCCCTGCACCAATAGTGACCGTCAATATTGGCTTTATCCTGTTTTTAATATTAACGGCTATTTATCCTATTATTTCACTGGGGTATTGGGCTTGAGAAATGAATAAACAAACATTGGGACCGCTTTGGGTGTTCTTTATGTTAAGTAGCTTGGGTGCTCAAGCAGGATATCCAGTATTTGGGTGGGCATTCTTTGCTCTGACGATCCTTGGTATTTTGAGCCTAAGTTGGTACCGCCACAAAAATTGCTTTGCCACGGTTATTGAGATGCTAATTATATTGGTGTCGGCGATTAGTAGTATGGCTATCAGTTATCTGGCTTTAAATTCCGCTGTCAGTTTGGAGATTAGCATCGGCCTCAGATTGCTGGTTTTAGTGCTGATAACATACTGTATGTGGGCTTGGGTGCCAAATAATTTGCGCAAGATCTGGCATATTTTCTAACTGAGAGCTTTGCACAGTTTTTCCTTTCAACGTGTGACTCTATGGCTTGCCTAGTCATTTCCAAGCATTTATCAATCGAATCTCCAGCGGAAAACAGCCAGGTATATCGGGCACGGTAGCGCCGTACTTAATGCCGTCATCGGTGTGCAGGGCAACAGGGTATCTCATATTCTCTCCCGGTGGGTCAGATTAAACCAGCTTGTCGTTTGATATTTTTTAATGTTCCCAAGGTTACATCCTGTTTAATGCTATCGTTATACTTGTATGCGCCTGCACTTCTCAAGGGTTATACATACTGG
>JASMLZ010000079.1 GCA_030748435.1 Gammaproteobacteria bacterium | reverse complement strand
TACAGCTTTTCGGCCTTGGCATAATCGCCTCGGTAGAATATCAAACCCTCATCATTGTTGGTGTCCATAGCTACGACTTCGCCCACTATAATTTCGTGGTCACCACCATCATAGGTAGCCCAGCTCTTGCATTGAAAGCAGGTTACTGAGCCAGCTAGCATAGGCACTTGGCCAATGCCTGTTGCAGTTTCTACACCTTTAAATTTGTCTGAGTTGCTGCGAGAAAACTGATTCGATAAATCTATTTGCTCCGTACTAAGTACATTAACAACAAATTCTTTAGCATTAATAAATGCATCGGCACTATTGGCTGTTTTGGTAATGCTCCAGAGAATCAAAGGTGGGTCCATAGATACAGAATTAAAGCTACTGGCGGTTGCGCCAACTGGCTTGCCATTAGCGTCTAAACAGGTGATAACGGTCACACCCGTAGCGAAAGATGCCAAAGCGTTGCGGAATTCTCTGGCGTCAATTTTCTGGCTCAAAGTGTTCTCCTGATATTACTCAATGTTGTTATCATCTTGATTATTATCAATGTTAGGGTTGTTTAAGAGGGTCTTAACAATTTGTTATGGCGATTAGCTTAGCCATGCTGCCGTGCAGAAATAGCCAAGCTATTGATTTTATTATTTAGAAACTGCGTCAGCTTTCTTGCTCGCAAAGGCGACAATTTAGCAGACCTTTCTTGAGCGAGAGCAAGTATATAGTGGCGTTTAGTGAAATCAATAGCCCTGACTTATTTTTTTTCGTTTTTTGTATTGTGACGCCCCCTGTTAGTAATTAACGTCCTTTATAGTGAGGTTTGGTTTTGTTCAAAAAGGCGTCGACGCCAATACCATAGTCTTCACTATTATTGGCCAGACGTTGCAAATCACGCTCTACATCCAGTTGTGTGTCCAGGTCATTAT
The DNA here is from genome assembly GCA_030748435.1 of Gammaproteobacteria bacterium. Taxonomy (GTDB): domain Bacteria; phylum Pseudomonadota; class Gammaproteobacteria; order Pseudomonadales; family Balneatricaceae; genus Njordibacter. Next base: position 14,977 of record JASMLZ010000079.1, on the reverse strand, counting down.
TAAGGCTCTCGTGCAGAGCACGTTTGGTAAGGCTTAAGCCATAGGTTGGTTGGGTAGCCAGATGGTGGGCCAATTGTTGGCAGTGGCTTAATAGCTCAGCATCAGGCTTAACAGCATAAATCATACCCATAGTTTCAGCATCGGTTGCGCAAACCTTATCACCCAGCATGGTCAGCGCTTTGGCTTTGGCCATGCCAACTAAACGTGGTAGTGACCAGGTACCACCGGCATCGGGTACCAGACCCAAGCGGCAGAAGGCTTGGATAAAGCTGGCACTTTCGGCAGCGATAACTAAATCACAGGCAAGTGCCAGATTGGCCCCAGCACCTGCGGCTACCCCATTGACAGCACAAACTACCGGTATCGGCATATTATGAATAAGGCGAATTACTGGGTTGTAGTACTGGTCCAACGTTGCGGCTAGATCAAGGTCTTTGGCGTTCTCACCTTGCTGGTTGTTGCCCAAGTCCTGACCAGCACAGAAACCACGTCCATTGCCAGTGATCAGCAGGCAGCGCACACTGCTATCGGCACTAATACTGGTCAATGCAGACAGCATGGCTGCACTCATTGCATTATTGAAGCTATTGAGATTCTGTGGGCGGTTAAGCGTGATTTGCGCCACCCCTTCGTTGATGTTGAGAATAATGCTTTGTGCCATAGGTACATCCTAGTATTTCTGATAAACAGTTTAAGAGCTTTGTTCGATGCTTATGCTGTTGCAGAATAAAACCCTGACTCCTGCAGAATACTTAGTTTAGCTATAAATAAAGTTGTAGCAAGCCTATTTATCAATTGTGAAGAGTTGCAGAAGATCTGAAAAATGCACTAATCTGTCATGGCTATCAATCTCTGATTAATAAAATCAACAGCTTAGGTTAGGCCATGTTGCTGTATCCTTTACCATGACGAGTTTTGCAGCGGTGTCTTAAGGGGCGGCTGGTCTTGTTGGTATGCTTACCGTTAGCATATGGCAGGGAGATTTAGGCTATATATTGGTGGCTAAAATGGGCAACAAATCTTGCTGGAGAAAAAGGTTGGCAGATAGGCAGGGCACAAACTTGCTTGAAGTGGCTCCCCGAGCTGGACTCGAACCAGCGACCAATAGATTAACAGTCTACTGCTCTACCAACTGAGCTATCGGGGAACAACTATCAAATGACACTGAATTGGCTCCCCGAGCTGGACTCGAACCAGCGACCAATAGATTAACAGTCTACTGCTCTACCAACTGAGCTATCGGGGAAACACTCAATGTGGGGGCGAATATTAAAGATCATCAGGCCTTTCGTCAAGAGCATTTTTCCATTTTATCTGAATAACTTAGGATTTTTTTATTGTGCTCCTGCCAGCTAGTCCGAGAGTCTCCTGCATGGTTGGAATTGGTCTTTCTTAATTGCTCGGAAGGGCAATAGATTGGGCAGAAAATAAGTTAAACAAATGTTCTGCTATGATAAACTCAGAGCTTTATATCCGCTATATTAGCAGCGAGTTTAGCTTAGCCTAAGGAATTGCCATGACCAGCGTAAATGAGCAGCTGTTACAGGCTGTATTAACACCTTTGCAAGTGGTGCATCATAAACTTACCAATGATAGCCATATGCATAGTGGGCCAGCCCAAAATAGTCATTATAGTTTGTTGTTGGTGTCTGAGCAGTTTACCGGCTTGATGCCGGTGAAGCGCCACCAGCTAGTATATGATTTGGTAGGTGACTTGATGGGTAACCCCATCCATGCTTTGGCATTGCATTGTTATACGCCTCAGCAGTGGGCAAGCAAGAAAAATATGCCTGTAGCGCCTGATTGTATGGGCGGAGGCAAGTCTGGTTGATAAGTGATTGTGTGTTGGCCCGGTGATTGATGGGGCAGACATATTTAGTTAAAAATATGTCTGCCCCCGGGCATCAGAACATACCCCTGAGTATGACCTTAGAAGTCACCAGAACCAGTCAATTCGGCTTTGCGTTTAGCAATAAAGTCCTGTAGTGCAGTGTCAATGGCTGGGTCCAATTCCGGCGCCTCATATGCTGCTAATTTCTTTTTCCACAAGGTATTAGCACGTTGGCGCATATCCTGACTGCCATCTTCTTCCCACTGTTCAAAGCTATTATTGTCGGTTATCTCGGACATGTAAAAAGCGGTCTGAAAGTTGGCTTGAGTGTGGGCGCAACCCAAGAAATGATTACCAGGACCAACTTCACGAATAGCGTCCATAGCCTGGCCATTTTCACTCATATCTATGCCTTGGGTCAGAGTATGCATCATACCTAGCTGATCCAGGTCCATCATAAACTTCTCATAGTCCATTACCAGACCGCCTTCCATCCAGCCAGCGGAATGCAGGACAAAGTTAACCCCGGCCATAACGGTAGAGTTCAAAGTGTTGGCGCTTTCGTAGGCAGCTTGGGCGTCTGGAATCTTAGAGCCAGGCAGGGAGCCGCCACTACGGAAAGGTACGCCCAGACTACGGGCTAATTGGGCTGCGCCGTAGGTCACCAGAGAAGGTTCCGGGGTGCCGAAGGTTGGCGCTCCGGACTGCATGGATATAGAGCTGGCAAAGGTACCAAAGATACAGGGGGCACCAGGTGCATATAATTGCACAAAGGTCATGCCGGCCAGTACTTCAGCCAGAATTTGAGACAGCGTGCCGGCTGCAGTCACTGGTGACATAGCACCGGCAAGAATAAAGGGAGCAATGATACAAGCCTGATTATTGCGGGCATACACCTTGGCTGCGCCAAGCATGGTGTCATCGAAGGTCATCGGTGAGTTAGCATTGATCAGGCTGGTGGTGACCGTATTGTTCTTGACAAAATCTTCACCAAACACAATCTTGGCAATGTCTACGGTGTCTTGTGCTCGCTCAGGAGCAGTGACAGAACCCATAAATGCTTTGTCACTGTACTTGATATGTGAGTACAGCATGTCCAGATGGCGTACTTCAACGGGTACGTCCACGGGCTCGCATACGGTGCCACCCGAATGGTGCATATAAGGTGACATATAGCCCAGTTTGATAAAATTCTGGAAGTCTTCAATAGTGGCATAGCGACGACCACCATCCAGATCACGTACGAATGGGCAACCATAGCCTGGTACAAAAACGGTATTATTACCACCAATCTGTAGATTTTTTGCCGGGTTACGAGCGTGCTGGGTATATTCAGCCGGGGCGCTCTTTTGAATGATCTCACGACACATGCCACGCGGAAATTTAACCAGCTCGCCTTCTATGATGGCTCCTGCTTTGCCAAGTACTTCAAGTGCTTCCGGGTCGTCGCGAAATTCAATACCAACTTCTTCCAGAATCGTATCCGCATTATATTCAATTTGTTGTAAAGCAGCCGCATCCAGTACTTCAAATGGCTTCAACTTACGGGTGATATAGGCGGGGGTGGTAGTTGTCTGATTGGCTCGGTTACTCTGGCGTGCGGCACGGCCTCCACCGCTACGACGACGTCCACGGGCTTCACTCATGTTTATACTCCTGACTGAATTATTCTGCTGCCAGTTATCACAACAGCAGGTATGGTGTTTCAATGTTAAGTATTGTGCCGTGTAGGCCGTTTTAGTGCTGGCGGGCTGGCGACTTGCATCTGCTTTAAAACGTCATTGAATTTCGCGTCAGTCTCAAGTACATGAATCCTATTCATGTTGGTTTGAAAATATCTCCTGTAGATGGTGTTGTTTATACTTGGTTAAATACTTTGCGTAGCCTTAAAATTGGGGCTGAATTGGTTATGTTATAAATGAGAGTCACTATGAGTGAAAATATATTGGCAACAGCCCTGTTAGAAAAAGGGTATTTACTGGCTGATGGCGCTACCGGCACCAACTTATTTGCCATGGGATTGCAAACAGGTGATGCGCCAGAATTATGGAATTTGGAGCATCCGCAGCGCATCAAGGCTCATTATCAGAGTTTTGTTGATGCTGGTTCCGATATTATCTTAACCAACACCTTTGGTGGCACACACTTTCGTTTGGCTTTGCATAACGCTGAGCATCAAGTTGCGGAGCTAAATGCTGCCGGTGTGCGTATAGCCCGCGAAGTCGCTGCTGCGACATCAGGACGTACAGTGATTGTGGCTGGATCGATTGGCCCCACAGGCGAATTGCCTGAGCCTATGGGGTCATTAACCAAAGCGGCGGCGGTAGCGGCCTTTGCTGAGCAGGCCATAGCTTTGCGGGATGGTGGTGCTGATGTGGCGTGGATTGAAACCATGTCGTCCCTGGCAGAAGCTGAGTGGGCAATGGAGGGCGCTAGCCAGGCAGGGTTACCGATGGTATGTACCTTTAGCTTTGATACTAATGGGCGTTCTATGATGGGGGTTACACCAGCCGCCATGGTTGCGGCCTGTGATCAACACAGTCACCAGCCTTATGCCTGTGGCTCTAACTGTGGTGTAGGGGCTTCTGAATTAGTTCTGGCCGTGCGCAATATGCGTCAGGCGCCCGGCGGTGACAAGGCAGTGATTGTTGCCAAAGCCAACTGCGGTATTCCGGAATATATCGATGGCGCTATCCACTATAATGGCACCCCCGAATTGATGGCCAAGTATGCTTGTATGGCCGTCGACGCTGGGGCTGATATTGTGGGTGGCTGTTGTGGCACCTCACCAACCCATATTGCCGCCATGCGTCAAGCTTTGGATTCACATACCAAGGGTCTTGCACCTTCTTTAGAGCAGATTGTAGCCGCATTGGGTGAAGTATCCAAAGGTGGTGCGGCACAATATAAAGGTGATTTGAGTGTGGCGGGCGGTTCTGCCAACGGGGCGACCGGTAAGCGTCGCTCACGTCGCCGCTAGGTCAGATGGTACATAGGTTCCTCGACATATCCCGGGGAACCTGCGTTAAACACAGACCAGGCTCACAGCGGGTGGTTTGCGGAAGGTAACTATTTTCTGGTCAAGCTAATGCCACGGCCAGCGGCAGTGGGCACGGGCATGTCGCCTTGTTGTTGCTGCCACTGTGTTAACTTGCTGGCAAAGTCGTGATGGAAATCAACCACCTTTTTTTGTTGCAGGTTGTAGCTTAAAAACAGCTTTTCTGCTGTTGCCAATGGTTCATTCTGAGCGTTATACATAGTGTGAAAAATACGCAGACGTTTGCTGTCGTGCTGCAGTAGTTGGGTGGTGACATAAACGGCTTTGCCCAGCCCGATTTCCTGTAGATAACGGAGTTGTGTGGCAACGGTAAACAGGGTGTAGCCGGTGGTTTTTATACTCTCTAAAGTCATGCCCATATGATGTTGTGTTGCATCTGTTGCCTGGCTAAATATAACTAGATAATAGGCTTCATTCAAATGGCCATTGTAGTCAATCCAGTCTTTTATTACGGTGGTGTCCAGAGTGCGAATAGGTGAGGTCATAGTGGTTTCCTTGTTGTTGGGTGGCAAGCGGAAAGTCAGTGCTGCGCTTGGCTTAATGGTGCATAAGATACTACTCCGGAGTCCAGCTTGCGGTCGCGGCTGGGTGGGTGGCCAAACATGGTTTTATACTGGCGACAAAAATTCTCGTTGCTACCAAAGCCGCAGGCAATGCCTACCTGCATGACTGACAGGTGACTTTCATGCAGCAGTTGCCGGGCTCTTTGCAAGCGCATCTGCAGGTAACAAGAGCGTGGAGGCATGCCAAAGGCTTGCTTAAATTGGCGTTGCAGGGTACGTTCAGATACCTTCTGTATGGCGGCCAGCTGTGCACCTTCCAAAGGTTCTTCCATATGCGCTGCCATAGCATCTATCACGGGTCTTAGCACTTGCTGTTGTGGGGTATGTAGTAATAATGAACCCTGGCCTACCTCCACCTCATGCTGGCGCTGATGAATCAGTGAACTGGCCACTCGATCGGCTATTTGGTTGTCGTGATCCTGACTGATTTGGTGTAATACCAGATCCAGACAAGCCGAACCACCAGCGCAGGTAAAGCGTTTGCCATCATCATTAAAGATGTTATTGGACAGCTTGAGGTTAGGGTAGGTTTCATGAAAAGCTGCCTGGCTTTCCCAATGCATAGCCGTATTGTGGTTGTTTAATAGCTCAGCTGCAGCCAGAGCATGACAGCCGGATTCCAGCGAGCCCATATGGGTTCCGGCCCGGCCTCGGTGCTTCAACCAATTAATAATTGCAGACGTAAGACCTGCTTGTGGTGCATAACTGGCACATACAAATAGGCGATCCAATTGCTTGACTTCTGGCATGGCGGTAACCGAAACGGGTATACCGTTGCTGGCGGGCACAGGGGTTGTGGTGGGGCCGATAAACAGCCACTGGTAATGATCATCAACAAACCGATTGGCCACACGCAGTGGTTCCAATGCACTCATTAGAGAAAGCATAGAAAAGCGTGGCAGCAGCAGAAAGCCAATTTTGCGGGGCATAGGTTTTCCAAGTTATCCAATTATTATTTTTGCGGGCATTGTAACGGACAATGTTGGTTGCGTCTAAGGTGTTATCGACTAATCAGGGCATCTACCGCAACACAGCCATCAGCCTTGACTAATAATGGATTGATGTCCATTTCCCTCACCGGGTGGTGCCGAGTATAGCTTAGCACAGCCATAATAGCGTCCACTATGGCTTGCTGGTCGCTCGGTGGCTGGCCCCGATAGCCTTCTAACAGCGGTTTTATAGTCAGCTTTTGTAAGGCCTTGTGCACATCCTTTGCTGTGCATGGTAGTAATAACAATTGGCTGTCTTGTAGCAGTTCAACCAGAATGCCGCCGGCACCCACTAGCAAATAGTTGCCAAACAGCGGATCACTGTTAACACCGACTATCAGTTCGGCAAGCACATCAGTTTCCATACGCTCAACCAGCATTTGCTCAGCTAGTTGCAAGAGTTTACTGGCGGCAGAGGTGAGTTCTTGCTGATTGCTGATATTAAGATATACGGCATGGTGTTCGGTTTTGTGGCTCAAACTCTCACTTACCGCCTTGATAGTGACCGGGTAGCCAATATCCTGCGCTGCCGCTATAGCCTGTTGTGTACTACTGACTAGATGCCCCGTGGGGATAGGCAAGCCATATGCCTTGAGCGCTTGCTTGGCCTCATATTCAGTCATTAGCTGAGTTTGATTAGTCGTTGCCGGATGGCTAATTGATAAGGGTTTGGGCAGAGGGCGATCAAAGGCTTGTTGTACCCTATAGGCTGAGTGTAAAGCCTGCAAGCAGGTGTCCAGCCCAATCATGGGGATGACACCATGTTGTTGGCATAATGCGATAGCATGGGCAGGTAAGCATTCTGCCATAGAGGACAAAACGATCGCTTGGTGCTTACCCAATTTAGCAGCATCAGCCAATGCCAAGAGGGCGTTGTCCCATTGCGTAGGGTCTGCTCCTGAATAATTGGGCCAGTCCAATAACAGCATAGTGGCACCAAATTCAGCGGCCATCATAGCGCTAAAAGTGTTCGTCATCGCTGCTCGGTTACCCCAAATAAAAGTGTGATAGTCCAAAGGGTTGGACACCTCCACATAATCGTTGAGAGTGGCTTGCACAGCTTGCTGCTGGGGCTTGGTAAGACTGGCAAAGTGCAGACAGGTATTATCTGCCAAGTCTGCCATCATCCCAGCCTCGCCACCGGAACAGCTCATAGAAGCAATGCGGTTAGTGGGTAATGGCCCCAGTAAGCTCAGTAGTTTCAGGGTTTCCAGAAATTCTGGTACCGTATTTACGCGCACGATACCCAGACGCTCAAAGAGAGCATCAAATAATTGGTCGGATCCGGTTAAAGAACTAGTATGTGACAAGGCTATTTGGGCCGCGGCTGCGGTGCGCCCAGACTTGATGGCCACAATGGGTACTTGCTGGGCCAGAGCGCGGCGGGCGGCGGCGTCAAATGCGGGTAGGTCATTGATGCCTTCAATATGCAGACCAATGGCATTAACCCGCGGGTCTGACAGCATGGCATCAACAATATGGGCTATGTCCACCTGAGCCTGATTACCCATGGTAAACATATAAGCAATAGGCAGACCTATTTGTTGCATGGTCATATTCAGGCCGATATTACCGCTTTGGGTGATAATGCCAACACCCTGGTCAACCTGAGCAAGACCATGTTGGTCCGGCCACAGTACGGCCTTGTCGAGAGCATTAATCACCCCATAGCAATTGGGGCCAATAATGGGCATATTGCCAGCGGCTTCTAACAGACGCTGTTGACGTTCCATACCAGCATCACCAACCTCACTAAAACCGGCCGCATAAAGTACAGCCCCACCGGCACCCATAGCATTAAGTTCAGCCACAATAGTAATGGCCGCTTCTGCATTGACCGCAACATAAGCGGCATCTGGTGCTTGCGGTAGTTGTGCAGTATGCTGGTAGCAGGGCAGGCCGGCTAAGTGATCACGTGTGGGATGTACGGCGTAGATGGGGCCATCAAAGCCCAGCTTTTGACTTTCGCTAATGGCAAAGTCGGCCCCCTGTGTACCAAATACGGCGATGCTTTTGGGTGCCAGAAGCCGTTGCAGGCGCTGATAATCCATAGTCTCGCGCTCCTAATTTTCGTGGGGCCGCAGCATGGCCCGTGAGATAATATGGCGCTGGATTTCACTGGTGCCATCCCAAATGCGTTCAACTCTATGGTCACGCCAAATGCGTTCCAGTGGTAGCTCGTCCATCAGGCCCATGCCCCCCAGAATCTGGATGGCTTCATCCGACACCATGGCCAACATTTCTGTGGCCTTAAGCTTGGCCATGGCTGCATCAGTATCGGTCATTTGCCCCAGACTGTCTTTCCAGGCGGCATGCATGGTGAGCAATTCTGCCGCTTTTAATTCCGTTGCCATATCTGCAAGCTTAAAAGATACCCCCTGAAATTTCCCCACGGTTTGGCCAAACTGCTGGCGCGTAGCAGCCCACTCCGTGGCGATCTCCAAAGCCCGTTCGGCGCGCCCTAGACACATGGCAGCAACCGCAAGGCGGGTGGCGCCAAGCCATTCGTTAGCAACGTCAAAACCATGGTGCTCGACGCCCAGAATTTGAGATTTGTGCACGCGGCAGTTATCAAAGTTTAAAATACAGTTGTGGTAACCGCGGTGGGATACACTATTGTAGCCAGGCTCAACATTAAAGCCAGGCGTGCCTTTATCAACCAGAAAGCTGGTGATTTTCTTTTTCGGGCCGCGGGCTGTTTGTTCCACCCCTGAAGCGGCAAACAGAATAACAAAATCAGCTACATCAGCATGACTGATAAAATGTTTGGTGCCGTTAATGACATAGTGTTCACCGTCACGTTCAGCTCGGCACTGCATGGAACGGACATCGGATCCGGCATTGGGCTCAGTCATGGCCAGACAGTCAATTTTGTCGCCCCGTATGGTGGGTAGCAAATAATCAGCTATTTGTTGGCCCTTGCAAGCCAACAGAATATTGGAGGGGCGAGCAACAATATATTGCAGGCCAAAATTAGCTCGCCCAAGCTCGCGCTCCATAAGGCACAGGGTAAGGGAATCAAGGCCGGCACCACCATGTTGTGCTGGCATATTGGCAGCATACAGCCCCAGTTCTATAGCTTTGGCCTTGATGCTGGCATAGAGTTCGGGGCGTATATGGCCACTTTTTTCTACTTCTGCTTCATGAGGATAAAGCTCTTGCTCGACAAAGGTCTTCACCGTGTCGATGATCATTTGTTGCTCACTACTTAGGCTAAATTCCATGGCACTATACTCACTGTCTATAATGATTTAACGTCCATTGATAGGTTAACTTGTAACCTCAATACAGGTCGGGTTTTAACTCGACAAGGTTTAATTTTGCTAACTATGCCTGAAGGTGGTTGCTGGCAACTTGATACCAACCGCCATTAAATTGATGCTTCAGGCTGTTTGGATGGTCTGTTCAACTGCTTGGTCAGAGGTTGGTGAAAGTGGGTTTGCGCGATAAATATTGATGCATAATAAAACCTGTTTACTAAAGGAAAAGTTACGTATTGAGGTTTCCGAAATGGCTTGCTTCTAGAGCGAACAAGGCTAAGCTGGTGTCGCTTTTGAGTATGTAGTGAATTTACAAAAGCGTATAGTGCCACGCTTAAATACGTATAGCTGTGCAACTGTATGTAGGTTGCACCGTTAAATTGACAGCCAGTGTTTTAAACACCTAAACCCACTAAGGTACGAACATGTCCAAGACTTATCTTTCCGACATTGAAATTGCCCGCGCCGCTGAGAAACGCCCTATTGTTGAAGTTGCTGAGAAATTGAATATCTCTGCTGACGACCTGGAACAGTATGGCAAAATCAAGGCCAAAATCAGCCCTGAATTTATCAATAGTGTTAAAGACCGTGACAACGGTAAACTGATTCTGGTAACCGCTATTAACCCAACTCCAGCAGGTGAAGGCAAGACCACCACCACCATTGGTTTGGGCGACGCCTTGAACAAGATTGGCAAGCAAGCCACTGTGTGTTTGCGTGAGCCTTCTTTGGGCCCATGTTTTGGTGTTAAAGGTGGTGCTGCTGGTGGTGGCTACGCTCAGGTAGTGCCCATGGAAGACATCAACCTGCATTTTACAGGTGATTTCCACGCAATTGGTTTGGCTCATAACTTGCTGTCTGCAGCTATAGATAACCATCTGCAACAGGGTAATGCACTTAATATCGATCCGCGTCGCATTGAGTGGAAGCGTGTTATGGATATGAACGACCGTGCTTTGCGTAACGTCACCATTGGTCTGGGTGGCCCAGCCCACGGTGTGCCCCGCGAAACCGGTTTTGATATTACCGTAGCCTCCGAAGTTATGGCAATCTTCTGTTTGGCCAACACCTTGGACGAATTGAAAGCCAAGCTGGGTTCTATCGTTATTGGCTATACCCATGCGCAAGAGCCTGTGACGGCCTCTGATCTAAACGTACATGGTGCCATGACCGTACTGCTAAAGGATGCCTTTAGCCCTAACCTGGTACAAACTTTGGAACATACCCCGGCTTTTGTACACGGTGGCCCATTTGCCAATATTGCCCACGGTTGTAACTCTGTTTCTGCTACCAAGCTATCTATGAAACTGAGTGACTACACAGTAACTGAAGCTGGCTTTGGTGCTGATCTGGGTGCAGAAAAATTCCTTGATATTAAGTGCCGCAAAGCGGGTATCGCACCAGATGCTGTGGTTATTGTTGCTACCATTCGTGCTCTTAAGCTGCACGGCGGTGTGCCTCTGGCTGAAGTTAATCAGGAAAATCTGGAAGCAGTGGCTGTCGGTGTTGAGAATCTGAAAAAGCATATCGAAAACATTCATCAGTTTGGCTTACCAGTAGTGGTAGCGGTAAACAAGTTTGTTACTGACACGGCTGCAGAAGTGCAAACTGTGCAAGATAAGTGTGATTATCTGGGTGTGCAAGTGATTGAAGCAGAGCACTGGGAATATGGCGGTGCTGGTGCCACTGAATTGGCCGAAGCTGTGGTTGATCTGGTAGAAAATCACAAGTCTGACTTCAACTTCCTGTACCCAGACGACATGTCTTTGTGGGACAAGATCAAAACCGTATGTCAGAAGATCTACGGCGCTAACGACATCCTGGCTGACCAAAAACTGCGTAACCGCATTGCCCAACTGGAAGCATCCGGCTATGGTAACTTGCCAGTATGTATGGCCAAGACCCAGTACTCATTCTCCACCGACCCGGCGTTAAAGAACCGCCCAGAAGGTTTCGATGTGCCCCTGCGTGAAGTGCGTCTGTCAGCTGGTGCCGGCTTTATCGTAGTCTTGGCTGGTGATGTAATGACCATGCCTGGTCTACCTAAGAAGCCAGCTGCTGAAGTTATTGATATCAATGACGAAGGTGAAATCGTTGGCTTGTTCTAAGCCCCGCTAAACGCCTATAAAAGCCGCTCAACCGAGCGGCTTTTTTGCTTTTGTGCAGCAATAGAGCAGGGTGATAACCTGCTTTAACACCTGACCCTGATGCTATTCTCAGGTATAATGCCGCTTTTCTGTAAACAGCTTAAATCATACCATGACTGTACGTACTCGCATTGCGCCTTCGCCCACGGGTGACCCTCATCTGGGCACCGCCTATATTGCCCTGTTTAATCTGGCTTTTGCCCGCCAGCACGGGGGTGAATTTATCCTGCGCATCGAAGATACAGACCAAGAACGCAGTACCCCGGAATCCGAAGCTGCCATCCTAGAGTCTTTGCGTTGGTTAGGAATTGAATGGGCTGAAGGCCCGGATGTGGGTGGCCCCTGCGGCCCTTATCGACAAAGCGAGCGGGGCACCATTTATAAAGACTATGCCGAACAGCTAGTGCGTGATGGTCATGCTTTCTATTGCTTTGCTACACCAGAAGAACTGGATGAGTTGCGTCATTATCAAACGCAAAACAAGCTGCCTATCGGCTATGATGGCCGTGGTTTAAAACTCACGCCAGAGGAAGTGCAAGCCCGTTTGCAAGCCGGTGAGCCCCATGTTATTCGCCTGAAAATCCCGCAGCAGGGTAGTTGTAAATTTAACGATATGCTACGTGGTGAGATCGACATCGAGTGGGCTCAGGTTGATATGCAGGTGCTACTGAAAAATGATGGTATGCCTACTTACCATCTGGCCAATGTGGTGGATGACCACCTGATGGGTATTACCCATGTGCTCAGGGGCGAAGAGTGGATCAACTCGGCCCCCAAACATATCCTGCTATACCAGTACTTTGGTTGGGATATGCCAGCCCTGTGCCATCTGCCACTATTGCGTAACCCTGATAAGAGCAAGTTAAGCAAGCGCAAAAATCCCACCAGCATTCTGTATTACCAGCGCATGGGTTATCTGCCAGAAGCCATGTTGAACTATCTGGGCCGTATGGGCTGGTCCATGCCAGATGAACGGGAAAAATTTACCCGTCAGGAAATGTTCGATCATTTTGATATTCAGCGTGTATCTCTGGGTGGGCCAATCTTTGATCAGGAAAAACTCTCCTGGCTTAATGGTATGTGGTTGCGCGAAGACCTAAGTGACACAGAATTTATGCAACGCATGCAAACCTGGGCGGTTAATACAGACTATCTGGCGCCCGTGGTGCCTCTTATTAAGCCTCGGGTAGAAAAGTTTAGTGATGTCTTGCCACTGGCCGGTTTCTTCCTCTCCGGCATGCCACAGATCAGCGCAGAAGACTTGCACAATCCCAAGCTGGACCATGATCTGCTCCGCAAAACCCTGCAATTTACCCTGTGGCGTTTGGAGGCTTTGCGGCATTGGGAAAAAGACACCATTTTTGCCATCTGCAAAGCAATGGCTCAGGCCATGGAAGTCAAACCCAAAGACCTGTTTGCCCTGCTGTTTGTGGCCATAACCGGCAGTGCTAATTCCGTATCGGTATTTGATGCCATGGTGATACTAGGCCCGGATATGAGCCGTGCTCGTCTGCGCCACGCCCTAAACGTGATGGGTGCACCATCGAAAAAAGAGGCCAAACGCTGGGACAAGGAATACCGCATTCTGTAAGCATGCGCTAACTGCATTTGCATGCTCTGGAAGTCGTTGATTAAAAAGTAATTCTTTTTCCAAAAAGCGCTTGCAATCCTGCCGGAGGTCTCTATAATACGCCTCCATCAAGTCGCAACAAGCACCCTGCAGCGGCTTGAAAACACCAAATATGGGGCCTTAGCTCAGCTGGGAGAGCGCAACACTGGCAGTGTTGAGGTCAGCGGTTCGATCCCGCTAGGCTCCACCAAATTCTATACAAATTAGGCGGTTATCAACGTTAATGTTGGGCCGCCTTTTTTGTGTCTGGGATTTAAGTCCAAAATCATCGGGAAATTTACCTTAGGTGGAGAACTTATGTTTTTCCATAATAGCGATCGTGCAGCTAACGTCCCAAGCATATCAGCTGTTTTTAATTAATCGGATTGAAACAGCAAATTTCGTCGGTGTGGGGTTAATTGTTATAAAACAGGACAATCTGCTACTCTTTAGGGCATATAATGTGACCGACAATTTGCATAGGCAGTAAAGGGTCTGTACGCTAATAATCATTATAATGCCGCCAAGCGTCATAAACATACTGTTAGGCAAGATTGCAGAGGTTACAAATGATACCTATAGAAACAATTTTCATATTTTTTGCAGCATCCGCTGCTCTGGCGTTTGCTCCCGGGCCCGATAATATTTTTGTACTAGCACAGTCCGCACTAAATGGCAGAAAAGCTGGCCTACTTGTTACCATTGGCCTATGTACTGGATTGTTAGTTCATACAGCTGCGGTTTCATTAGGTGTTGCTGCCATATTTCAAACTTCCGCGCTGGCATTCAATATCTTAAAGATCGTGGGCGCAATCTACTTGCTTTATCTTGCATGGCAGGCCTTCAGAACCGGCCCTGCAAAACTAGACCAGCATGGCGAGACCAGCATGTCTATGCGTACGCTGTATTTTCGCGGCGTAATTATGAACATTACCAACCCCAAAGTGGCCATATTTTTCCTGGCATTTCTGCCACAGTTCGCAGACCCGGTAAGGGGATCAATTACAATCCAAATAATGATATTTGGTGGCTTGTTTATCATTGCAACATTGCTAATTTTCGGCACTATCGGATGGACAGCAGGATTTCTTGGGGAATGGTTAAAGGGTTCCGAGAGGGCGCAGGTGATCATGAACCGAATCGCAGGAACGGTATTCACTGGATTGGCTCTCAGATTGGCAATTACTGAACGTTAAAGGGTTTCACCCGTTGCCTAACAAACGCATGCAGTCGGATCAGCAAACCGTTACGCGCTTTGCTGACCGCTGATGCGAGGCGTTATATTAAATAGAGCCAACGTCCAGTCTGATGATGACTTAAATCATGCACTAAACCCAGCAAACGCTGGGGTTTTTTGTTTATACTCTGTCCAAGGTTGTGCATCTTGATGCCCTCAAATCTAGGGCATTAAGGGTGGGTGACAAGCTACAGATATCCTTTTCACTGCCCTATGAGTAGCTCTACATAGGGCATAATAATGGCGCAATTAGAGGGTGCTGAACTAGCCGCTACAAGAGCCG
>JASMLZ010000078.1 GCA_030748435.1 Gammaproteobacteria bacterium | reverse complement strand
TAAAACTCTGCTACTACAGCATGACAGAACCGCCATTGCTATCGATACAGGCACCATTGAGATAAGTGGCAGCATCGCTCAGCATATAGGCAATAACTCGCGCCTGCTCATCTGCTTCAGCTAGCCGACCCAGCAGAATATTTTGCTGCAGAGCCCCTACCTGCTCGGCAGTCAGATGGTCATGAATCATCGGTGTATTGGTGGCACCTGGGCAAAAAGCATTAGCACGAATACCCTGCTGACAAAACTCTCGTGCAATATGACGAGTCATACCTACTACAGCATGCTTTGCGGTCGCATAACCAGCACCACCAATTAAACTCATAGAACGCCCAGCAACAGAGGCAATATTAACAATGCGGCCACCACCCTGCTTTAACATTTGCGCAATCACCAACTGATTACATAGCATTAAACCACGTACATTGGTTGCCATAACCTCGTCCCACTCATCCAGGCTGATATCGAGGAATTTGGTTCGGTATAATATGGCTGCGCCTGCCACCAAGCAGTCAATCTTGCCAAAGCGCGCCATAGTTGCCTCTACCATACGCTGTATATCTTGCTCATCCGAAACGTCTGCCAATATCGCTAATGGCTCTGTTATGGCTAACTTGGCACAGGCCGATGTGGCAGTAGCCAACCTCGCCTTATCACGATCAACCAGAACAACACCCGCTCCCGACCGGGCTAGTAGCTGACACAGCTCCGCCCCAATGCCACTGGCCGCGCCAGTAACAATAATACTCTTGCCAGTGTAATCCCAATAACAGTCCATTTTGCTTCTCACTATAATGATTTAACAAGGGCTGTAACAATCTGTTCTGATTGCCGTAAGCCTAAACCATAATGACATACATGAACTGGGCAGGTCGAGGGTGGTTACTCATAACATATTGCCTGCGCAAATAACATGGTCAGCAATATCAAGGTGATAGCAAATCAATCCGGTTATTTAGCCAAAATCCAAACAGGAAACAACGGCCAAAAATGGCATTTTACCTACATCTTTTACCAATACCGGAACGGTTGGTTTACCCATAATAAAGGTAATTTTTTCGGTCTCTGATGCGACTACTGGGCTCCAGCAATGTTTTATTCCATCGGGTGTATCAAATTCAAAATAACAGACACCACCACGTATGTCCTTATAATATGCCCTATGCAGTAATACATTTGATGGAGAAACTTTTACTTTTTCAGCTACCATTTCTGCTGTTATCGTCGCTATTGTCATCTCAGGGATTATGGCTTGGCATCTTTCTTTGGTTACAGGAATAATCTTTCTATCGAAGGCAAGGCTTGTAGAACTAAATATCAAGGCAATCAAGAAACCAAGCATAACCTGCAAATCTTTTCTCCAGACCAACTGAATATAATTTATTATATATTGCTTATTGTTTAGAATATAGATACATTATTGCTAATAAAAACCATAAATTTAATCATTATGTAACAATTTACTATGCTAATTGATCTATCCCCCCTTGAAAATCACATCATTCAGCTATTGAAGAAAAACGCACGCTTACCCATCAACAGTATCGCAGCATCTGTTGGGGCAAGCAGATTAACCGTGCAGAAAAAAATACAGAAGCTAGAGCAAGCCGGCCATATCACTGGTTATACAGTGAAGCTAAAAACAGACTCCTTTAAACACAAGGTTAAAGGCTGGATGACCATCAATACCACTGCCAACAAAGAGGAAGCAGCCATTAAATCAATTGTGCAAATTGCCGAAGTAACGGCCTTATATACCACCAATGGCAAATGGGATCTGGCGGCTGAAATAACAGCCTTAAACCTGGAAGAGTTTGACAGGGCAGTGTCTAGATTGCGCACCATACCGGGCATTGAGCATACTGAAACCAACTTACTGCTTAGTTCACGCATAGGTGAATAGCCCAAACAAACCTATAACTTCGTTGGTGTTGGTGTTGGTGTCACAAACTTAATTGATCATGCCTCATTAGTGAGGAAGTCTTTAACAATATTTTGCACTGTGGCTTTATTCAGATTATGTCCTTGATTAGGAATGATATTCAGCATATCCAGATCTAAAGACATTTGCAGTTGGTGAAACAGTGCTTCATTAAAACCAAGATCAGCTTCACCTATATGAACAGCTATATAAGCGGGCTTGGTGAGCAGCGATTGTTCCAGCGCATATGAAAATATCTTAGCGCTTGGCAGCCGCGCATAAAACATAGCATCCGTATCCACAGCCGAACCAATAGCCGGCGCCAGCAACAACATGCGGCTATGCCACTCTGGGGCCCCAAGCAGTGCATGCAAGCATAGATAAGCACCGTAGGAGTTAGCAATGATATACGTATTGGCGGCATCAAACTCATCAATAAGCTCAGCCACAAACCGAACTTGTTGGGAAAATGGCAATTGCAAAAAGGAACTATTAACTGACAGGCCGATACGGCTGGCATCGAGTTTTTTTAGATAAGCCCCCAGACCCTTATTGGCATCACCACCACGACCAGTTATATAGATAATCCGGAGTGGGCCATGCTTATTCATACTATAACCCCACGCTTTCAATGATGGCGCAGATAGCACCATAGACAGTGGCAATGACTACTATGGTGAGACTGTGGATACCTGGCAACTGACAGTCGACAGCACCACCTATACTCTATATATAGACAATGATATCAACGTTATTACGCCGGACCTGTAATCCAGCCTGGTAAAAACTGTTGAAGAAGCCTCGGGTTGTTTGCCCGAGGCTTTTTTTATTGCCTCTAGCTGATTATTGCTCGGTTAAGGCAATAGAAGCCGTGCGCCTTAAGGGTGACAGCACATAGTCGACTATGCGTTGCTTGTCGCCCAGCACATCCACCTGAGCTACCATGCCCGGCATAATATTGGGCACGATGTTTGATTTGGAGAATTGCTTTGACAGTGTTTTTACCCACACTTCATAGTACAACAATCCCTGCGGGGTTTCTGTTGTGTTCTGCGCAATCTGCATCACTTCACCAGTAATAGAACCATATCTGGCAAAATCATAGGCCGTAAAAGATACCTTACATCTCTGCCCCACACTCACCAAGCTGATATCTTCGGGTTTTATTTTAGCCAGCACCATATAGGAGTCTGCTCTGGGGACGATTTCAGCAAGGGTTTCGCCCGCCCCAACGACAGCACCTTCAGTGGTAACATGCAATGCCGAAACAACGCCTGTGGCCGGTGAGCGTACTTCTGACATGGACTGCTTATCCAATAGTGCCTGATGTTCAGCCTCAGCACGCTCGGCAATGCTGATACTTTCCGCTAGTTGCTCCTTAGCTTGTACCTTAAACTCCATATCCACCTGCTGTTGTCTGCGCAATAAGGTATCTATTTGTATATTCAGCCCTGACTCAGCCAGCAACTGCTGTTTGATGGTATTTTTAGCTTCTTCTTTTTGCTTATTGAGCCCAATCAATCGCACCTTTGGTTCTATACCCTGCTTCACCAGAGGCTCATAAATAGCAATTTCTTCTATCACCAAAGCCAAGGTATCCTGAGCCGCCGCCACAGCTGCCTGAGCCTGCAAAATGGCGTTGCGTTTGCCCGCTACCTCCTGAGTGATGATTTGCAACTGTTTTTGCAAGCTGGCTTGCTTGGCAAGATAAATAGATTCTTGATTAGCGATAATATTGGCTGGGATTGTCTTGGCAAACTGTAACGGTGTGCCCAAAGCCTCTGCGTTAAAGCGCGCTGTCTGTGCCAGAGCATTAAAGAAAGTGATGCGGTTGGCTTTAATTGCCGCCTCTGTGTCTTCATGTTTCAGCCAGAACAACACGTCACCTTCTTGTATCTGATCCCCAACAGCCACCGAAAAGCGGCTAATGGAACCTGGGTAGCGATTCTGTACAACCTGCACCTTACCAAAAGGCTCAACCTGAGCCTCAGCCCGCACCACCTGATCTATTTCTGCTTTGTAGGCCCAGAACACCGCACCAATAAAAAACAAGCTGATAATATAAAATATGCTATTGCTAAGCCTATTTTGTTTCATGAATTGGTTCCCGTTTTTGCTGCCTGCAATACTTTCTCTTTGGGTCCATCAGCGACAATTCGGCCACTATCAACCACAGCCACACGGTCAACTAACGACAACAATGAGCCACGGTGGGTAATAATAATCACGGTCTTATTCTCCAATTCCTTCTTCAACCGAAACACCAGCTGCTGCTCACTATTGGAGTCCATGGCGCTGGTTGGTTCATCCATAATAACAATTTGCGGGTCACCGAGTAATGCACGGGCTATGCATAGAGCCTGCCGCTGCCCCCCTGAAAGTTGTTGCCCTCGCTCAGCCAACATAGTGTCGTAGCCATCAGGCAAGCTGCCCACAAATTCATCCACACCAGCCAATTTACAAGCAGCCAGTATTTCTTCATCTGTGGCCTTGGGGTGCCCCATCAGTAGATTGTCTTTTACCGTACCAGAAAATAAATTAGGCGCCTGTAAAACCACACCCAGATTATTGCGCAGATCTTCCGGGTGCAAGTGTGATACCTCAGCATTATCAATTTGCACACTTCCTTCAGTAGGCTCGTAAATGCCTGCCAATAGCCGCAACATTGACGTCTTACCGGAACCAATTTTACCTAATATCGCTATTTTTTCGCCAGCCTTAATAGCCAAATTAATTTGCTTAAGCACTGGCTGTTTCTGGTTGGCATAGGTAAAACTAACATTGCTGAAATCAATGTCACCAGCCAATACCTCCCGACGAATATGAGCTGCTCGAGCGACTTCCGTAATCGGCTCCTGCATCAACTCATTCAGA
>JASMLZ010000077.1 GCA_030748435.1 Gammaproteobacteria bacterium | reverse complement strand
CGCTCTAGTTCTACCTGCACAATAAAGGTCATATCAAAGCCCACCTTGTCTGGGTTGACGATGGCTACTTCGCTGCTGATTACCTGATGGTCACGCAGGCGTTTTAGGCGTCTTTGCACTGAAGGTACCGACAGGGAGCATTGCTCACTAAGAGCTTCCAGGCTAATACGGCAGTTCTGTTGAATGGCTGCCAGTATGGTTAAGTCATTGGTATCCAGTTGCATAATATGATCTTTTTATATCAGTTATATGGTAGTTATGAGAAATTTAACCAAATTAAGCCCTGTTTATGGGAATTTGTCTAGTCTGATTTTGCTATTCTAAAGTCCATTAAAATTCTTTAACCTAAAAACCTCATGAGTTTTTTAGGTTCAACTATAAGATGATTGCCCATGACCCAGAATGTTTGCCAGTTTACCCCTGATTTTAGCCGTGCCCTGAAGCATTTTCAGGCCCAACCCAAGTATGCCGTATCACCATTACACAATATGCAGGTGAATGGTCATCATATATTGGTCAAAGATGAAACCCAGCGTATGGGCTTGGGAGCCTTTAAAGCTTTGGGTGGGCCTTATGCCATTGCCCGTTATATAGCTGATCAATGGCAGCAGAAAACAGGTGAAACAGTGACCTCCGAGCGCTTGCAGGACGCTGATATAAAGGCTTTTGCAGCTGGTATTACCTTTGTTTGTGCCAGCGCCGGCAACCATGGTTTGGGCGTGGCCAGCGGAGCCCGGGATATGGGAGCCAGAGCACGTATCTTTTTGGCTAGTACGGTGCCTGAGAGCTTTGGCCGTCGTCTTGAATCCTATGGCGCCGAAGTGGTGTGGGCAGGAGATAATTATAGCCAGAGTGTTGCCGCTGCGGTGGCTAATGCGGACACCACGGGAGCCACCCTGTTGGCCGATGGTACCTGGCAAGGCTATACCGAGTTGCCCAAGCTGGTGATGGAAGGCTATACGGTGATTGCTGAAGAGATACGGATGGCCTTGGCCGCCAGTGGTCAATGGCCCAGCCACGTGTTTTTGCAGGCAGGGGTCGGTGGTTTGGCATGTGCCATGGCCTATATGATTCGACATAATTGGCCGGTGCAGCCAGAACTTATTGTGGTTGAACCCGATGCCGCTGAGTGCCTGCAAGCCAGCCATCGCGCAGGGCAGCCTACCAATGTGGAGGGTCCGGATTCCAATATGGGCCGTTTGGACTGCAAAGAACCGTCTATGGTAGCCTGGCATACGCTGGAACAGTGCCAGGTGACTTATGTTACCCTGACAGATAAAGCGGCCCAAGCTGGTGCCGATAACATGTCAGCTATGGGTTTGCCGACCACTCCATCCGGAGCGGCTGGCTTTACGGCTCTGCAACAGCAGTTGGCGAGTGGGTTGCAGGCAGAGGGCTTTTTGCCATTGGTGATTATTTCTGAAGGACAGGTTTAATATGACTGACAAGCAGGCCGGTGGGCCACCTATGCAGGCTTGGCGGCGCGCTATTCATCGTTATCCAGAACTGGGTTTTGATGAGTTGCGCACGGCAGAGCTAGTGGCTGATTTACTGGAAAGCTTTGGCTTGCAAGTGCATCGCAAGGTGGGGCAAACCGGTGTTGTGGGGGTGCTCAAGCGGGGTACCGGCGATAAGGCTATCGGTTTGCGTGCCGATATGGATGCCCTGCCTATTCAGGAAGGCAACGATTTTGAGTATCGGTCAGTGCATGATGGGGTTTTTCATGGTTGTGGCCATGATGGTCATACTGCTATGTTGCTGGGTGCGGCACAGGAACTGGCCCAAACGCCTGATTTGGATGGCACCGTGTACTTTATCTTTCAACCCAGTGAAGAAGATGGTCGTGGTGCTTTGGCTATGATCGAGGATGGTTTATTACAACGTTTTCCTATGCAGGCTGTGTATGGTTTACATAATATGCCGGGTATTCCTGCGGGCCATTTTTCTGTGCGCAAAGGCGCCATTATGACCTCGGAAGATATTTTTGAGATTGTTATTCATGGGCGTGGTGGCCATGCCTCCATGCCTGAGCGTGCAGTGGATCCGGTGGTGGTAGGTGCCGAAGTAGTATTGGCCCTGCAAACGATTGTGTCACGCAATATAGGCCCTATGGACTGGGCTGTGGTGTCGGTGACCGAGTTTATTACTGATGGCGCGCGTAATATTATCCCTTCTACCGTGACCATTAAGGGTGATTGCCGAGCCCTTTCTGAGGCGACTCAGGCCACCATTGCCAGGCGTATGAAGGAGATAGTGGCTGGCATCTGTGCCAGTCATGGGGCAACGGGCACCGTGCTTTATCAAAATGACTTTATTGCTACTATCAACAGTGATCAGGAAACCGATTATGCAGTGGCAGCGGCCCATGCCGTGGCCGGTCATAGTGGCGTGACCGAAGATTGCCCTACCTGTGGCGCATCAGAGGACTTTGCCCAGATGTTAAAGCGCATTCCCGGCTGTTATATGCTGTTGGGTAATGGCAGTGAGGGGACTTGTGCGACTGCACTCCATAACCCCCATTATAAGTTGAATGAAGATATTCTTGCTCTGGGCTGTGCCTATTGGCAAACGCTGGTAACGCAGCAGCTGACAGTGATCAGGTAAAAAAGGCTTTGAGCCATCACTTTTGGAGGTAGGTTTATGATTCTGACTAGAGCACAGGTAGCGCATTATCATCAATACGGCTATCTTGTGGTAGAGCATGCTATTAGCACTGAGCAGTTGCAGGCTTTGCGCGCTGACTTCGCTCAATGGGTAGACCAAAGCCGCCGTCACAGTCAGCCATTTGGCCAGATTATGGATGGTCGGCCACGCTTTGATATGGCCGTCACACATACATCTGAGCAGCCTGCTCTGCGGCGCATATCCTCACCTCAGGAAGTGTCCGACAATTATCTGCAAGTAATGCGTGATAATCGCGCTCTGGATGCGTTAACCCAGTTATATGGCCCCAATATCAAGTTTAATAATGCCAAGATCAATTCCAAGTTGCCGGGCTCGAATACTGAGGTAAAGTATCATCAGGACTTTATGTTTGAACCCCATAGCAACCATGACCTGGCCACGGTGTTAATCTTTCTGGATGATGTTGATCAATTTAATGGCCCCTTGCAGGTGGTGCCTGAAACCCATAAGGGCCCATTATATGAGCATTGGCACAATGGGGTATTTACTGGGGCCATAGACGATCAGATAACCGCTCAGATGGCTCCCAAAGCCGTGCCTTGCATGGGTGCTGCAGGCACTGCCTGCATTATGCATACGCGGCTATTACATGGTTCGGCAGCGAATCAGTCAGCCAATGCCAGAACCATTTATATTGTTGAATATGCGGCTGAAGATGCCGTGCCATTGATAACCAATCATATTCCCAGCGTGCAGGAAGGCGAAGTGGTGCGCGGCCAGCATACGGGCCGTATCCGCGCTGCGGATTTTGCGATGGCAACACCAGAATACCCGCAACAGGTATCCTTTTTTGATCAGCAGGCCAAGCATGGTTGAGATGGCTTGGGCTATCAATGGTTGACTTGATAAAGGTCGGCTTTTAACCCGACCATCTGCATCTATCTTTGAAAGTCGTAGACACTACCCAGTTGCAGTATCTGGGTTAGCTCATCCAAAGCACAGCGGCTTTCATCCAGCAGGTTTGGGTCAGCTAAATCGGCTTCAACCAATTGTTCGCGATAGTGATCTTCGCTCCACTGCATTAAGCGTTGGTACAAGTCATTATTCATTATGCAGGCAGGGTTAACGGCCTGTTGTTCGGCGCCATTAAGCACCACGCGCAGGCGCAGGCAAGCCGGGCCACCGCCGTTGCTCATGCTTTGCTTAAGGTCAAATACCAGAATCTCATCAATGGGTGTGACACTGTGCTTCAGGTCTTGCAGATAGGCCCAGACTGCGGCGTTTTGTTGACATTCCTGAGGGACGACCAAGGCCATATGGCCGGGCTTTTGAGCTGGCAATTGCAATAGTTGGCTATTAAACAGGTAGCTGTCTACGGCATCGGCCAGACTTACGGCGGCGCTGGGTACCTTGACAAAATGCATGGGCTGGGTGGCACCGTGCAGCTGATCCATGGCTGCTTGCAGTTGCTCGTTGACCTGATCACCATTGAGAAAAGCCTGTTCATGGTAGAAGTGCAGGTTGCCATTACCAACGGCAATAACATCATTGTGGAACACACCGGCATCAATGGCAGCCGGGTTTTGTTGGGCAAAAACCACTTGTTCTGCGGTCAAACCATGC
Organism: Gammaproteobacteria bacterium; assembly: GCA_030748435.1. Taxonomy (GTDB): domain Bacteria; phylum Pseudomonadota; class Gammaproteobacteria; order Pseudomonadales; family Balneatricaceae; genus Njordibacter. The sequence goes on along the minus strand of JASMLZ010000077.1, from coordinate 14,141 downwards.
AAGCGGGCAATAGCTTGGCTGGCTTCCAATGATTGGCGAGCCGGGTATTTGCCCGGTTTGGTGGCCTGGGCATTAAAGGCTTGCTGGCCATAGACAAAGAGTTCTATGCCGGTTTCACCATAGGTCTGACAAAAGCGTGTATGGTTGGCGGCGCCTTCGTCACCGAAGTGATCGGAGGAAGGTAGGGCCTGATGGTGGGCAAAATAATCTGCGTGGGCGAAGGTGGCCTGTAAAATGCGCCCGGTGGTCTGGTGTTCAATGGAGCGGTGAAAGCGGTTAACCAGATTGGCCGGGGTAAAATGCACCCGTTGATCCTGCGTGTCGGCACTGGGGGATACGGTGGCAGCATTGGCGGTCCACATGCTGGATGCTGAGTAGCAGGCCGCCAGCAAGGCCGGTTCACGCTTGGCGGCCAGATTAATAACCCGGCTGTCAGAACCGCTAAAGCCAAGTTGGCGCAGGGTGCCTAAATCAGGCCGCGACTGGGGCGCCAGAACGCCTTGCAGCATGCCTAGATCATGCAATGCTTTCATCTTCTGCAGGCCTTGTTGTACTGCCAGTTTGGGTTGTGAAGCCCGGGCCGAGTTGCGGCTGGAGGCAACATTGCCGTAGGACAGGCCACCATAGTTATGGGTAGGGCCTACCAGACCGTCAAAATTGGCTTCTTGTGCTGTAATCATATTTATCGTTCCTTATACACGCTGATGGCTTTCCATACGCTGATGGCTGTCCACACGCTGATGGCTCTTCACACGCTGATGGTTCTCCACACCCTGATGGCTCCTTACAAATGCAGGCCAGGGCTTAGATTATCTGGTAGTTGCAAGGTATCTGCTTCTACTGAGGCTACCGGGTAGGCACAGTAATCAGCGGCATAGTAGGCGCTGGCCCGGTGGTTACCACTGGCACCAATGCCACCAAAAGGTGAGGCACCACTAGCCCCGGTGATGGGTTTGTTCCAGTTGATAATGCCGGCTCGAACCCGAGGCAGGAAGTATTCGTAGGTGGCGCGTTGATCGTCCAATAATCCGGCGGATAAGCCAAAGCGGGTGTTGTTAGCCTTGGCAATGGCATCATCCATATGGGTATAGCGGTCCACGCATAACAGGGGGCCAAAGTATTCTTCGTCTGGTAATTCCGTCACTGCAGATACATCCAGTAAGCCGGGGCTAAGCAGGGCAGAGTCTGGTTGTTGCAGTTGCATGGCGACCAGCGGTTGGGCGCCCAGATTAATCAGGTTTTGTTGGGCGGCCAGTAAGGTCTGGGCTGCTTGTGGCGAGATGACTGGCCCCATAAAAGGCTGCGGCTCGGTGTTATAGGCGCCGACACTAATACGGCCTACTGCTGTCGTTAATTGGGCCAATAGCTGGTCGCCCTGTTCACCGCGGGGCAGATATAGACGGCGCGCACAGGTACAGCGCTGGCCAGCAGAAATATAAGCGGACTGGATAATATCATGCACAGCCGCCGTTTGGTTGCTAACCTCACCTACCACCAGGGGATTATTGCCACCCATTTCCAGAGCCAGTATTTTGTCTGGGCGTTCGGCAAACTGCTTATGCAGTAATTGGCCGGTGGCGGAGCTGCCGGTAAAGAATAGCCCGTCGATACCGGCATGATTGGCCAGAGCAATACCGGTTTCTTTAGCGCCTTGCAGCAGGTTAATAACACCCTCTGGCAGGCCGGCTGCCAGCCAGCACTTGATGGTCAGTTCTGCCACCATGGGAGTGAGTTCACTGGGTTTTAGTACTACTGTATTGCCCGCTAGCAGGGCAGGCACAATATGGCCATTGGGCAGATGCCCCGGGAAATTATATGGGCCAAAGACGGCCACTACTCCGTGGGGGCGGTGGCGCAACCAGGCTGCACTGCCTGTTGGGGCGGGCTTGGCTTCGGTGCCTGTGCGGGCCTCATAGGCTTGGGCAGAGAGGTCGATTTTACCAATCATGGCAGCGACTTCAGTTTTGGCTTCCCACAGGGGTTTGCCGGCTTCCTGAGCAATGCTTAGGGTTAGGGCATCACTGTGTTCACGTAATTGTTGCTGAAAGGCCTGTACGGCCTGCAAGCGTTGTTGATAGGGCAGTAACGACCAGCTGACAAAAGCATTGCGGGCGGCATCAATGGCCGCATCCACCTGTGCGGCACTGGCACTGTTGCCCTGCCAGATGGTGTTCTGGGTGGCGGCGTCGCAGGAGGTAAAGGCGCTACCTTGTCCGGCAAACCATTGGTTGTTGATGAGATGTGTCATTATCAATCCTTGTCTTTTAGTACCGGCCAGAATTTGCTCTGGCAGGGCAAAGTATTACCTTTAGTGAGGTGCAGCAAATAAGGGTACGGCCCTAATAGCCTCACCATTGCTGACTTGCAGGGCTTTGGCTATATCGCTGCTAATATCTATTTGGCTGGGGTGAGATAGGTTCAGATCAGCCAGTACACAACGAAAGTTGGCTAAATTGGTATTGCTAATAAGGCAAGTCACGGGCCGACCGGTATTGGTTTGATCTTTAATACGGGCTTTGGCGTAGCGGCTTTCACGTACCGCGCGAATATCCTGAACATGGGTTTCCAGAATAGGGCCAGCATCAAAAATATCCACATACCCTTGGTTACGAAAACCTTCATCTTCCAACATTTTGCGTGCTGGGCGGGTCTTGTCATGGACCTGACCAATGGCGGCGCGTGCGTCTTCAGGCAGCATATTGATATATAGGGGGTGGCGGGGCATAAGTTCAGCAATAAACTGTTTTTTGCCCAGACCTGTCAGGCGATCGGCTTCGGCGAAGTCAATGCTGAAAAAATGCCGCCCCAAACCTTCCCAAAAAGGTGACTTGCCTTGTTCGTCTGACATGCCACGCATTTCGGCAATGACCTTATGGTTAAAGCGATCAGGAAATTCAGCCATAAACAAAAAGCGACTCTTGGACAGCAGGCTGCCATTTTTACTGTGACGATAGTCTGGATCCAGAAACAGAGTACAGACTTCAGCGCAACCGGTGTGGTCGTTGGACAGGTACAGAGTAGGGAAGGCATTGTGGACCTGCAGTTCCCGGCTGGAGTGCACCAGCGTACCAATGCGGTAGTTATACCATGGTGAACTGTAGCCTACCGCTGATTCGATGCCGCAGATGCCAGCCACACGTCCGGTTGTATCGTCTTCCAGAACAAACAGGTAGCTTTGTTCCTGTTGCAGGTTAGCGGGCTCAGTAAAGGCCGCCTGCGAAGCACTTACTTTACTGGCAATCAGCTGCTCATCGGCTGGTAATGAAGTGAAGCCAACCCCGGCCTTGCCTGCCAGTTGCATAAGGGCGTCGCTGTCACCTGCCTCCAGTGGGCGGATTATCATCATAATGTGAGTCCTTTAATCATCAATAAGCGTCACTATCAACGTGAATTATAGAGGCACAGAATAACGTTAAGACGCTCAAGTTTCTTTTGCGTTTTCGCTGCGTTTTTTCACCATAGCGGCCTTAACCAACCTACAAGGGTGAATAAAGCACCTGCTCACCATCGCTGACGCCCAAAGCTTGTGCTGTTTGTGGCTGGATAGATATAACCTCACTGTCAGGTTGTTTGCGGGCTAACAGGCAGCGAAAATCCTGGCATTGGTTATTACTGAGTAGCACTCGCGAGCCGCTGCTGTGGGCGCTGTTATGGTCGATGGCAATGGTGCTATATTCTGCCTTGCGTATAGTGCGGATAAGTCGCGTACGGGCCTCCAACATAGGACCGGCATCAAAAATATCCACTTGGTCGACAAAGCGCAGACCCTCATGTTCAAGTATATTGACCACATCTTCAAAGTCCTTGTGATGCTGGCCAATAACGGCTTGGGCAGGCGCGGGTAATAACTCGACATATAAAGGGTGGCGAGGCATCAGATCGGCAATAAAAGCCTTGTTACTGGTGCCGGTTAACAGGTCGGCTTCGGCAAAGTCCATGGTAAAAAAGTGGCGGCCTACGCTTTCCCAGAAGGGGGATATATGTTGGTCATCGATAACACCTTTGATTTCGGCAATAGTGGTACCAGAAAAACGTTCGGGGAAGCGAGCCATAAACATCAAGCGCGCCTTGGACAGCAACTGGTCGTGAAAACTGTGACGGTACTCGGGGCTAAGATAGAAGGCGCTGAGACGGCTAACTCCGGTATAGTCATGGCTTAGTTGCAGGACCATAGCGCGATTAACCAGTTTAAGTTGTTTGGACGCATGTACCATGGTTGCCAGACGGTAACTGTAGTTGGGTTGGCTCAGGCCGATGCAGGCATCAATAGCACAGGTGCCAGCCAGGGTTTGGTTGCTTAAGTCCTCTAATACAAACTGATAGCTTTCTTCCCCGGCCTGTGCAATGTCGGAACTAAATGATAGGGCACTATGGTCAAGTTTGGTTTGTAGCTGCTGGTTATCCTGTGGCAGGTTGGTATGACCTACCCCCGCGGCTTTGGCAAAGGTATGAAAAGCCGCTTTATCGGCTTGCTGTATAGGACGAACAATCAGCATAGATGTCTCGCAATATGGGTTTATTTAACGGCATGGGACGGTACAATGCCAGCCACTTTGCCTTTGTTTCCTGCCCTTGGGCTATTTGCCTTCTAACCATATTTCAGGCCCGGCGGTGGCTAAACGTAAGAGTAATAAGGCACTCAGTTTGGCTCGTTCAGACAGGCTTGCCAGACGCATATATTCTTGATCACTGTGAATATTACCACCCTGTACACCCAGAGTATCAATATTGGGCAAGCCTGCGGCTGCCAGATTGTTGCCATCACAGCAGCCACCAGTGGCAACAAAATCAATGGACATTTGTAAACTCTGGCTACAGGTTTGCAACAGTTCGCATAGTTGCTGCCAGGCCGGGGTCATGACTTTGGGGGTGCGACCAAAGTGGCCATGCAATTCTATGCTGATACCATCTGCCTGATTAATATCAGCCATAATAGACTGCAATTGTTGCTGACACCAGAGCTCATCACTGGGCTGTTGGGTACGGATATTAAATTTCATCACGCAAGTGTCTGGCACCACATTGGTGGCATCGCCGCCCTGAATAATACCCGCATTAATGGTGACACCATCACGTTGGCCATTAAGTTGATCAATGGCTCTGACAAAGTCGGCCATAGCGCGTATGGCATTGCGGCCCAGATGATGTTGGCGGCCTGCGTGGGCGGCCTTGCCGTGGCTGATAGCAGAAAAGTTGCCACTGCCCTTGCGTTCACCAGCTAAATTTCCATCGGCAAAACAGGGTTCATAAATCAGTCCCAGATGGTGGTCCTGAGCCAGTTGCGGAAATAAATGGGCAGAACCTGGTGAGCCAATTTCTTCATCCGGATTAAATAACACGGTCCAGCCAATAGACTCTGCCAGAGGTGACGCTTCCAAGGCCTGCAGGGCGTAAAGCATCACCATAATGCCGCCTTTCAAATCCGCCACGCCGGGTCCGTTTATATGTTCGGCGTCTAATTGACGTACTTGCTGAAAAGGATGGTCAAGGGCAAATACAGTGTCCATATGGGCACATAAAAACACCTGTAATGGTGCCTGTGGCCGCTGCCGCAGCTTAAGGGCTTGGCCTAATGGCTGGGCAGCTATCTGGCCCTTGGTATTGACCATGGTCTGTGGTTGTAGATCGATATAACTGATCTCACAGTTTAGGGGCTTAGCCCACCCGGCCAGAGTTTCGGCCACTTGTGCTAAACCATCCAGATTGTAGCTACCGGAATTGATATTAGCCAACTGCCACAATCTGGCTTCCATCTCTGTCTGCTGTTGCTCTAACCAATCGCAGGCTTGCTGTTCCATAGTGCTTAGTGGTGTGGCATATATACTCATAGATCATTAGCCTCTTGCTCTGCTAATACCTTTGCTACCGCCACAGCAAAGCGCTGCAAACCTTCTTCTATATCGGTATCGGGAATTAACAGAGATGGGGCAAAGCGGATGACATTGGGCCCAGCCACCAGAACCATAAGGCCAGCTGCCAGTGCTGCTGCCTGAAAACGACTGGCTTGGCCCTGCAGTGCACCTGTTAGGGCACAGCCAAGCAGCAACCCACGGCCGCGCAGCTCGTCATAGAATGGTGTTTTGGCGTTGATTTTTGCCAAGCCTGCTTTAAACAGCTCAAACTTGTTGTTTACCCCGTCCAATACAGCCGGTTGATTAACAATCTCCAGTACTTTGGCAGCAATGGCGCAGGCCAGAGGATTACCGCCGTAGGTGCTACCGTGGGTGCCTGGCACCAGATGGCTGGCTATATGGGCTGTGGTGAGCATGGCTGCCACGGGGAAACCGTTACCAAGGCCTTTGGCAGAGGTCAGAATGTCCGGCTGGATGCCTAGTTGTTCATAAGCATAGAGGGTACCCAAACGCCCAACGCCAGTTTGTACCTCATCCATCACCAATAGCGCATGATGCTTATCACAGAGTTCACGCACCCGTTTAGCAAAGGCTGGGTCGGCAGGGATAATGCCACCTTCACCTTGCAGGGGTTCCATCACCAGAGCACAGGTTTGGTCAGATATAGCCGCCTCCAGCGCAGCTATATCATTGTATGGTAAGTGAGTAATGCCTTCGATAGCAGGACCAAAGCCCTGACTGTATTTGGGTTGCCCACCAACACTGACGGTAAACAGGGTACGGCCATGGAAACCCTGATCAAAGGCGATAATTTCGTGTTTCTCAGGGCCAAACTGATCATGGGCTACGCGGCGTGCAAGTTTAAAGGCGGCCTCGTTGGCTTCGGCGCCGGAATTGGCAAAAAATACTCGTTCAGCAAAGGTGGCATTAGTCAATAATTGCGCCAGATAAAGGGCAGGTTCATTGGTCATAACATTGGCAAGATGCCAGAGTTTTTCACCTTGGGATTGTAAGGTGGCGACCAGCTCGGGATGGCAGTGACCGACACTGGTTACAGCGATACCACCAGCAAAGTCGATATACTCCACATTGTTCTGATCCCACACACGAGAACCTTTACCGCCCACAGGAATCACTTGCGCGGGCGCATAGTTGGGTACCATCACCTGGTCAAACAGGTCGCGATTCAAATCAGTATTGGGCATAATGTATTCCTGGCATAATAATAAAAAGATAATTAATTTGGCGCTATATCTGCCAATAGCTTCAGATAGGGTATGGCGGATAATAGAAACTATTATCAAAAAAAATCGAGCCCGACACTAGGGGGTAAGTTTAACTTGCGCGACGTTAACTATAAGCAGCTGGACAAAAGCCAAATATATAGCTTGAGTCACGGCACCGGTCATGGTTTTATGTGGCCCCTATGAGCGTACGAGACCCTATGGCCAATCCGGCTCAGCACAGCCTGGCTATCTTAACTTTGCCATTCGCAAGCCTGTCCCAGTTGGGTCTGGTTTGGGATTTGTGTCGTCTGCCGGTTATGCAGGACCAGACCTGGCTGACGGTGCAGCCGGTGCATTTGACCATGGCCCATGATAGCCTGCAATGCCTGCCTGAAAGCTTACCCTGGGCATCTGATCAAAGTTTTGATACGGTGATAGTAGTGTCTAATATGTGGCAGCCGGAGAACCTCAAGCCAGAGTTTATACATTGGCTGCAACAGCAATATACAAGGGGTGCCAGACTACTATTGATGGGTAGGGTTAGTGAAACTTTGGCTACTACTGGTTGGCTTGATGAAAGACAGGTGGCATGCCATTGGTCACTGCTGCAACAACTGCAGGCTACAGAACAGAAGGTGAACTGGAGCGTCCAGCTATATTGTCAGGATGAACGCTTGTTTAGCTGTGCTGGAGGAGGGGCTGCTGCCGATGTATTGATGGCTTGGCTGGCCAGTATAGATGAGGCTGAACTGGCAGCCGAAGTGGCGGAGTGGTTATTACTGGAGCGCACTCGCAGTCAGGATACTTTACAGAGAGTGCCATTAAAAACCCGCTTGGGTAAAAGTCAGCCAAAGCTAACCGAAGCGGTAACCTTGATGGAGGCGAATCTGGAAGAACCTTTGTCTTCTGATGAGTTGGCCGACCTGGTGGGTTTGTCCAGGCGTCATTTGGAGCGCTTGTTTAAAAAGCACCTGCATCAGGTACCATCCAAATTCTATTTGCAATTACGTCTGGATCGGGCGCGGCAACTGCTTAGAGACACGGACCTTTCCATTGTTGAGGTGAGTATGGCCTGTGGTTTTTCTTCAGCCAGCCACTTTAGCACGACCTACCGCAGCCATTTTGCTATTACACCGCGGCAGGAGCGTGGTCGTTCCACCTCTGTGACAGTGGGTACTAACTTACCTAATCTGGTAACGGTCCAAGCGCGCCTGGACTGATAATATTTGGCAGGCATACTCAACTTGAGGTGGAACAGGTGCTGTTTATGCAGTATAAGAAAGTAACGGCTGCATAGACTTAGCCGTTAACAAATACCGTGCCTGCGACTGCTGATTGTAAGGTCATCGGCAATTCTTCTGCGGCCTGGCTTCTGATTTCAGCAATGCGCTGTTGTGCCGCCATGCCAGTTGCCTCGTCTGGATATTGCGTGACCACGGCAAAGCTGAGTTCGCTAGTTCTGATCATATTGACACTGGACGCGCCACTGGCGAGGATCATGGGAACGAATTTGTCTTTAGCGATGGCCTGCATTTCATCTGACCATGCCGTAGCTTCCCATAGTGAAATTGTATAATAATCCATCATTATCTCCTTTTATTTTTGGGTTTGAGCAATAGACTATTGCCCCAAGTAGTGCAGAACTACTTGAAGCGAGCATAGCATAGCAAGCCATTATTCCATAATTTGAATATAAAAATATAAAGTAAAGCATAGGGGATAGAATACTGAAGGTGTGATATAGATACAGAGGGGGTGTTATATTGCAGAACAAGATAGCTACTTTGCAAAGTGCTTTATAAATAACCACAATTACCCTTCCAGCATGCCATTGCTGGCCAAATTCAACTACCATAGGGCAAATGATTAAGGGCCGGAGTAGCCCTTAGCAGTGGGTTTGGAGAAAACAATGAAAAAAGTCTTGGCGTTTGATGTCTATGGTACTCTGATTGATCCCCATGGAGTGGTGGCTTTGTTACAAACCATGGTAGGTGAACAGGCCGTGTCTTTTTCCTCTTTATGGCGCAATAAACAGCTGGAATACACTTTTCGCCGTGCGGCTATGGGTGGTGATCAGTATCGTGACTTTTCTATCTGTACTCAGGCTGCTTTAGACTATGCTGATCAGGGGCTAAAGACCGCTTTGTCAGAGGCGCAAAAGACCAGGTTACTGGCAGCCTATGGGGCACTACCAGCCTTTACGGAGGTGGCAGCCAGTTTACGGCAATTGCGAGCTGGGGGGTATGACTGCTGGGCTTTTTCCAATGGCACACCGGCCGGTATCGCTCAGGTATTGGCCCACGCTGCTATTGACCAATATATGGCGGGTGTCTTTAGTGTTAGTCAGGTAGGTTCCTTTAAACCTGCACCTAGCGTTTATAGTGCCTTTGCCCGGCAGCATGCCAGAGGTCAGGCAGCGGTTTGCGTGCTGATTTCCAGCAACCCCTTTGATGTGATTGGAGCCAAGGCGGCAGGCTGGCAGGCGATTTGGGTGCAGCGTACGGCAGCCAATATATTTGACCCCTGGGAATATCGGCCCGATGTAACCATTAGTAGTTTGGGGCAATTATGGGAGATGATCGATGCCAGCTAGATTGCAGTTACATTTGGCCGTTGTGTTATTTGGTGCGGCGGGTTTAATGGGTAAATTAATTGCTTTGTCAGCTATGCAGCTGGTCTTGGGGCGTACCTTGATAGGAGCTCTGGCTCTGGCCTTGTTTATGACCTTATTTAGCCAGTCTGAACAAGGCCGGTGGTGGGCATTGCCAGGCCGGGTTGACCACTTGACCCGTCTGGTTATGTCTGGTCTGGTGCTGGCCTGTCATTGGTGGACATTTTTCCACGCTATTCAGTTAGCTGGGGTAGGTGTGGCGATAGTGGGTTTTTCGGCATTTCCGGTCTTTGTTACCTTGCTCGAAGCCGGCCTGCAAGGTCGTCGAGTGCAGGCTATGGATGGCTTGACCACGGCTATGGTGGTGCTTGGTTTATGGTTGGTGGCTCCGACTATCAGTTGGCAGAATACGGCCTTTCAGGGTCTGGCATGGGGGGTTATATCGGGTGCCTTGTTTGCGGTGCTGGCATTACTGAATAAAACCCTGGTGCTGGTATTTGGTGGCTTGCGTTTAGGGTTCTGGCAGCAAGCCTTGGCTGCTGTTTGTTGTTGCCTGCTGGTGGATACGGATAGCCTTGTTATTAGCCGTCAGGATGGTATATATTTGCTCTTGCTAGGGTGCTTGTTAACAGCCGTACCCCATGTATTATTTATCGCCTGTTTAAAACAGGTCAGGGCCCATACGGCGGCCCTTGTTACCAGTTTGGAACCGGTCTACGCTATCGCCTTTGCCTGGTTATTACTGGCTGAGCAACCAAGCCTGACAACACTAGCGGGCGCAGCCGTTATTTTGGCGGCAGTGGTGTTGGGGCACTGGCATCAAAATACTCTCAAAGCCAGCTATTAAGAGGCTGTGTAAACACCACTGTGCTGGCATTTTACACTGGTGCCGGTGATATTTTTACTCGGTTAATTCTCGTTTTCTCTTTGCTTGACATACTGGTTTATGGACTGGGCGGTGGAGGTGTTCATTTGTCGATAAATCAGGATGGCGGTAGCACACAAGGTAATGGTTATACAGGCATAAGGTGAGACAAACAAAAACATGGCGGCAATGGCGTAATAGTAGCCCCGAATACCAAAGTTAAAGGTTTTTAGTGATTCGGTCAGTACTGTTGTAGTGTCTTCGATTAGTTGCTGCAGATTATGCTCAGCATAGTCGGTGGGCCCTGTGGTGACTGGCAGGGCGCCGATTAAGGCAATGGCATAAACCAGCTTGCGCAGGGCGTAAATAAAGGAAAAAAAACTGATCGTGAGCACCACCGCCAACAAGGCAAAGTTGATACTAAACAGTTCAATACTGATGTTGTTGATAAAATGCAGGCCTGCCATGGTGCCGTAGACACTGTCCAGATTGATCACGATAGAAAACAAACCCGCCAGTACAATCAGAGTGGCCGAGCCAAAAAAGGCCACCGAATGCACTATATGGCCCACCAGAATAGCATCAAAAGGACTTCTGCCGTGCATGGTAATTTGCTTAATCCACTGCCGTCTGACGACCTTGAGCTGGGTATTGATGGTTTGCTTGCCTATTAGCTTAAAGATCACTGAATAGGCAAACCAACTGGTTAATAGCAATACCATGGCTAGAATATGGAGCAAGCTAAAATCGGTGGGCAGCATAAAATACGTTTACTCTGGATGGGCAAAGATATTTACAGTATATCCGTAAGAGATAGCAAATTGAAATGTCAATAATATTAATTTGAGAAAGTGTTTCGCGCTACAATAGTGTCCTCTTCAACAATATTCAGAGCATTTAATTTATGACTAAACCACTAATTATTGCTGCCATGGTCGGTGCCATGGCTTTGGTGCCCAGCGCTTATGCCGGGCTTATGGACTCCATTGCCACGCTTAATTTCCCTACCAAGGAGTCTGTGGCTTATAAAGTTGACGTGTACGGCTATGATGCTCGTGTGTATGAGTTTATCCCGGAGCACAATAAGGATTATGTTTGCATCATGCTTGCCACCGGTGGCAATTCCAATGCCGTACAAATGGAATGCATTCCACGTAAACAATAGTGCTGATGCTTTTTTGTGGCAGCCATGATTTATACTTGCTGGCAACCGCGCTTTGCTGCTAGTGTTGAGCTGGTTGACAATAAAGGTTTTATGATAGGTTAATGCCACGGGTTAGCAGCCCAGTTTAGTGGTGCTGATAATCCTTGTGTGTAGCTTAAGGAAGGTACTATGAAGAAGTTAAAGAACGAAAAAGAGTTACTTAAAAAAGCCATCCATTTTGGTATGAACTACGCACAAAAAAGAGGCGTTGCTCAGTTTGAAGCAACCGATTCACATGATGACAAGGTAGAATATATTTATCGTCTACTGGTGCATGATAAGGTAATGCAGCCCCTGGCCGGTGATCAGGAAAACCTGCCCAATATAAGGCATAAACTGGCTATCTGGATGGCAAAGCAGCTGGGTGAAATATAGTTTTACTATAATTTTAGATGTGGTTGGGGCTGCCTGTTAAGGAGCAGGTTGCGCATGTCGGTTGGCAGTAGGCCGTGGGGGAACATCATAGTCTCAGTTTTGACTGCAGCTGGGGCCCTATGCCGATTAACCTGCGGGTGGTTAAATCGGCATGCAGGGGCAGATCTTAATGATGCCCCGGCTGTTGGCGGCCCAGTAACAGGAAGCCTATTAGCAAAAATACCACCGCTACCGCCATACCGGCTCGATCGGTGCCGAACATGGTAAACAGGATGCCGTACAGTAGCGGGCCAAGGAATGATGTGGCCTTGCCGGAAATCATATAAAGGCCAAAGATACGGGCTCTTTGCTCGGGCGGGATAATTCTTGCGACCACCGTGCGGCTGGCCGATTGGATAGGCCCGATAAAGAATCCTGTGGTCAGGGCCGAGGCCCAAAAGAAGGCTTTATTGGGGGAGATTAGCACCACAAAGGCCAGCACAATCAGGCATATCAGGGATAGCTTGACAGTTTTGAAACCTCCCAGGCGATCTTCCAGCCAGCCCACAGAGGCGGCGCCAAGGCCGGCAGTCAGGTTGATGGCTATAGCAAAGCCAATCACTTCATCCTGAGTAAAACCGAATACGTTGGTGGCATAGATGCCGCCAAAGGCGAATATGACTACCAAAGCATCGGCGTAGAGCATTCTGGCAATTAAAAACCGCACCAGGCCGGGTATGGTTTTGGCCGTATCAATACCTTGTTTGATGGTGGCCAGTATCGACAGTTTTTGGGTTTTGACCTGAGGTTCTTTAATCCAGAAAAACAGCGGCAAGCCAAAGATCAGAAACCAGAGCGCAGCAAAAGGCATAGTGATTCTGACTTGCTCGGCCAAGGCTTTATCAAGGCCAAAGGGAGGCTGCTCCGGTAAAATAAACACCACTAATACCAGTGCCAGACAGAAGATGGCCCCAAAGTAACCAGCGGCCCATGAAAAACCGGATACACTGCCAATCTTGTCATTGGTTACAACCGACGGTAAGAGGGCGTTATAAAAGGTAAACAGGCTTTCCATGGCAACAATGGAAATAAATGACAGGATCAGTGCATACCACATCCAACTGGTATTGGGTTGCACCCACCAGAGCAGGCCAGTGGCGGCAATGCCAGTGGCCATCATGATGCCAAGCCAGGTTTTGCGGTTGCCATTACGATCAGCACTGGCCCCTAAGATCGGGCAGATAATAGCAATGGTGAGTGCCGCCAGAGAGTTCATCCATGCCCATTCGGCACTGCCTGTCTCGGGTGACACAGAAGCGACATAGTAAACAGCAAACACAAAGGTGGCATGTAGTGTGGGAACGGGAGAACTGGCCCAGTCAAACAGGCCGTAAGCGATTTTTGGTTTTAGGGTGCTAGTTTGATTGTCCATCGTGATTTATTCTCTTTGTTGATGGCTTAGAGTGGAAGTACTATAAAATAATATGATAAAAGTAGTTATTTATAGTGCTTTCACTCTAATAGTCGTTTATTTTACTCTAGTGATAGCTGGTAGCATAAACACCAGCGCTGGATAAGGCAAATGGGTCAGTTTGTTGCTGTTTATGCAACAGGGCACAAATGCTCTAAGTGGTGGCAAAATTGCCTGTACTACGTAACCATTGCAATATTTGGCTGACCCCGGATGCCGTTTGTGAGGGGCTACAAATATCTCCCAATATCACATGTTTGCCAGGATCATCCTTAGCTGTCAGTACCGGGTTATGGATGGCCACGGGACCACCCATACGAGCGGCAATTTTGCGCATCCAGTGGGGTGATACTGTCTGATCTTGATCCGAGAACCAGAACAGAGTGGGGATGGTGATAGACTGGTGATTAACTTTACGTACGGCGTTAATAACATATTTCATGTTAATACTTGCTCTGGTAGGGTATTTTGTCGTCCAGCAGGCTGCATGTTCAGCATTAAGCGGTGCAAATGAGCGCTCTTGGCCAAACAGCATTGGCACCCAATATTTGGCGCCGG
>JASMLZ010000076.1 GCA_030748435.1 Gammaproteobacteria bacterium | reverse complement strand
ATTGCTCTGATTAGTGCCTTTGTAGCAATCAAGCTACTGCGCCCCATCGCCATTTATTTTGGTTTGGTGGATGTGCCCAGCGGGCGTAAACAACACGAAGGTCATATCCCTCTAATTGGTGGTCTGTCGATCTATATTGGTGTGCTGGTGGCTATTCTGGTCATATTTCCTATCCATGACGAGCTGTTTTATCTACTCGCCTCTGCCTCCCTATTATTACTGGCTGGTTTGGTGGATGATCTGCGCAATCTGGGCGTGTGGGTGCGGATTCTTATGCAAATACTGGCCTGCGTGATTATGATCAAAGGGGCTAATATCTATGTAGAAGATTTGGGCGATCTATTTGGCCTTGGCCATATCCATCTGGGCATCTGGGGCACACCTTTTACCATTGTGGCGGTAATTGGGCTGGTCAATGCTATTAATATGAGTGATGGCATTGATGGTCTGGCCGGCTCTTTAGCCTTGGTGGCTATTTTAGGTATCTTTGGCTTTGAAAGCATTAGCGGCAATTATCGCTTTTTTGACTTCCTGCTGGTTATGGGCGTGGCACTGATCCCTTATCTACTAACCAACCTGACCATTATCAGCCAGCGCAAAATCTTTTTGGGTGATGCCGGCAGTATGTTTATTGGTTTTGTTCTGGCCTGGGTATTGATTGAACTTAGTCAAGGAGCAGACACTGCCCGGCAGGCTATTCAACCCATGAATGTGGTGTGGTGTATTGCTGTGCCAGTGATTGACTCTCTGACGGTAATTATTAAACGCATGAAATCCGGTCGTTCTCCCTTCTACCCCGACCGCAGCCACTTCCATCATATATTAATGGACAGGGGTCTGGGCCCGCGTCAGGCCCTATTTAGCATAATTGCCCTGGCTCTGGGTTTGGCAGCATTAGGCTGGCTATTACAGGTGTTGGCACCACAAATCAGCGCCGTGGCTTTTGTAATAGTAACCGCTATCTATATTAATTGGGTACGCCATCACGGTTGGCACCACGGCATAAGCATGCAGGCAACCAAGAAAAATTCCTAAACTTGTCTTCAGCAGCAAAAAACGCGTGTAAAAGCGTATATTTTTGCTATAGTTTAAAGTGTTCAACGCTTGAACAGATGATTACAAGGCTGTCGGTTTAGTACCCGCAGCAACGGCAGTAAAGCCAGCACGGAAATACACCTCCGTGCGGTAGCCTGCCTGTATAAAAAGACCAGGCCATTAAAATCTAGGCCATTAAAACCAATGGCAAGACTAGCACCAGAACCAGAACCATAGGTCACACCCCACCAAGTAATGGAACCCAGCAAACACCACCATCTGCTTTTGCAAGCCCTAAAGGCCAACCCCAATGCCACCCAAAGAGAACTGGCGCAGGAAGTGGGCATTAGTCTGGGCAAGGTCAACTACTGCCTGCAAGCCTTAATAGAAAAAGGCTGGCTAAAAGCCGGCAACTTTAAACGCAGCAATAATAAGCTGGGCTATATATACCTGTTAACACCCAAAGGTATAGAAGAAAAAAGCAAACTGACCAAAAACTATCTGGCCAGAAAACTGGTTGAATACGAAGAGCTGGAAGCAGAAATAAAAGCGCTGCAAGAAGAGGTTCAGTAACCGTAAAGCGGGCTGGTTTAAACAGATGATAACGGTGCTTATCGGTTGTTTATTTTGCGGTCTGTTCGGGCCAATAGAGGCATAACTGCGGTTAGCAACTGTGGGAGTACAACAAGGTAAATGGCTATTTTTTATATTGTAATGTATATTGTAATATGCATTTAAATAGACATTGCAAGGGAGTTGGCTTATGACCACATTATTAACTCGGAATATTGCCACCATGACAGAAATGCGAGAGCCCCATAAGGTTTTGGAAAAATCCGGTGGTGAACCGGTAGCCATTTTACGCAATTCAGCCCTAGTTGGTTATTTTGTACCTGCTGAAGCGGTTTCCAATGAGGCGCATCGTGTGGCGTCGCTGGATGAAGTGATGCAAAGCTTCGCGTCTCGTAAAGCATTCACCCAACCTGTATTGGATTATCTGCAAGACAAATGAACTTGGTACTGCTTTCGGTAGATCACATTGCCATGCTTCATGACGCCATATTAGCGCCCAACGAACTGCAGGGAATGGCGGGTGATAAATCACTTGAGGGCGCTATTTCTAGAGTTGAAAGCCGTCTTGCGTACGGCCTTATAGATGATATTTATTCTTTGGCGTCCTCCTACGCAACGGCCATATCTCAGGCCCACTGCTTTAATGATGGCAATAAACGCACCTCATTTCAGGTGCTTAGCATTGTCCTGGACTTAAATGGCGTGCAAATTGATTGGGATGTTGAAGAGGTAGGACAGAAAATCATCCAGCTTTCTCAGGGGCTACTGGATGAACAGGATTTCACAGCTTGGCTCAGGCAAGCAGCGCCATAAAGAAATAATGCGTAGGCATAATACGCTAATAAGTACCATCACACTGGGCTGAAACACCTCATTATTTTGAAAACCAAATTTCTAACAATGGGCATTATTAAATGCCTACGAATTGAT
>JASMLZ010000075.1 GCA_030748435.1 Gammaproteobacteria bacterium | reverse complement strand
CAACGTGTTGTGCCTATGGGACAAAGGGTGCTGTTTGGTGTGCTTACGGGGCTGGCTTTTAACTATGCCCAGGATATATTAGGGCCGGCCAGCAGTATTTTTGGCTTTTCACCAGTACTGGCTTACTTATTACCTATTGTGCTGTGCCTGTTGATGGCTTGGCGTCTGTTTAAGCGGGTAAACTAGCTGTCACAGAGCCTGTAGTTGGTGTGCTAGTGGGTGTCTTTGCTGATTTTGGGTAGCTGCACAATGCGAGAATTTGACCAGTAATCATGCCAGCTACGTTGTTGTTTACCAAATAGTAGCCAAATATAGCCCAAACCAAAGCAGCCAGCTGCAATCATAGCGCCAAAAAAACGTACCAGTGCCTGTTTTAAACTAAGCACATAGCCATCATTGTCTTCTACTCTCAGGCGCCATGCGATCATGCCCAGAGTCTGCCCAGAGCGACACCAGAATAAGGCAAAAAAACCATAGGTTATTATTAATAACAGGCTATTAAACCAGGGCCCTTGTACGGCCTTGCCATCGTTTATGGCAACTGCAACAAAGCCCACTAGCATCCACACCGCCAGTACCAGCAAGGAATCGTACATAATGGCCATTAGCCGTTTGATTAAGTTGGCGTTGGGGTGGTTGTGGGCCTTAAATCGCCGCCGTGTGCTAGTTGCCAATGGTTTGCCTGTATGCTTTGTATAATGCTTCGGCTGCAGCAATCTGGTCGCCCAGTTTCAGGGTCAGGCGAGTCACCATAGCCGCAGCCGCAGCGTGATTACTATCAGCGGCCAGTTTTAGCCAGGCATAAGCCTGACGGTCTGCATCGGCACCAGCCTGACTGATTTGGGCAAAATGCATCGTGCCCAGGAAAAACATGCTGTCTATATGGTTTTGTTTAGCGCCAGCCAGATAAATAGCTTCGGCCTTGACCAGATCTTGCTTAGTGCCTATACCAAAGTTATAGGCGCGGGCCAGATTCATGGCTCCGTCCAAGTCATTTTGCTTGGCTGCTTTCTGGTACCAGATAAAGGCGTCAGTTGGGCTAGGATCAGTGCCATGGCCAAACTCATACATGCGACCAAGGCGAGTTTGGGATTGGCTGTCACCACCTTGTGCCGCTGGCTTTACAGTCTTTAACTCTTCCTTGTATTGCACATCCAGAAGAATATTCAAATTGCGCAGAGATTCCAGATGGCCAGTATTAGCACCGGCCTCGAAATAAGCTTTGGCCTGAGCCTGATCTTGTGCCACGCCATTACCTTGCATATACATAAGCCCCAACAAATTGTTAGCTTGTGCATTGCCCGAGCGGGCCAAGGGCTTAAGCTCGGTTAAGGCTGTGTCATAGTCGTTAGCCGCGAGGGCTTTTTTGGCCTGCTTTATACTCGCGGCATAAGCAGGTACAGCCAGAAGGGCGCAAATTAGTGAGCCAGCCAGAGCATGGGCAATAGTGCGAGCGAGCGGAGTCATAAATAGTTACTCTATCAGGCAATAATATTAATGACTATTATATCGGATATAAGGGGGGTGGGCCTATGCTAAATGTTTATATTAGTTATTTCTTTTATTTAATGTAATTTAACGAGCCCTTTGCACGATGGTTATTTTGTCCTGTGATGGCATTAACAACTTACTCAATCGGTTATTTAGCATATATAAACTCCCTCTTTGCGTGTGTTTTTGCCTTGTCACAGAACACAATCCCGGCTCGTGCAAAGCTCTCTTAAAGTTATGAGAGTGTTGCCGGCACAGCCTCAGTGCCGGCATACAAAAGGCCTTACTTGGAAGCAAAAAAGGCTGCCAGGTCAGCAATGTCCTGGTCACTTAGAGCAGCAACCATAGGGTACATTTGCGCAGCACTACCACCTTTACGATCTTGGCTGCGGTAGGCTTTCATAGCTACCTCAAGGTATTGTGCATGTTGACCAGCCAGCTTAGGGAACATAGGTACGACACTGTTGCCGTCGACGCCATGACAGCCAACACACATGGCGGCCTTGCCGGCGCCAGCAGCAGCATCACCAGCCGCTTGGGCTGGCAGGGTTAGCAAAGGTAAGCAGGCCAAAATGGCAGCTGGTAAAAATTTAGACATTGAATGTCTCCTTTTGTGGTTAATAAAATACGATCGAGAATGTTAAAAAAAACACTTCGATACTGCAACGAAAGGTGATAGTTTCTTGATCTTTGTCGTCTAACAGCGCTTAATTAGTTTGATTTTAGACACAATTATTTAGAATGGTAAAAAAGATGCAAGCTATTACTCGTTGTGGCTGGGTAACCAGCGACCCTGTGTATATAGATTATCATGATCAGGAATGGGGTTGTCCAGTACATGATGATCGACGTCTGTTCGAGCAACTAGTATTGGAAGGGGCACAGGCAGGGCTATCATGGCTTACTATTCTCAAACGTCGTCATCACTATCGGCGGGTTTTTTGTGACTATGATTTAGCCAGAATAGCGGCTTTTAGTGCTGCTGATATCGAAGTAGCTATGCAGGATAAAGGCATTATTCGTAATCGTAGAAAAATCGAGAGCGTGGTCAATAACGCTGCTTGTTGCCAGCGAATACAGGCCGAGTTTGGCAGTTTTGACGCCTATTTATGGGCTTTTGTTGATGGTAAGCCCATACGTAATCAGTTTCTTAGCCACGCTGATATACCGACCCAAACGGTTATTTCCGAGGCTCTGGCAAAGGACCTGAAACAGTGGGGTTGTAAGTTTGTTGGTCCCGTTGGCATGTATGCGTTTATGCAAGCTGTGGGTATGGTAAATGATCATTTAGTGAGTTGTCACTGTTATCAGGAATAAGATGTTAAAACGGTCCAAGTACTCCTTGTTGGGGTTAATTTTTATACTTATCATTGGTTTTGTCTGGGTCACTTATGATCAGGCTTATAAGCTGGTCCACCATCCATTACATAAACGCAAGGTGGTGACTAAAACGCCCCAGCAATTAGCTTTGCAGGTGCGGGAAGTAGAGATAAAAAACCCACAAGGCATGCGTTTGTTTGGCTATTATGGTGCGGCCAAAAATGGTGCCTGGATTATGTTACAGCATGGTTATAAAGCTAATCGCAGCCAATTATTTGAAGAAGCGAAAATTTTACAGGATGCTGGTTTTGGTGTGTTAATCACCAGTGTGCGAGCGCATGACCAAAATGATGGGGAACAAATTACTTTTGGTGTGCAAGAGATGGCTGATCTACAAGCTTGGTATGAATTTATATTGGTGCACAAAGAAGCGTCTGACAAGGTGGGCATATTAGGTAACTCCATGGGTGCTGCCATGGCGATTGAATATGCTGCAAGCAATCCTAATATCTCGGCCGTGGTGTCGGTGAGTGGTTTTTCTTCGTTGCAGGATACCATTAATGTGTCGGTAGAACATTTTACTGGGTTGCCGGCTTTCCCGTTTGCGCCAGCCATTGCCAGTTGGGCGGAATGGATCCTGAATATGCCTATAGAACAGGTTGACGCCACTAAAGCGGCCGCCAAGTTGTGCCAAACGCCGATATTGGTAATGCAGGGAGGGGCTGATACAGTGGTGTCTGTGGCAAGTGGTGAATGGATTTACAAGGCTGCCTGCGGAGCGAAAGAATTTTGGTTTGAAGAGCATCTAGGCCATGCCAAATTTGACCGTGATCGCCCGCAGGAATTTGCTCAGCGGATAAGCCAATTCTTTGGTCGCTATCTACTATAATTGCACTCTTTAGAGAATGTTTGAAAAGTTTATAAATCTGTTCGTTGCGAGGACTGCGAAGTAATCTCTGCCCAATAAAACCAATAGGTTAAAGATTGCCAAATCCATAGGCTTCTTGCAATGGCGCATTTTGCAGAGTTTCCTTAGCGTAACTAAACGAGGTTAAATATGCATACGGGAAGTTGTTTATGTGCAGGCGTGAAGTTTGAACTACATGGGCCATTACGTGAAGTACTGGCCTGCCACTGTGATCAGTGTCGCAAAACGTCCGGTCATTATTGGGCCTGTACCAGTGTACAAAAACATAAGTTGGTGCTTACTAATCAGAAAACACTGAGCTGGTATGCTTCCTCAGAGTCGGCGCAACGTGGTTTTTGTCATCGCTGTGGTGCCAGCCTGTTTTGGCAGTGGCATAATAGTGATGCTATTTCCGTGGCTGCGGGCAGCATTGATGGGGCTACGGGCTGCCAGATAGCGCAACATATATTTACCGGCACCAAAGGTGATTACTATCACCTCCCCAGTAACGAATTGGTACGTGAGCAGGAGCAGGATATTGATGCAGATTAATACTGCCGATTATCAGGTTATTAAAATACCAACAGAGGATAAGCCAGAGCTGAATTTATATGTTCATCTATGGCCCTGTAAGCAGGACAAAGTCCAGGGTTGGGTGCATATTTTGCATGGTATGAGTGATCATGGGGCACGCTTTGCTGATACGGCCCTATGGCTTAACAGTATGGGTTTTCATGTCAGTGCCAACGATCATCGTGGGCATGGCTTAACTGGACAGGAGCAGGGTCATTTAGGGCATATGGCCGATCATAACGGTTGGCAAAAATGCCTGTATGACCAGACTTGTATTTTGCAGGAGCTGGCTCGGCAATGGAATCAGCCACTGTTTATACTGGGTCATAGTATGGGCAGTTGTATGGCCCTGCACTGGGTGCAGCAACAGGCCCACAAGTTACCCCAATTAAAGGCTTTGGTGTTATCCGGGGTGGTGTACGAAATGCCCTGGTTGTCTCGTATTGCTGCGGGCCTGGCTGGTGTTGAGCGCGCGCGACAGGGAGGCCGAGGGCAAAGCGCCTTGCTGGATAAATTGTCTTTTGGCAAATTCAATAGCCATGTTCGCCCCAAGCGAACGGCAACAGACTGGTTGTGTACCCTGCCGGAGGTGGTTGATGCCTATGTGGCAGACCCGATGGCAGGACAACCAGTGTCTAACCAACTCTGGTTTGACTTTCTGCTTGGTCTGGCTGACCTGTCAGAGCCCGAGGCTATGTTAAAAATTCCCACTCAGTTACCCATTTATATTATGGCTGGTGGCAAAGATGCGGTGGCTAAATTTGTCAAGTCTGTTACTGCTTTGAAAAAAGCTTTACGTTTGTCTGGCAAGCTTGATGTAGTTAGTCATATCTATCCCCATGACAGGCATGAAGTGCTTAATGAAGCCCATAAAGATCAGGTGCGCAGTGATTTGCTGGCTTGGTTACACCAGCAGTTGGCAGGAACAAAAACCTGAACAGGTGAGCTATGCAGATAATTGATTATAATGACAGTTGGCAGTCAGCTCTGGTCTCCCTATGGGAAGCCTGCAAGCTAACCCGACCGTGGAATGACCCCCTGCAAGATATTTTGCGCAAACAAACCGACCAGCTGGGCAAGTTTGTATTGTTGGTAGACAAGGACACGCTAGTCGCTAGTATGATGATTGGCTATGACGGCCACCGAGGTAGTGTCAATTATTTAGCGGTGTTACCAGACTATCAGGGCCAGGGCGCAGGGCGGCAATTAATGGCCTATTGCGAAGACTATTTAGCCCAAATAGGCTGCCCAAAGGTGAATATATGTGTGCGTGATACCAATATACAGGTGCTGGATTTTTACAAAACCCTGGGCTATACGCCAGATCCAGTGCTAGTGCTGAGTAAACGCCTGGTGGCTGATAATTAGATGGCAGAGCCCTATTATCAGCAACAAAATACGATGGGAGAAATGCTTATGAGTGATCAGAAAGTGAACATTGTCTATGCAAAAACGCAGCGCAATCTAGGGCTGTGGAGTTTGCTGGTGGGCTTTATTGGTTTGTTTGTGCTCACTTTTCCACTTAGCTTTATCGCCTTAATTCTGGCTGTTATGGGCATTGCCCGGGGGCAGATTTTTTCCGGGTTATTGGGCCTGCTACTGAGTTTGCTGGGCATCGCCAGTTCAGTCATATTCTGGGGTTTGGTTGGTTTGGGCGCATTGATAAGCTTGCCACTAGGCATATTTTAAGCAGGGAGAAGAACATGGTTTGGCTGGTTTGTATTGCCCTGACAGAAGAGTTGCCTGAGCCACTGCCAGAGGGCTATCGCAAGGTGATTACTGGCGTGGGTAAAGTTAATGCGGCTATGGCCCTAAGTAGAATACTCGCCTCCAACGAGTCCATAGAAGGGGTGATCAACTATGGTACGGCGGGGGGCTTTGAGCGCCAACACAAGGGCCAGCTATTATCCGTTGCCAGTGTTCTGGAGCGCGATATGGACTGCACTGGCTTGGGTTTGGCGCCCTATATGACCTTTGGTGAAACCGTCGCTTTAATAGCCACAGACAATGGGCAAGGTGTTGTTTGTGGCACCGGCGACAGCTTTGGTCCGGCGGCTGCTGACTATGATATTGTGGAAATGGAAGCCTATGCTTTGGCTAAAGTCTGCCAAGCTTTTAAACAGCCCTTTTATTGCTATAAATACGTTAGCGATATCAGCACCGATGCTGATGCCCACCAACAATGGCAAGCCAATGTCGCCCGCGGCGCTAGGGCGTTTTTACAACGTCTGGTGGCGGGTGATTGTCATTAGGTAACCTCTGCAAGATCCGTCATTGTTAGGAGCCTAGGGGTGGGGCAAGCTCCAATCCATTGGCATACCAGATGCCTACCGGGTATTCGAAAAAATGCTCAACAACGGCCAACCGCCAGATAATTGGGATCAATTGATGATGCCGGGCATTATCGCCTTGGCAATGTTGGGGTTATGAATGGGGATATGGTGGTGCATATGGCGCCACCAGCGTCCCGTGTTAATACACTTATGGACAGGCTATTGGGTTGGTTGGCCACTATGCAACCCATTCCCCTTATTTATCTGCCCGGCTGGCGTTATGATCGCCGCAATGGCAATACTGAAACGGCTATGTGCCCATCCACTCTGGATAAGCGACTAGAAGCAAACAGGCAACAGGCCCTATTGGCTGGGGCCGGTATAGATACCACCGATATTACCACCAGCCCCACCGCCCAACCCCGGGATGTAATGCAGCAATTGGAGAGTTTACTTGCTGCTGAGCGTCAGCAAGGGCGGCAGGTGGGGTTAATTGGCCATGCTATTGGGGGTTATTATGCCGCCTATCTGGCCGAGAGATACCAATTGCCAGCGGTGCTGATAAATCCTTTGGTTAAGGCTTATCAGTCCCTGTTATTGGCGGATTTGCTGGAAGATCATCCACAGCTGGGGCTGGTGCAAAGTCAGTTAAAGGCCCTGGCAACCACTATTAGTCAGCCCGACAGTATGATGCTGATGCTACAGAAGGGTGACTTACTGCAGGATTACCGGCAGGCTCTGGACTGTTATGGGCATGGTAATCAGATTGTGTTAAATGGTGGCAGCCACCAGTTTGCCCATCTGGAAGACTGGCTACCTGCTATAAAAGGTTTTTTTAAGCGCTGGTTTTATGCCTGATTGAAGCTTAAAGAATTTTTATACTCTAAGTGCTTTGCACTGAGAAGGGCAGGCATGGTGGCAGACTTTCTCTTATCTATGCTCGTTGCCCGGTTTCAGGTTAATTTCTATACGCTGAAATATATCTACCAATATTTGTACCATCTACCCTGCCTGTGTGGCCATACATGGTGACCAGAGTCAGAAACTTGTCTTCAGGTTGCTCAACAAGAGTTAATATCAGTAATGAACCGGGAGCCATAGACATAGTTATTTTAAGTTTGTTGTCAGTCTCTGTTGTGTATATTGTTCCAGATTGG
>JASMLZ010000074.1 GCA_030748435.1 Gammaproteobacteria bacterium | reverse complement strand
TCAGTAGCTGATTTGCAACATCAGTTAGTAAATAGTGATAGTGTCCTAGCTGCGCCGAAGATCATAGACAAGATGGCCCCAGATGATGTGGTGTCCGATACCATGACCCATGTTGAAGTAGCCAGTAATGTGGCGGTTCCAGAGGTGGCTGATATGCCTGTTGCAGAGGCCACCAACATGGTAGAGCAAGCAAGTGAGCCAGTTATATTAGCTGCCCAGGATATTCTGGTGGGTGCCAATACGGATCAGTCAGAAGACGCCTCCTATCTGTTGGTGGGTATTGCAGACGTGGCAGTCGGGCAACGTCATATTACGGGCAATCTGGATCTTGCCACTTCAGGGGCTGCCAGATACCGTGAATCGGTCTGGCAAGATGGCAAGGTGCAACTCTATTTTAAAGGCATGATTAAAGGTCAGTACTTGCTTACTGCCAGTCTGGACACGGAACGTGAGCGCGAAGACCTGTTTGGTTATCTTGATGCCAATGCCAGCTATCCTGTATACGGTGATGCGTCCTCGGTAAGTGACCTTGCCGTGGCCAGTGATGGCCCCCTTTATTTGCTCTTGGAAAAAGACGCATCCTGGGCTAAATGGGGGCGCATTGATCCGGGTTTGCGAACTCATCTGGCCAGCTTCCGGCGCAGCATGCAAGGCGCTCAGGGCCATTATGAATCCCTCGCCAGTGATGCCCATGGTCAGCCGCAAACCCAAGTCGACGTATTTGATGCGAGGGTTTACCAAAAAGCCGCCCATGTGGAATATGCCTCTCCGACGGGTAGTCTGTTTTATCTTAAACATAACGATGTGGTGGCTGCTAGTGTAAAAATCAAACTACAGACCCGGGACCGGATCAGCGGTAATGTGCTGGCCACCGAGGAACTTGAGGCAGAGCTTGACTATGAGCTTAATGCCGCGGCAGGGCGGATTATTTTACATGAGCCCCTGAGCGGGCAGGCCCCAGGCGAGCTATTGATAGCCGACCAAGGGAATAATGCCAGTGACCCGGTTTACTTGCTGGTTGACTACAGCTATGTGGTCATTGATAAGTGGGATAAAGGGGTCACAGGTGGCTTGGTTCGCCAAGCCATCAATGATCGACTGCGGGTGGGTCTGGTGTCGGTCAAAGAAGACCAGACCAATGCTGTATACCAGTTGGATGGTGTGGATGCCAGCGTGTATTTGGATAAAGAAGGCCAGCATCAACTGGATCTGGGCTACGCACAAAGTGCCTCGCGCGTGGCGCCCAGGTATATCTCCACCGATGGTGGTTTAAGTTGGGGGATTGCCGAAACCCCTGTTTCCAGTGTGGACGCTGACACCGAAGGCAAAGCGCTGTCGGTACGAGGGCAATTTCAATCCCTTGATGAACGGGTGCGGGTCGGTTACTACTACCGTCAACTTGATGCGGGTTTCTCGGCTGAAGCCAGCACTCACCAGCAGGGTTGGCAAGCGGTAGGTCAGAATGTGAGTGTGCAAGTCAACGAGCAGTTGGACCTGCGCCTTAAATATGACCATCTGTGGCGCCATGGTGCCGGTAATGCTCAGGCCAATAACGAGGTGGGAGCCCAAAGCACACGTGTCACTAGTGTCCAGGTCAATACGCAAGTATCAGAGCGTTTGTCTGTCAGTGCCGAGATGCGGCATCAGCGAGCGACCCAAGCCGACAGCAACAATCAGGCGTCAACCAATACAGATACCGACACGATGGCTTTGCAAGGTCGTTATCAGGTCTCCGATCATACGGAAGTGGCACTCAAGCAGCAGGCCACCCTCAAGGGTCAAAAAAATAGCCACACAGCGATTGATGTACGCCACCGTGCTTCGGCCAACCTCACCATCAACACAGGTGCCAGCCATGGTTCCCAAGGTAGCACAGGCTATGCTGATGCCAACTACAGAGTCGGGGACAAGGTGAGCCTGCAAACAGGCCTCAAGTATGGTACGGATCATCGCTTGTCCAGTAACGCGGGTATGAGCTATACCCCACAAGCAGGTCAAAGCTACCGTGTGGCCGTGACCGATGAACGCGGCGGGGGCGCAGACAATAGCCAGAGTTTGACCCTTGGCGCAGGCCGTACTGTGAGCGCAGACACCAAGGTGGATGTCAGTACCAGCTTAACCCTTGCGGATGATAGCCGGCGCCATGGCCAAAGTGGCACGCTGACGCACCAATTGGATACTGAGCGTAGCCTGCGGGTTGGGGTGGAGAGCTATGACCAAGTATCCGACCGGGAAAAGAGCAGTGGTTACGGCTTGAATTTGGGCATGGACCTGAGCCGCCAATGGGCTTTGGACGTCAAGGCAGGTCAGGGTTATGTACATCGTCTTGATGGTGGTCGTGACCAGCGTCAAAACGCGGGTTTGGGCGCTTCCTATGTCGCCCATGATGGGGCCGCGCGCTTGCGTGGTTTGGTGCGCTATGAATGGGCTCAGGATCGTGGTCAGAACAACCGTGATCGGCATCTGGTACAAACGGGATTGAGTGGCAAATACAACGAGGATGTGACCTTGTTTACCGATTTGGACTGGGGCTATACCAAGGCTCGTGATACGGGTGTGATAGAGGCGCGTAATAACCAGTTTAATTTGGGTTTTGCATACCGTCCGGTGCGGCATGATCGTTTGAACTTGCTAGGTAAATACAGCTGGATTGACGAGCAAAAGCCGGCTGGTCAAAGCAGCCAGCGTGGCCTTGAAGCGCTTAAAGGGCATGTGTTGTCGACAGATATGTTGTATGACCTGACCAGTCACTGGTCAGTTGGAGGTCGGTTTGCCATACGGCAGGCGGATGAGGCACTGGTTGGCTTACCGATGGCGGCGTCGACGACCCGCTTAATGGCATTAAATACACGTTACTACTTTATGCCGGAAACCTGGCTTAACGCGGAATACCGTTTACTGGATTCGAGTTTGACCAAGGATCAAAAGGATGGGTTGGTATTGGAACTGGGGCGTCGGTTTAACAATAATATCGAGGCGGCACTGGGCCATAACTGGGCAGGTTATAGCGCTGATCTTGTGCAGCTGGATTATGACGTGGAGGGTATTTATCTGCGCTTAAGCTTTATTATGGAATAGCCCTCTACACAGACAGATTGCACCGCACCATTATGACTTTATTTCTGCACACTTATTTAGGTAACAGATTACTTTATAGTGTAGGTAATATGCTGGCAATCCAAACATCTATGGTTGCGTTTTTGGTTATTAGTAATAGCTGTTATTGACTTATTCCTATATAGTGGAAGTGATTAAACACTATTATGGTACGACTGGATTCAGACATCAGAGTTGGCAAGCTGTCTGCATGCACTAGTCCACCTGCTTGGATCTGTATATGAGCACTATTATACCACCCCCCAATATTGGCAAGATTATTAGGGATGCGCGCAAATCTTTGGGTCTGACTCTGGAGCGTCTGGCAGAACGCAGTGGCGTGTCTCGTTCCATGTTGTCGGCTATTGAGCGTGGCACTGCTAATCCAACCTTTGCTATTGTTTGGTCACTGGCCCAGTCTCTTGGTCTGGATCTAAGTGTGCTTGAAGGGGAGTCGCGACAGCATTCGCCTGTGGAACACCTACATGCTTATTCAACACCTATGCGTCGCAGTGCCGACGGTTGTTGTGAATTGTATATGCTAAGCCCCAGACGAACCGTACTGCCAGTAGAGTGGTATCGTTTGGTAATGCAGACCGGAGGGGTGTTGCAATCTGATGCCCATGCTTTTGGCACCTTTGAGCACCTTACTTGCCTTACTGGCTCATTGTCTGTGACGCTTGAGGAGCAGACTATTATTGCCCAGTCTGGGGACACCCTGCGCTATCGTGCTGACTGTGCTCACAGTATCGTCAATCTGGGATCAGGGCTTACCGAGGCGGTACTGGTGGTTGCACAACCGTCGCAGTTTCAGGCCAAACCCGTTACAGCCTGATACACAACAAACGTTCAATACAGACTTGATGTATTCTATATATTCTATTATATTGGAAAAAATCCTAGATAATAGAATATTGCTATGAAATTGACTGATTATGCCGCCCAGCTATTGCAAGAAATTGATGCTATGGGTACCCGCAAGAACGAGCGACCCTTGTTATCCCCCCAAGCCAGCCAAATTGTCACCCACAGTGGAGGCCAGGCCAAGCAGGCTATTAACTTGTGTGCCAATAATTATCTGGGTCTGGCCGCTGACCAGCGTCTGGTAGAGGCTGCCAAAGTGGCTTTGGAACGTTATGGCGTGGGCATGGCGTCGGTGCGTTTTATTTGTGGTACGCAGGATTTACATCAAACCTTGGAGCAGCGGACGGCGGCTTATCTGGGCATGGAAGATTGTATTGTGTTCAGCTCTTGTTTCGATGCTAATGGTGGTGTTTTTGAACCCTTGCTGACAGCTGACGATGCTATTATTTCTGATAGTCTGAATCATGCTTCTATAATTGATGGTGTGCGACTGTGTAAGGCTCAGCGCTGGCGTTATCACAATAACGATATGGCCGATTTGGAGTCGCAACTTAAAGCTGCCCAGAGTTGCCGTCAGCGGCTAATTGTCACGGACGGCGTCTTTTCTATGGATGGCACTATTGCCAACTTGCCTGCCATCTGTGAGCTGGCGGAACAATATCAGGCTGCAGTGATGGTGGATGATTGCCATGCTACGGGATTATTGGGTAGCCGCGGCGCTGGTACGCCTGAAATGCTATCGGTAGAAGGTCGCATTGATATTTTGACCGGTACCTATGGTAAGGCTTTGGGAGGTGCGTCTGGCGGCTATGTGGCTGGATCTAAAGCCGTGGTGGAATTGCTTCGTCAGCGGGCTCGTCCGTATCTGTTTTCCAACGCTGTTCCGCCAGCTATTTGTGCTGCGGCTCTGGCGGCTATTGATATTGCTGAGCAGGCTGATACCGCCCGGCAACAATTACAGGCCAATGCCCAGCGTTTTCGGCATGGTATGACCAGCGCGGGCTTTACTCTTCTTGGCGCCAGCCACCCTATTATTCCTGTATTGGTAGGTGACGCAGCTTTGGCAGGCGAGGTTGCCGATGCCCTGCTACAGCGAGGTATTTACGTGACAGCATTTTCCTATCCGGTAGTGCCCAAAGGCATGGCTCGTATCCGTACGCAAATGTCTGCTGCCCATACAGAGGAGCAAATAGATCAAGCCATTGCTGCCTTTATTGAGGTTGGCCGTATATATCAGTTGATAGCATAGGAGATGAGTATGCGTGCTCTAAGAAAACAAGCAGCTGCTCCAGGTCTGACATTAACTGATGTACCCGTGCCTGAACCAGGACTTGGTGATGTGCGTATTAAAGTGAATAAGGTAGCTATTTGCGGTACTGATTTGCATATTTATAACTGGGACAAGTGGGCTGCTGCCACTATTCCCTATCCTATGACCATTGGGCATGAATTTGTCGGCATTATTGATAGTATGGGATCTGATGTGGAAGGCTTTACTATTGGTCAGCGGGTATCGGGAGAGGGGCATATTGTCTGTGGTAACTGTCGAAATTGTCGGGCCGGTCGTGAACATTGCTGCCCCAATACCAAGGGCATAGGCGTTAATCACCCGGGTGCGTTTGCTGATTATCTAATTATTCCGGCACATAATGTTTATCCTCTTCCTGCCAACTTGCCTGATGATATTGCCGCCTTGCTTGATCCTTTTGGCAATGCGGTCCACACAGCTCTGAGCTTTGATCTGGTAGGTGAGGATGTGCTGATTACCGGGGCCGGACCAATTGGGGTGATGGCGGCGGCCATTTGTCGTCATGCCGGTGCCAGGCACATTGTGGTAAGTGACTTAAATGATAAACGTCTGGCAATTGCCCAAGCCATGGGAGCCAGTGTGGGTTTCAATCCACTTACGAACCAACTACCAAAGATCATGCAAAATCTGGGCATGAAAGAGGGTTTTGATATTGGTTTGGAAATGTCTGGAGCACCTGCCGCCCTCAATAGTATGTTGGAGGCTATGAATAACGGTGGCCATATGGGCCTCTTGGGTTTGTTTGCCGACTCGGTATCAGTGGATTTGAATCAGGCGATATTAAAGAACCTCGAAATTACTGGTGTCTATGGTCGGGAGATGTTTGATACTTGGCACAAGGGATTAGCTATGTTGCAAACCGGTCTTGATATTAGCCCGGTTATCACTCACACCTTTGCCTTTAAGGATTATCAGCAAGGTTTTGATATGCTTAATCGGGGCGAGGCTATGAAGGTGCTGCTGGATTTGGACTAAACGCCTTACAATTGCCAACACCACCTTGCACATCCGAACATTGGGCGCCTGGGCTAAATATTAATGCGCCTATAGTGCTGTTGGCGCCAGAAATATCTTTACAGCGCAAACACGGGTTGCCGCCAATCTATCTTGTTTTATAGTAAAACTTGTCTATCCTGGGTTGTTTGGGGTAGGGTGTAATAGACTTGCTAAGATATCCGTTTTATGCAACAGGATTTCTTCAGGTTAAATAGTAAGTTTGGTTGACTCGAGCATGCAGAACTAAGCCTATTGTTGGGTAGGTTTGCCTTAAGCATGTGCTTGTTGCATGTGTAGGACTCAATATTTATAACAAAAAAAACTGGCTTATATAAGCCAAGGAGAGTAGCGATGAGTTTAGCATTAGTGTATAGAATTGGGGCAGTTTATATTGCTCTGTGGGTTTTGTTGATGTTATTTGCCCCTGACATGGTGGCTGCCGAGACCTTCGGTACAGAACTGACCCTGTCCCTAAGAGCTATAATGCAGGCTATGGCCTTGTGCATGATCACCATTGCGATTATACACTGGACCCTACCTACATGGGCTACAGATAGTGCCCACCGATATGGCGTCTTGTTTGCCTTTATCTGGGCGGCATTTGCCATTCTAAATCTGGTGCATATGTCAGTGGGGATGGAAGTTGCCAGTGTCCAAAATTACATAAGCGCGGGTATTATGGGCATTATCGCAATTTTGTTTTATATTAAGTCCAGTGCCTAATCACTAACCTTGTGCTGTGATGCAAAGTAAAACCATAGTGGCAGCGTTTACCTGTCAGCAGTTTTATCGAGTTGTTTGCCTAGGGTAGGTAAGAAATATTTATAAAACTGTTATTGCGAGTGTAGCCAAGCAATCTCTCTACCGTAAAATCAACAGGTTATAGATTGCTGCGTTGCCACAACTACTGTATTTTGTTATCCGGATTCTAATTTACTTGGTGCAATCTTGCTGATTGATTTAGGCACCTAGGATTTTGATAGCAACCGCGATTAATCCTATGATTGAGATGCAGATTAACACTGCCAATAACTTTTCCGTTATAACGGTATTGTCTTTGTCCATAAAGTTAGCAATTCTTTTATTTCGTGCGCCGATTAAAACATCTATTATTTATTGCGTATATAGGCAAAATTCTTAATTTTTAGAGAGCACTCACCATGGCTTGCAAATAAAAAATACCCGTATCAGCCGATACGGGTGTTTGCTTCACTTTGTTAAGTAGGCAGGATAGATGGTATGTAATGGCTTTAACCCATCTGGGATTGCAAGTAATTTGGTAAACCAACCAAGTCGATCAGGCGCAGTTGCCGTTCTAGCCAGTAGGCATGATCCATCTCGGTATCATCCAGCAATTTGCAGAGAATACGGCGACTGTCATAGTCCTGCTCCTGTTCGCACACGGCAATGGCTTCTTTGAGGGCGGCACCCACAGCATATTCTACATCCAGATCCAGCTGTAACATTTCAGGTACGCTAGTGCCTGGGTTAACAGTGCCTTGTTGGTTGTAATCAGGAGTTGCTTCCAGAAACAGCATGCGTTCGATTAATAAGTCAGCATGCTCAGTTTCTTCTTCCATTTCGTGATTGAGGCGTTCATAGAGCTTGTGTAGTCCCATGTCTCTATAAAGCCGAGAGTGGGCCAAATACTGATCACGGGCGGTCAGTTCACAATTCAGTAAGCTTTGCAGGTGGGCTAGAACCTTTGTATTGCCTTTCATTAGTCATCTCCCATCTGTGATTGTAGGTAGTTTTCCAGTCCGGTATTGGTGATCAACCATTGTTGAGTTTCAATCCAGTCAATATGCTCTTCGGTTTCTTCAAGAATTTGGCTTAACAGATCGCGACTAACATAATCACGCTTGTCCTCGGTCAGGTGAATAGCATCCTGTAAACAGGTGCGCATGGCTGACAACATAAAAATGTCCCCACTGAGCATTTCTGGGATATCCTCACCGATCATAAGTTTGCCCAGATCTTGCAGGTTGGGTAGGCCTTCCAGAAACAGTACCCGTTCAATGATGTCATCTGCCATTTTCATGGCTTTAATAGAGCGCTTGTATTCGTATTCGTTAAATTCTTCCAAGCCCCAGTCTTTAGCCATGCGCGCGTGCAGGAAAAGCTGATTAATAGCAGTTAGCTGATCTTTTAAACAATTATTAAGTGCTTGAACAATGTTTTTATCACCTTGCATTCTAGACTCCTAGGGTGGTAAAGGTTGATTTCGGTCAGTATAGCTGTAACTGAAAAACATACCTATATATTAGGGAGAAAAAAAGTGTAAAAAATCAGTAACTTAGATAGTATTGTTTATATAAACAATATTGAGATAGATATTGAGAATCATTACTATTTAGTGTAAAGTAATCGTGTGTTAATTAACTGAAGCTACGTTACTAAAATTATGTACGTTTGTGTTTGCAAAAAAGTGACAGATAAACAGATTCGCCAGGCTCGGGATATGGGGGCTAGTAGCGTTGCCTGCTTAAAGAAAATGCTGGATGTGGCAACCTGCTGTGGGCGCTGTCATGATTGTGCAGAGCAAGTGCTTAAATCACCTGAGCCACAGAGCTTGGCAATCAGATAGGCTGATACCCCAACCATATTATTTACACCTTCCCTGATACAAGGGTCAGGCTGCATAGACTGATTTATTAAGTTTGATAACATAAAAGACGAGTAGGGGGCTGATAACAATATTAGCCCTTTTTTATGCCTTTAGGTCTGGTCAGTGTTGCTAATTTTGAAGCCAGCAGATTAGCCTTGGGGATAATGATGTGAAGATTCAAAAGGGTGTTTGAACTGGTCAGGATAATAATCCTAGGTTCCGTAGTTGAGCGTGCATTCATCTTTTAATGTATTAACTATGAACAATATTTGATTAAACTATTCTTCACCAGTTGGCTGAAGCGCTATGCGGATTCAAGTTGGTTAAAAAACTTGCTAGCAGCGTTATTTTGCAGACCCTTCCTAGACCATAGGAATAATGCCTTGGCGCCCCAGACAGCGTGTCCATAAGGCACTTTCTGCCTGATTATTTTGTCGTTGCTCTTGTACTTGCAAGATAAGTCGATCGTGACAGTCAAAGGCCTCCAAAGAGTGCACAATTCCCTGTTTGGTGGCGCGTTTAACTAACCAGACTTGTTTGATAGCCTGTAGATTTACCTCACAACGATAGTT
>JASMLZ010000073.1 GCA_030748435.1 Gammaproteobacteria bacterium | reverse complement strand
TTATGATGTATTATATGGCTTCGCCGAGTTGGTAAGCATACCAATCGGTGTATTACAGGCACTTCTTTAAGCCAAATTTGGAGATTGTATATTGTGGCAAGAATAGTTGTACTTGATACTGAAACCACCGGACTTGATCCTAAGCGAGGAGATAAACTGGTGGAAATTGGTGCCGTGGAGATGATTAACCGTCGCTTTACCGGCAATAACTACCACCAGTATATTCAGCCAGAGCGTGATGTGCCCATGGAAGCGCAGGCTGTACATGGTATCACTGATGAATTCTTGGCTGACAAGCCTATTTTTGCCACCATCGCCGACGAATTTCTAGCCTATATCGACGGGGCGGAACTGATTATTCACAATGCGCCTTTTGATATTGGCTTTTTAAACAATGAGTTGCAGTTGCTGGCTAAGTCCAGAGGCATAAAATTGCCGCGTATTGGCGATATTTGCGATATCAATGACTCTTTGGTGATGGCCCGTCAAAAACATCCCGGGCAAAAAAATAATCTGGATGCCTTGTGTCGACGTTATTTTATAGATAACGGCCATCGTGAACTGCATGGCGCCTTGTTGGATGCAGAAATATTAGCCGATGTATATTTGGCGATGACAGGTGGTCAAACCAGTCTGCTATTGGCTGACGATAATAAGGATGCCGCCTCTAATCAGCAGGTAAGTCAGGCCACACAAGTTGTTGATGGTAATGATTTAAAAACCGTTTATGCTAGCGCTAGTGAATTGGAGGCCCACGCCAATAAGCTGGCCGTGGTAGCCGCGGCTGCAGGCAGCCAAAGTGTTTGGCAGGCAATGGATGAGGCGGGCTTTGATTAACTGGTTAGCTCGAATTTTGGGTATAAAAAAGCCGCTCGTAAGGAGCGGCTTTTTTTAATCTTGATAATTACAACAGATAAAGTACAGCTAAATAGCCGACTATACTCATAGTGATAGTATAGGGCAGGGCCATAATCACCATGGTGCCATAGGACAATCGAATCAGTGGTGCCAGAGCAGAAGTCAGCAGGAACAAAAAGGCAGCCTGACCATTGGGTGTAGCCACACTGGGTATATTGGTACCTGTGTTGATAGCAATAGCCAGTAAGTCAAAATGTTCCCGATCGATAATGCCAGCGTCAAATGCGGCCTTTACTTCGTTAATATAAATCGTGGCCACAAAAACATTATCACTAATAGCAGACAAAATACCATTGGCGACAAAGAACACGCTCGGTTGTATTGATCTTTCCAGAGTCAATACATAGTCGATAACGGGGTTAAACAGGTGTTGTTCATGGATCACTGTAACGATAGCGAAAAACACCACCAACAGCGCGGTAAAAGGTAGGGCTTCCTCAAAAGCATGGCCGATTTGATGTTCTTCCACAATGCCATTAAAGGCTGTTAGCAAGATGATAATCATCAAACCAATCAGACCCACCTCGGCAACATGGAAGGCCAGGGCAAAAACCAACATTAAGGCAATCACACCCTGTACAATTAATGCAGCTTTATCGCGCAGAGTGCGTTTGCCCTTTTCTGCAGCGGCAAAATCTTCCAAAACCCTGCGTACAGCAGCAGGTAGCTGGGCACCATAACCAAAGATCTTGAGTTTTTCTGTCGCAATACAGGTGATAATGCCAATCACTAGTACCGGCATGGTGACTGGCACCATTTGCAGGAAGAATTCAATAAAACTCCAACCTGCTTTTTCGGCAATTAGCAGATTCTGGGGTTCGCCTACCAAGGTTGTTACACCACCCAGAGCGGTACCCACAGCACCATGCATCATTAGGCTGCGTAGGAAAGCACGGAACTGTTCCAGATCAGCACGATGATGGTCATTTACTAATTCATCATTAGTCTGGTCATGGCTGTGGGAGCCTGCCTCAGAAGCAGCCTTATGATAAACACCATAAAAGCCAACCGATACGGTGATTAGTACTGCCGTAACGGTTAAGGCGTCCAGAAAAGCAGATAATACAGCCGCCGCCAGACTAAACATCAAGGACAAGAGCGTTTTAGAACGCACACTAACTAACAAACGGGTAAATACAGCCAGCAGCATATCTTTCATAAAGTAGATGCCTGCCACCATAAACATTAATAGCAGAATAACTTGCAGGTTAGCAGAAACTTCATGGTAAACGCCGTCTGGTGAAGCCAAACCGATAGCAATGGCCTCAATGGCCAGCAAGCCTCCAGGTTGTAGTGGGTAGCACTTAAGGGCTAGAGCGAGGGTGAAAATAAATTCAAAAATCAATACCCAGCCCGTAATAGTTGGTCCGGCAACTGCCATAAGAATTGGATTGATGATCAGGAACCCTAGTATCGCCTGTTTATACCAGGTAGGTGAATTGCCCAGAAAGTTCTGCCGAAAGGCATGAAACAGGGTGTTGGCATGTTGCATAAGTGCGGGTCCTATAATGTTTATAAAATATTTTGCTGGTGAGACGGTTGGTGGATTGTTATACCTACTACAGAGTTGTGCTAAACTTATTTCGGCGCGGTATTTTAAGCGTTTAACGGTTTTTTTTCAATCTGAGAATGGGAATGTTGCCTTGTCGCATTACAAAATAACGCTTGGGGCAAATATCTTACTCAGATTCTGGGCACCAAAGGTCTGGTTTATATGCTGATAAAAAGTAGAACGGATGCCAAATCCAGCAGCAGGCGTTATATTTATGCACAAAATGGCCATATTTTAGCCCATGAGCAAGCCCATTGGTTGCATGCTCAGGCGAGCCCCCTGCCTTTGGTTGCCTGGCTTAAGCAGCCCTTGTTTGTAGCCGAGTGGGCGGGTGAGGATATTTATTTACAGATCATTGCAGACCATGTGGCGACACCCTTTGAGCAATATCATGGTCGCGCAATGATGGCCCTGTTATCCGGTAGTGAAAATGATCTTCTGGGCCGAGCCCTGCAGTTATCTCACTGGCTAAGAGATCATCAATATTGTGGTCGTTGTGGGCAGGCAGCCAAACTGCATAATGCCGATTATGGCATGCATTGCCATGCTTGCCAGCATACTCAATATCCACGCCTTTCGCCCTCAATTATTGTAGTGGTTACTGGGCCAGAAGGTATTTTGTTAGCCCACAATAGACGCTTTCCCAGTGGTCGCTTTAGTGCTCTGGCCGGGTTTGTTGAGGCTGGTGAATCAGTTGAGGCGGCCGTACACCGAGAAGTGCGCGAGGAAGTGGGTATCGCAATTAAGAATCTGCAATATACAGGTAGCCAATCATGGTCTTTCCCGCATTCTTTGATGCTGGGTTTTTTAGCGGAATATAAGTCTGGTGAAATTTGTGTAGATCAAGTGGAAATAGATAAGGCAGCCTGGTTTACACCAGACTCCCTGCCTGACTTGCCAGCGCGCTTTTCCATTGCCAGACAACTGGTGGATATGGGCTTAGCAAAATGTCATATGGCCTGACCACTAGTCAGGCACATTTGCTTTAACTCAGGTCGAACAGCTGGCCTAAGCGGGTACCCAGCATAACATCACCTTCAGCACGCAAACGTCCGGTCATAAAAGCCTGCATACCATCCAACTCGCCGCTGACTACTTCTTTTAGGGTGTCAACATCCATGCTCATGGTAATATCCGGATCCTCGTGTTCACCCATAGACGCTTCACATGCCTCGTCGGCAATAGCTATGTAAAAGTCATCATCACCGTCAATCATAAATTGAAAGGTGGCTTCCAGATCATCGGCAGCGTCGGCATTAAAGGCGCCTGCCAGGCGAGCCATAATTTCTGCTACAGCCATATTGGTTTCCTTGCATAGGGTTTGTGGAGCCATGATTCTAAAATGATTCACCCTATAAATCAAACAATCGTTTGAAAAATAATAATAA
Organism: Gammaproteobacteria bacterium; assembly: GCA_030748435.1. Taxonomy (GTDB): domain Bacteria; phylum Pseudomonadota; class Gammaproteobacteria; order Pseudomonadales; family Balneatricaceae; genus Njordibacter. The sequence continues at coordinate 5,154 of JASMLZ010000073.1, read as the reverse complement.
CGGATCAGACTTATTTAGAGGGCTTTGCATAAGCCGGGATATTATTCTGTGATAAGGCAATATCCACACAAAGAAGGGGTTAAATAGCCGATTAAGTGGCTTTTTATGGCCAGCGCAAGACAAAATAATCATTGTGCAAAGACCTAACGCTTGTTTAATGGTCTAAGGTACCCTATAAAGTAGGGCAGAAGATGATTTTATGCTGCACTACCAAGCCTTTTTATTTGGTTTGTTGACTCGAAAGGAGAAAAATTTGGAATTGTTACAGGAATATGGCTTATTTTTAGCCAAAGCAGTGACTTTGGTCGCTGCCATTGGCGTTATTATTGGTTTGCTAGTCGCTGCTGGGCATGCTCGACGTGCCCCTAAACAAGGTTATATTGAAGTCCGCAAATATAACGATGATGTAAGCGATATGAGTGAAGCCATTGAAGGCTTGACCATGGACAAGTTCCAGCTTAAACAGCGCCGTAAAAAGCAGCAAAAAAAACACAAACAGGAACTTAAACAAGCCAAGCAAGATGCCAAGAGCAGCAAAGACAAGCAGGAAGCTAAAGTCGATGACGGTAAGCCCCAGCACTATGTTCTGGATTTTGATGGCGATATTTATGCTTCTGATGTCGATAAGCTGCGTCAGGAAATCACGGCTGTATTGGCTGTAGCAAATAGCCAGGATGAAGTTATTGTGCGTCTGGAATCGGCTGGTGGAATGGTACACACTTATGGTTTGGCGGCATCCCAGTTGGCCCGTATTCGAGCGGCAGACATTAAGCTGACTATCTGTGTCGATAGAGTCGCTGCAAGTGGCGGCTATATGATGGCTTGTCTGGCCAATAAAATTATCGCTGCACCCTTTGCTCTGGTTGGCTCCATCGGCGTAGTGGCAGAGGTGCCCAATATCCACCGCTTGCTGAAAAAGCATGATATCGATGTTGAAGTACTAACCGCCGGTGAACATAAGCGCAGTCTGACCGTGATGGGGGAGAATACCCGCAAAGGCAAAGACAAGTTTATGGAAGACCTGCAAATAACCCACGATCTGTTTAAAAACTGGGTTTCTGAACAACGCCCTCAGGTGAATATCAAAGAAGTGGCCAATGGTGACGTCTGGTATGGCCAGCAAGCTTTAAATAACCAACTGGTGGATGCTTTGGGCACCTCAGATGACTATTTGCAGCAATTGATCAAAGATCAGAAGTCCATCATTCTGGTTAGTTATGAAGAAAAGAAAAGTGTTGGTGAAAAATTGGGCCTGGCAGCAGCAGGTGTTTTGCAAACCCTGACCGCACGACTATGGACCCAAAGCCGCCATAATAATATTCAAAGTTAAACCGGTTTTAACCATACGCTGGTGTCGTGAAACACGGCACCACCGTTGGGAAAAGCCTCATGGGCACTGGTTAGTAGATTGATCCCCATGCCCTGTTTAAAGGCTTTGTTAGGCCATAAGCTCTCACATACTAGCGTGCCTGGTAATAGCCCACGGGTGGCTTTGACGGGCAGGCATACCTCACCGTGGCGATTGCCTATGGTTACCTCGGCGCCATCTTTTAAGCCCAGTTGTTTGAGGTCGTCTTTATGGACTAGTAGGTGGGGCTGCTTTTCCAGCTTTTGACTAATAGCAGACTCGTTAAACGATGAATTTAGGTAGTGTCGTGCTGGCGCTGTTACTAAGCGCCAGCGACGCTCACCAGCTATGGTATCGGTAATGGGTACATGGTCTGGAAACGGACTTAATATTGCCTTGCTGCGAGGGATTTGTTGCCAGCCGTGGCGCAGGTGAAACTTGCCATCAGGATGAGCAAAACCATCCAGATAATGGGCCTGCTCAAAGGGCTGAGCACAATCCAGCCAATTGTCTGTGCTGAGTGTTTGCCAGTCCAGTGCACTGCGCTCTACCAGATCTTGTACTAACTCCATATCAGATTGGAAGAAGGCTTGAGAAGTTGCCCCCAAGCGTTGCCCTAGTTGATTAATCAGCCAGCTATTACTGCGGCAAAGTTCTGGTCCGTCAATAACCTTGCGCCCCAATTGTATATGGGTATGGCCACTACTAAGATAAATATCATCGTGTTCCACAAACATGGTCGCTGGCAATACAAGATCTGCCATAGCTGCCGTTTCTGTCATAAAGTGCTCATGTACACAGAGCCACAGATCTGCACGCGCCAAGCCGGCCTGCACCAGACGTGTTTCTGGCGCTACCACCATGGGGTTGGTGCTCTGTATAAGCATGGCTTTTATTGGCCCCTGGCCTTGCAGGTCGTAGTCGCTGCCAGTCAATATTGGCCCGATACGTGACTGGTCCAGTATGCGAGCTTCAGGTTGGATCAGGCTTGTGCCCTGAATATGGCTAGTATCAACATCATATAAGCCTGAATTACTGTATAACGCACCTCCGCCCAAATGTTGCCAGGCCCCGGTTAAAGCGGGCAAGCAGGCTGCAGCATGCATATTAAAGGCGCCATTACGCGAGCGGGTAAAACCATAACCCAAACGCAGGTAGGCTTGAGGGTTGGTGCCATAGAGTTCAGCAAACTCGGCAATCTGTGTAGTTGACAGGCCGGTGATAGCGGCTGCCCAAGATAAGTCTCTGGACTTAACGTGCTCAGCCAAACCATAAGGATCATCTGTATATTGTTGCAGATAGTCCCAGTTTACTAAATTATTGGCAAATAAATAATGCATTACTGCCGTGGCCAAGGCGCCATCAGTGCCGGGCCGCAGCATAAGGTGCAGGTCGGCTTTCTTTGCGGTGGCGGTAACATAAGGATCTATGACCACCAACTTGGCGGCATTATTAAGTTTGGCTTTGGTTACATGATGCATAAAATTGATTTGTGTATGTACTGGATTACCGCCCCATACAACAATTAATTTGCTATGTTCTATTTCGCGCGGATCAACACCTCGTTTGGCGCCAGTGGCAGCTAGATATCCGGCATCGGCAAGGGCAATACAAATAGTGGATTTTTGGCGTGAGTAACCTAAAGCATGGGTTAGCCTGTTAATACTATCTCTTTGTACTAGGCCCATAGTGCCAGCATAGTAATAGGGCCAAATTGCCTGTGGCCCATAATCCTTGGCAATGGCGGCAAAACGGTCACTGAGAATATCCAGGGCCATATCCCAGGCGATGGGTTTAAAGGCTTCCATGCCGACGCCTTTAGGCCCCACCCTTAGCAGCGGACTCGTAATGCGGTCGGGGTGATGCACACGGTCTGCATAGCGTGCCACCTTGGCACATAGCACGCCCTGGGTATAGGTGTTGTGTTTGGCCGCATATACTCCACCGATGGTTTTACTGTCGATCCGTTCAACTTGCAGGGCGCAAGTACTGGGGCAGTCGTGGGGGCAGGTGGTGGCGATTCTTGGCATAAGCTGATAATGGTTCTGCTAAGTGTCAGCAGAGTGTACAATAGTCAGCACTATTTGCCATCCCTTATTTAATTCATGCCTCAGTTTCAGCAGTGGTCCAGTTTTATTACCTATTGGCAACAGAGTCAGGCTCAGCAGGCTCGTGGGCTGATAATATTGACTGAAGGCGAAGCAACCTATAGCCAAACTATACCAGCCATACTGGGTTCCAGTAAGGTACAGGGTGTCAGTGTTAATTTGCCTGCTTTGAGTGTACCGGGACTGACCAATATTAAGCCGCAGCAGTCCCATCAATATCTGGGTCGTAGCCATAATCTGTTGGTTTATCGCGCTGTGGATGAGTTTAATATCAATAGTTTTTGTGCCTTGTGTGGTACTTTGGTAGCTAGTGGTATAGCCGTTATTATCCTGCCCGAACACCAGCCCTGGGAGCAATGCTTAGATGCTCAGGCAGCAGGTTATGGCTACACTCGGGAGCAGGTCAAGTCACCTTTTCGGGTCTGGTGGCAACGCCTTTGGCAAACCCATAAAGGTGTTATGCAACTGACCAGGGCAGCAGAGTGCGAGGCGGCACCGCAAACGTCAATAAACTTACCAGCAGTGCCTGCTTTTAAGGTAACTGACGAACTGATATTGAATGCCGGGCAACAACGAGTGGTGGCGGCGGTGCAGGCATTAATGGCGCAAGATAACGCTGTTTTATGGTTACGCGGTCCTCGCGGACGAGGTAAGACAGTGGCTTTGGCAGCCGCTATTGCAGATTTGGCAGGACAGGGAGTACAAACCTTAATAACCAGCGCTGCCAGTCAATCTGCCAGTGCTGTTTTGCAACAACATGGCGAATACAGTCGCTATATGGCGATTGATGCGCTCTTACAATTACCACAAGCGGCATTAGCGGTGCCGCATCTGGTGTTGGTAGAAGAGGCGGCAAGTATGCCGATGGCATTGCTACAAGCATTGCTTAAGCGTTTTTCACGGCTGGTATTGATAAGCACGCAGGATGGTTACGAGGGCACTGGTCAGGGTTTGGCTACAAAATTACCCGCCATGGTCCAGCGGCATGGATATATACTGACGCAAGTGCACCTCAAAACCCCCATGCGCTGGCGTGCGGATGACCCATTAGAGGATTTATTAAGCAATAGTTTTTTGGCTCCCGAGTTGTTGCCAGTGACTTGCCCTGTGGATACGCAAGACTTAATTTATGTACAGCTAACAGGAGTAGACCTGATAGCTCGCCCACAGGTCATGCAGCAAGTTTATAGTTTACTGACACTCGCTCACTATCAAACCACGCCTCAGGATTTGCGGTTATTACTTGATCACCCGGACTTGCATGTGCATTGTTGGCTCAATCAGCAGCAGCAATTATTTGGCGTAGCTTGTGTCATGGCTGAAGGCGGGTTATCACAAACATTGGCCACGGCTATTGCCAATGGCGAAAGACGTTTAACAGGCCATTTGCTGGCCCAGATACTGGCACAACAAGCAGGCATTGCAGAGGCGGCTGGCCTGCAGATGCAACGTATTCAGCGTATAGCAGTACATCCACAGGTGCAGCAGCAGGGAGTTGGTGCCACTATATTACGTCAGTTATGCCTGCACTATGGTAAGCATAAGCAAACTGATTGGTTGGGTGCCAGTTTTGCCGCAGAGCCGCATGTGGTGCGTTTCTGGTTGGCATCAGGGTACCAGCCAGTGTGGGCGGGCCAGCGTTTGGATACGGCCACAGCATTACCCAGTTTGCAGGTGGTATTGCCCATTTCCCCAGCG
>JASMLZ010000072.1 GCA_030748435.1 Gammaproteobacteria bacterium | reverse complement strand
GGTTTGCCAAGGGCACTTTTGCGCCCACCAAAACCGTCTGGTCGGTGGATAATCGTACCGCCGGCTTTCGTTTATGTGGTGCCGGCACCAAAGGTGTGCGGGTTGAATGTCGGATTGGTGGTGCTGATCTTAATCCATATCTGGCACTGGCAGTGCAATTGGCAGCAGGCATTCAGGGTATAACTGAACAGCTGCCATTACCGGATCCAACCGTGGGTGATGCTTATAACCATAAAGATGTGATTGAGATTCCAGCCTCATTACAGGCAGCTACAGATAAACTGCAACATTCCCAATTTCTGCGCACGGCTCTGGGAGATGATGTGGTAGACCACTATACCCGCGCTGCTCAATGGGAGCAGGAAGAATATGACCGCATTGTTACTGACTACGAGGTGGCACGCGGATTTGAAAGGGCCTAACAAGAAATGACCGGTATAGAATGTATCTCACCCATTGATGGTTCGGTATATGCCCGCCGACCAACACTTGACCAAGCAGCTGCCAAAGCCATCGTTGGGCAAGCCAGAGCGGCACAAGGGGCTTGGGCGGCACGCCCCTTGTCTGAGCGTATTGCTCTGGTACAAGCCGGGGTTGCTGCAGTAGGCAATATGAATGATGAAATTGTGCTGGAGTTAGCCCATCAAATGGGCCGACCGGTGCGATATGGTGGTGAATTTAACGGTTTTAGTGAACGGGCCAACCATATGGCAGCCATTGCTGACACAGCTCTGGCTCCCATAGTAGTTGAGGAAAGTAAGCATTTTAGCCGCCAAATCAAACGTGTGCCCCAAGGGGTGGTGCTGGTGGTTGCGCCCTGGAACTATCCCTATATGACCGCCATCAACACGGTGGCCCCGGCCCTGATTGCCGGTAATGCTGTCGTGCTGAAACACGCTACCCAAACCCTGTTGGTGGGGGAACGCATGACCAGAGCATTTGTCGACGCCGGCGTTCCGGCAGAGGTATTCCAGAATGTCTTTCTGGATCACCAAACCACGTCGGACCTGATTGCCAACAAGTGTTTTGATCTGGTAAATTTTACCGGCTCCGTTGCTGGCGGAAAGGCCATGGAAATGGCGGCAGCCGGTACCTTTACTGGTGTTGCCACTGAACTGGGAGGTAAGGATCCGGGCTACGTTATGGCCGATGCGGACCTGGATGCAGCAGCGGCAAGCCTGATAGATGGTGCCATGTTCAATTCAGGTCAATGCTGCTGTGGTATTGAACGTATTTATGTGGCTGCCGATGTATACGATGCTTTTGTCGAGCGAGCTGTGGCCATAGTCAACAATTACCAGTTGGGCAACCCTCTTGACCCGACAACCAGCCTGGGCCCTATGGCTCATGTGCGCTTTGCTGATGAAGTACGCTCCCAGACAGCAGAGGCCATTGCAGCCGGGGCCAAGGCCTTGATTGATCCAGCCCTGTTCCCCCAGGATCAGGGGGCTTATCTGATGCCACAGATTCTGGTGAATGTGGATCACTCAATGCGCATCATGCAGGAGGAAAGCTTTGGTCCAGTGGTAGGCATTATGCCCGTCAAGGACGATGCCGAGGCCATTGCATTGATGAATGATAGCCAGTTTGGCCTTACGGCATCGCTGTGGACACATGATTATAAACGTGCTGAAACCATTGCTGATGCTTTACAAACAGGCACCGTGTTTACCAATCGCTGCGACTACCTTGACCCGGCATTATGCTGGACTGGCTGCAAAGACACGGGACGTGGCGGAGGCTTATCCAGCATCGGCTACCACAACCTGACACGCCCAAAATCCTACCATTTCAAGAAAACGTGAAGCCTATGATCCTCAATGCTAACTGGTCTTACCCCACCCAAATCCGCTTTGGTGTGGGCCGTATTAACGAAATAGCCGATGCCTGCAAGTCCTGTGGTATGACTCGGCCCCTGCTGATTACCGATAAGGGTCTGGCAGACATGGACATTACTCACCAGACCCTGGACTTGTTAAAGGCTGGAGGTCTGGGTGATGCCATCTTCTCTGCCGTAGACCCCAACCCATCCGACATCAATGTCAGGGACGGTCTGGCCGTATATCGGGACGGTGGGTTTGACGGTGTGGTGGCCTTTGGTGGCGGCTCCGGCTTGGATCTGGCCAAGGTCATAGCCTTGATGGCAGGCCAAACCCGGCCTTTGTGGGATTTTGAAGATGTGGATGACTGGTGGACGCGGGCTGATGCCGCAGCCATTCAACCTATTGTGGCTGTACCCACCACCGCAGGCACGGGTTCTGAAGTGGGCCGAGCTAGCCTGATCACCAACACAGATAGTCAAGAAAAGAAAATCATCTTCCATCCCAAAATGCTAGCCTCAGTGGTGATATGTGACCCACAACTAACTGTCGGAATGCCTGATTTTATGACTGCAGGCACCGGGGTAGACGCCTTTGCCCACTGCGTAGAAGCATTCTGTTCGCCCCATTATCATCCCATGAGCCAAGGTATTGCGCTGGAAGGCATGCGCTTGGTAAAAACCTACCTGCCCAGAGCTTATGCTGATGGTACAGATCTGGAAGCGCGAGCCCATATGATGAGTGCTGCTATGATGGGAGCTACCGGCTTTCAGAAGGGGCTGGGGGCCATTCACGCCTTAAGTCACCCGATTGGTGCCGTACACCATACCCACCACGGCACCACTAATGCGGTCTGCATGCCAGCCGTTTTACGGTTTAATAAACCCGCTATCGAGTCAGTCATCGCATCTGCCGCCAACTATCTGGACATTGCTGGCGGTTTTGAAGGCTTCTGTGACTATGTTGATAAATTGAATACATCCCTTGGCATTCCCAAAACCCTGACCGAACTGGGTGTAGTTAATGCTGATCTGGACGCCCTGACCCAGTCGGCCCTGCGGGACCCCAGTGTGAACGGCAACCCGGTGGCCATGAACTACCATAACACCTTGCAGTTGTTCCGAGAAATTCTGTAGCCCCGCATGACCAATGAGGTCAATGGCCTAGAGATTGCCCTATCGCCAGGCTCCTCACCATGGCGGGCTAATTTTCAATATGTGTGGCTTGTTGCACTGCGGCAAGCCATTTAGCCTCTATATAGAAGCTGCTGAACTTTTTAACATTCTGTTTTTTATAGTATTTATGATGCTCTTCTGACCTATGCAATAAATGACTAGTAGCGTTGCATAATTTCGATTGCCGCTGTTGTGGCTTACCCCATATAGTGTTCGCAGTCTGCACAGACTGGTATATAACGTCCACTCATGGAGAATAATATGAAGAAAACATTGCTCGCAGTGAGCCTGGGACTGGGCATCGCTCTGTCTGCCAGTGCTCAAGCCAAGACCATGGTGTTCTGCTCGGAAGGTAGTCCGGAAGGTTTTAACCCTTCTCTCTATTCCGCAGGTACCACCTTTGATGCGTCTTCTCAGACGATCTTTAACCGTCTGGTTCAGTTTGAACCGGGTACCACCAAAGTTGTGCCGGGTCTGGCAGAATCATGGACGGCATCTGATGACGGTCTGGAATATACATTTAAGTTGCGTAAGGGCGTCAAGTTCCATACTACTAAAAACTTTACCCCCAGCCGTGATTTCAATGCTGACGATATTCTGTTCACCTTTAATCGTATGTGGAAGGAAGATCACCCTTATCACGGCGTGTCCGGTGGTGACTACAAGTATTTCGGTTGGATGAGTATGGGCGACCTGCTGAAGTCCATCGAGAAGGTTGATGACTATACGGTGAAATTCACCCTGAATATGGCTGAAGCACCTTTTGTTTCCAATATGGCCATGGACTTTGCTTCTGTTATGTCAGCTGAATATGCTGATCAATTAGCCGCTCAAGGCAGCATGGAAGATATCGACCACAAGCCTGTTGGTACTGGACCCTTTGTATTTAAGTCCTACCAGAAAGACGCTATGATCCGCTATACCGCCCATGATGACTACTGGGGTGGCCGCTCCAATATCGACAAGCTGGTATTTGCTATCACTACCGACGCCAATGTGCGTTATCAGAAAATGAAGGCTGGCGAATGTCATGTTATGCCTTATCCAAACCCAGCTGATCTGGCCGCCATGGACGCAGATGAAGATATCAATCTAATGCGTCAGGAAGGTTTGAACGTAGGCTATCTTGCCTTTAATACAGAAAAAGCACCATTTAACCAGAAGAAAGTGCGTCAAGCACTAAATATGGCCATTAACAAGCAGGCTATTCTGGATGTGGTATTTAAGGGGGCCGGTTCGATTGCCAAGAACCCAATTCCACCTACCATCTGGTCTTATAATGATGCCGTACAGGATTATCCTTATAATCCAGGCAAAGCCAAGGTATTGCTGCGTGAAGCCGGTGTCTCTGGTCTGAAGACCAATATCTGGGCCATGCCAGTGCAACGCCCCTATAACCCTAACGCCCGTCGTATGGCTGAACTGATTCAGGCTGACTGGGCTAAGGTGGGCGTGGAAGCAGAAATTGTCACCTACGAATGGGGTGAGTACCTCAAGCGCTCCAAAGAAGGCGAACATGATACCGTGTTTCTGGGCTGGACCGGTGATAATGGTGACCCAGACAACTTTATGTATGTGCTGTTGGGCTGTGATGCTGCCAAGAGTGGTGGTAACCGTGCCCGCTGGTGTCATGAAGAGTTTGATTCCACCTTGCGTCAAGCCAAGCAGATCACCGATCAGGCTGAGCGTACCAAGTTGTACGAACAGGCACAGGTTATCTTTAAAGAAGAAGCACCTTGGGTAACCATTGCTCACTCGGTGGTATTTAAGCCAGTGCGCAAAGAAGTAACTGGTTTCAAGGTTCACCCTCTGGGTAGCCATATCTTCTATGACGGTGTTGACCTGAAATAGTCTGCTAACCATGGTGACTAACATCACCAACCGGGGTGCCCGCGGGCATCCCGGGTTATCAGACCCAATACCTGCTACGACAGGTATTCAGCCTGCTAACCCGAACCTTCTATGCCATCATAGAAGAATCCATTGATTGCCTGTGTATGTCATATGGGGAACAAGCCCCTGTCATGCCTTGTTTGAGTATTATTTATGCTGCGTTTTCTGCTCCAACGCCTGCTGGTTATGATACCGGTGTTTTTTGGTGTTACTTTGGTTGCCTTTGGCTTTATCAGGGCCTTGCCGGGAGACCCGGTGGAGGTGTTGGCTGGTGAGCGCGGTGTAAGCCCCGAACGCCACGCTGAACTAACCGCGCAACTGGGCTTTGACAAGCCCCTATGGCAGCAATACCTGAGTTATGTGGGGGATGTACTGCAAGGGGATTTGGGAGTCTCGCTGGTCACTAACCGGCCAGTGCTGGAAGAGTTTATGGAACTCTTTCCTGCCACCGCGGAACTGGCCCTGTGTGCCATTATATTTGCCATCATAGTGGGCCTGCCCATTGGACTAATAGCCGCCATCCGCCGTGGTTCGCTGCTGGACCAGGGTATGATGAGTTTGTCTCTGGTAGGCTATTCCATGCCCATTTTCTGGTGGGGCCTGCTACTAATCATCCTGTTTTCCAACACCCTGAACCTGACCCCGGTTTCAGGGCGCATGTCTTTTCTGTTTGAAGTAGAACCGGTGACCGGGTTTATGCTGATTGACAGCCTGCTAAGTGATGAAGAAGGTGCCTTTGCCTCGGCAGTGCATCATCTGGTGTTGCCAGCGGTCGTGCTGGGCACCATCCCTCTGGCCGTTATTGCCCGCCAGACAAGGTCTGCCATGCTGGAGGTACTGGGCGAAGACTATGTACGTACCGCCCGCGCCAAGGGGCTTTCGCCCTGGCGCATTGTGGCCATTCATGCTTTGCGTAATGCCATGATTACCGTGGTAACCGTGATCGGCTTGCAAGTGGCCGTATTACTGGCTGGCGCCATTCTCACCGAAACTATTTTTGGCTGGCCGGGTATTGGCAAGTGGATTATTTTCTCGGTGTTTAGCCGCGACTATTTTGCCGTACAAGGAGGCTTATTGTTAATTGCCCTGTGTGTTATGACAGTTAATCTAGTGGTGGACCTGCTGTATGGCCTGATTAACCCTCGTATACTACATCAACGGAGCTGATTATGACTGCTACATCTTCTACAGCCAATATCAGTGTCCGCCGCCAACAATGGCAAGAGTTCTGGTTTTATTTTAGCGAAAGCAAAACCGCCGTAGCCGGCCTGGTATTCCTGTTGCTAGTGATTACTCTGGCTTTGTTCGCTGATATTATCAGCCCCCATGACCCGGCCGAACAATATCGCCAGTTTGCAGAAATACCCCCCGCCTGGATGGAAGGCGGGCAAATACGTTTCCTATTTGGCACCGATTATGCGGGCCGGGATATGTTGTCTCGTATTATCCACGGCTCGCGTCTGTCTCTGGTGGCCGGCTGTATTGTGGTATTGCTGTCCTTATCTATTGGTACGGTATTGGGATTAATAGCTGGCTACAGCCGAGGCTGGGTTGAAGCGATTATTATGCGGGTTATGGACACCATTCTGTCAGTGCCCGGCCTGCTTATGGCGCTGGTTCTGGTAGCTGTTTTGGGGCCGGGACTACTCAATGCCATGGTGGCTATTGCGATTACCTATACCCCCTATTTTGTGCGCCTGACCCGTGCCTCGGTGATCAGCGAAATCAACCGTGATTATGTCACCGCCAGCCGCGTCGCCGGTGCCGGGCCACTGCGGCTAATGTTTGTCAGTGTGCTACCCAACTGTGCCGCACCCCTTATTGTGCAGGCCACCCTGAGCTTTTCCACCGCTATTCTGGATACCGCAGCATTGGGCTTTTTGGGCATGGGGGCCCAGCCTCCCATGCCGGAATGGGGTACCCTGATTGCCGAAAACCGCGATCTGATGTTAAGCGCACCCTGGACCGTAACCCTACCGGGACTGGCTATTTTACTGGCAGTTTTGGCCATTAACCTGATGGGGGATGGCTTGCGTGATGCCCTCGATCCCAAGTTAAAGAGGTCATAAGCATGAGCCTACTGGAAATTCGCAATCTGGTGGTAGAATTTGCCACAGCCCACGGTGTTTTCCGAGCCGTAGATGGGGTTAATCTGGAACTGGCCAAAGGCGATATTGTGGCCGTGGTAGGGGAATCCGGATCGGGCAAGTCTGTAGCCATGTTAGCCTTGATGGGCCTATTACCATGGACAGCTAATATTAGTGCTGACGTGATGCGTTTTGATGGTCAGGATATGCTGGCTATGAGCAATGCGCAAAGGCGCCAAATTATTGGTAAAGATATCAGCATGATCTTTCAGGAGCCCATGACCAGCCTGAACCCCTGTTTTACCGTCGGCTACCAGATTACCGAAGTATTGCGTCAGCATCTGGGCGGCCGGCGCCGCAGTCATCAGGCCAGAGCTATAGAATTGCTCCAGCAAGTCGGTATTCCGGCTCCAGAAAGTCGTCTGCGCGCCTATCCTCACCAGTTATCCGGTGGTATGTGCCAACGCGTGATGATTGCTATGATGATCGCCTGTCAGCCGAAATTGCTGATAGCCGATGAACCCACCACCGCTCTGGATGTGACTATTCAGGCCCAGATTCTGGACTTACTGGTTGACCTGCAGCGCCAACATGGCATGGCTTTGGTACTGATCACTCATGATATGGCTGTGGTAGCTGAAACAGCGGATAAGGTGTTAGTACAATATGCCGGCCAACAGGTGGAGCAGAAGCCGGTAGCGGAACTCTTTTCCCAGCCCGGTCATCCCTATACCCATGCTCTGCTTAATGCTTTGCCCGAACGTTCGTCGTCGCGCCTGTTGGAGGCCATTCCCGGAGTGGTACCGGGGCAATTGGACCGCCCTACGGGCTGTTTGTTTAATCCACGCTGCCAGTCGGCTCAGGCTTTGTGCCGCACGGCAGAACCACCCCGTCAGGATGGGGTCCTGTGCCATTTCCCCCGTGTGGGAGATGATACAGCATCCACTCAGGCTGTGATCGAAGAAGGAGCATCAGTATGACAGAGCCACTGATTAAAGCCAGAGACTTACATCGCCACTATCCCATCAAGCGTGGCTGGTTGCAGCCGGACCAGATTCTGCAAGCTCTGGGTGGTGCCAGTTTTGACCTGCATGCCGGTCGTACTCTGGCGGTAGTGGGCGAATCCGGATGTGGCAAGTCTACCCTGGCCCGCCTGATAACCTTGATCGAACAGCCCACTGGCGGGCGCTTTAGTCTTGCCGGGCAGGATGTATCTCAGATCACCACAGCCGCCGCCAAACGACAACTGCGGCAACTGGTGCAAATTGTATTTCAGGATCCCTATGGCTCCCTTAATCCCCGCCAGCAAATAGGCACCATTCTGGGGGAGCCTCTGCTGATCAATACCAATATGACAACGCAACAGCGGCGACAGGAAGTGCTGGCCATGATGGGCAGAGTTGGCTTGCGACCCGAACACTACCACCGCTACCCGCATATGTTCTCTGGTGGTCAGCGTCAGCGTATTGCGATTGCCAGGGCATTGATTCTTAAACCCAAAATTGTGGTGCTGGATGAACCGGTTTCGGCGCTGGATGTATCCATTCAGGCACAGGTGCTAAATCTGCTCAGCGAATTACAACAGGAACTGGATCTAGCTTATCTGTTTATTTCCCACGACCTGAGTGTAGTGCGCCATATCGCCGATGATGTACTGGTTATGTACTTGGGCAAACCCGTTGAGCAAGGTCCTTGTGAGCAGGTTTTTGCCCAACCCCGACATCCCTACACTCAGGCATTATTGTCAGCCACCCCGCAGACCGATCCCAGTCGCCGCATGGAGCGCATCAAACTGGTAGGTGAACTGCCCTCACCCCTTGATCCACCGCCGGGTTGCACTTTTCACCCACGCTGCCAATCCGCGGCCCTGGCCTGCCAACAACAGGTACCCGCCATTCGCAGCTATGGTGATGTACAGGTTGCCTGTTTTAATGCGCAGAACTGATTAGTACAAGGGCCGGCTCAAGCCATCTATATACAAGCTATCTATATACTTAAGGCAGGTCTGAAAAATGTGTACATCCGCCATTGCAAAGGCACACAAGCAATCGCTGTCCAATAACATTAACAGTTAAGAGATTGACGAGGCACTGCACTCCTCGCACTGACTCGTCAATCTCTAAGCGGCTTACTGTGATACTTTGTTGACGATACTACCCAGCTATGCACAGTTTTCCTTAAATGGATTTATTATTTCACTATTGGGAGCCGAATAGGGCTGCTTAAATGTGAATGCAGAGTAAGATGGTCCATTGTGACGCAGTAACTCCAGACGAATTTTTGCTTCCTCTATTGAAGGCTTGCGGTCAGGCTCGATCCACCAAAGCACCATATGGAAGTCTATGCGATCAAACCACTCTTTACGCCTGCGCATGATGTCCTTGTGTGCCTGGTTCCGATACACAAAATTCACCAGAGCTTGCAGGTCAGACCAAACTGACATATTGACCACAATATTAGGATCATCAAAAGCCTGAACATCCAGAGCATCATTGCCAGAACCTGTAAATCTCCAAACAAATCCGGGCTGGGATTCTGCCACTGCATTTACCTGGTCAAGGCTATTCACAAAATCAGCATTTATTGGATGTTGTTGCGGTAAACGAAATTTGGCAATATTAATTTGTGCTAATTGATAATTCATAAACCACTCGCTGGTTGTATTAATCACCGCGCTTGTTCGATGCTAGGTTGTCAACTTCAGCCACGAGTATAGCAGTCTTATCCCGCTTTGCTATTTTGCCTACTTGGCATAGTAAAAGCTTATCTATTGCTGTCAGTGCGTGCAGTGAAGGGTTATGGCGTTAGGCCAGCCAGATACTGCCATAATTGTTGCAGGGCAGTACTGTCGTTACTGCGTTTGCGGTATAACCGGATTTCCAGTGGAATATGCCATTGGGCATTACCAGCCAAACAAAGATTACCCTTGTTAAGTTCATCCCGGGCTAGTCTTGCCGGCAGCCAGCCAAGACCAAAACCTTCACATATCATGGCTCTGGCACTGACCGGATGGATATTTTCATTCACTGTCAGCAAGCTGGGGCTGGGGGCCGCATGCTGCAGAGAATGGCTTACCGCTTGTGCCAAAAAGGTGGACTGGTGGTAGGCAATATAAGGCAGGCTTTTGCCCTTGCTTTGGTCCATACTATCGGGCAAAGCAAATAGCGGTGTTTGATCAGCCTGGGGGGCACTCATGGGCTGCAGGCTATCCTGCCCCAGTACCAGATACTCGTAGTCTGTTGCAAATAGGTCCTGATAGGCCTGCATAGTGGTATGCCAGTAACACATTATCAGATCACAGGTGTTCTGCTGCAGAGCCTGAATAAATTCTGTGCCAATCCAGTTACTGGATTTAAGATTAACCTCCAGAGGGGCATCCAGCCCTGAAGACTGGTTAATATGCTGGTTCCAGTGCTGGAAGAAGCTGACATACAAGGATTGGCTGGTAGCAAAGCTGATGCGGTTTTGCTGCTGTGCTTGCAGGTCACGGCAGCGTTTTTTGGTGATTTGCATACGCTGGGAAATAGCTTCACAGCTGTGCAGAAATATCTCACCAGCGGGGGTCAGGCACAGGGGAATACTATTGCGATCCACCAGCGTCACTCCCACTTCTTCTTCCAGCATTTTGATGCGGCGGCTAAAGGCTGGCTGGCTAACATGGCGCTCATCAGCCGCCCGAGAGAAATGCCGGGTACGTGCCAGAGCGCAAAAATCATCAAGCCAGCGCAGTTCCATGGGTTCTCCTACCTTAATTCCGGCATGATGGCCGCCATGGTGGGCAACAAGGCCCGGCCCGTCGCGCGACTGCGCTCAGCCGACCAACCATGGGTGGCATCGGGCAGATTATGATTATCGATAAACGGCATTTCCAGAGTTAATGACAGGCAATCAAAGGCTTGCCCCACAGCACAACTGGCCATGGTCATATTGGCCTGACCAGGCTTATCCAGAGGATAGCCATAAGTGGTCTGAAAGTCAGCACAACTGCGCAGCAATTGGGCTTTAAACTGTTGTTCCAACTGCTGTAAACGAGGGCTATACCCCGGTATGCCTTCATTGGTAACCAGAAACACATAGGGTATTTCCTCATCGCCATGCAGATCAATAAACAGATCTACTCCCGTTGCATGCATTCGTTGCAAAGTGAGAGCCACTTCGGGGCTGGATAACAGGCTGGGGGCCTGCCATTCCCGGTTCAGGTTTACGCCAGCAGCATTGGTACGCAAATGCCCTCTGACACTACCATCAGGATTCATATTGGGCAGCAGGTAAAAGACAGCTTGCTGCAACAGGCGGCGAGCACAGGCATCCTGAGGGTCTAACAACTGTTGTAATAATCCTTCCATAGCCCACTGGGCCATAGTTTCACCCGGGTGCTGACGGGCAGTCAGCCAGACTTTATATTTTTCCGGACTGGCCTCACCAAGGGTCAGCATATGTAGTGGGCGTCCATCAAGAGTTTGACCCAAAGACTCTAAGCTGCAGGACGGACTCTGCTGGGCTTGGGCCAATATATCCAGATGGCGTTCCCAACTATAGGGGGTAAAGTAGGCGTACCAAACCTGATCATATTGTGCCGCATGGTCAAAATAAAGCTGACCGTCACGATAATGACTGGTCACCCGAAACCATTGCTGCCGGTCATAGGAAGCCACCACCTGATAATGCTGCCAACCCTCTGGAAAAGCTGCCCCGCATGCATTTTCTAGGCACAGCTTAAGATCATTTTGTCCCTTGCCGCCCGTGACAGAAAAGTAAAACCATTGGTAGAAATGGGAATTATGGTCCAGCTCAATCGCCAAGCGCAGCGGATTGCCAGTAATATCCAGCAGACTAATATTACCACTGTCAAAGTGGCTATCAATAGATAATGTCATGGCTTTATTCGCCCCTCCTGTAAGGCATGGCATGCTGTTTGCCCACCATCAGTATGGCTGAACAGCGTTGGTACCTGATGGCGGCAGCGCTCATTGGCATAGGGACAACGATCCTGCAAACTGCAGCCCAGCGGGCGTTGCAGGCGACTAGGCACATCACCCATTAATTTAGCTCCCTGTTGTGGACTGGTGGTAAGTTGCGGCATAGCCTCCAGCAAAGCCTGAGTATAAGGATGGCGGGGGTGCTTGAATAGATTGCGACTACTAGTTAACTCGCACAGGCGCCCTTCATACATCACCGCCACTCGGTCCGCTATATGCTCAACCACCGCCAGATTATGGGTGAAGAACAGAAACGTTAAATTCTGCTGATTGGCCGTATCCTGCAATAGATTGAGGATCTGTGCCTGAATAGAAACATCAAGGGCCGACAGGGGTTCGTCAGCCACAATAAATTCTGGCTTGACACTAAGCGCACGGGCAATATTAAGCCTTTGCCGCTGGCCACTGGAAAGCTGATGGGGGAAGCGCTGCCCCAGAGCCGGGTCAATGCCCACTGCCAGCAACTGCTGAAAAACTTGTTCCAGAGCCTCTTGTTCAGTTAGTTGCGGTTGGTGATAAAGCAAGGGTTCCAATAAACAATGCAGTACCGTAAGTCTTGGGTTAAGGGCGGTATAAGGGTCCTGAAATATCATCTGCATACGGCGCCGGTAGGCTAGCCGGTCATGGCGCTTTAAATGATCAATGCGTTGGCCGGCATAATTGATCTGCCCCTCGTCGGGATGCAGCAAACCCATTACCAAACGAGCCATGGTAGATTTGCCACAACCGCTTTCACCCACCACACACAGTGTCTCGCCCCTATAAACCGTTAAATCCAGTTGCTCAACAGCGCTCAGCCGGGCAGGCCGGCGCCAGCGAAACAGTTCATAGGGTGCGGTTGGACGAGTATAAAAAGACTTGCTCACCTGTTCCAGTTGCAACAATGGCTGTGTCATAGGCTACCTCCAGTGTGACCCATATGACTATCACCTGCAGCATCAGATGCCAGCAAATGACAACTGGCCTGGTGGCCCCCTGGACCCTGCGGCGCAGGAATCTGCTGCAAACAACGCTCTGTCGTATAGGGGCAGCGCGGCGCAAAAGCACAGCCCGGCCCAACCTGCTGCGGCAACGGCATCTGGCCAGGAATCTGGTACAAGCGACTGCCGGGCCGGCTATGCTGGGGCAGGGCCTTGATCAGGCCCTGAGTATAGGGGTGCTGGGCATCATTGATAAGGCTGGCAGTGGGACCATCTTCAACAATACGGCCAGCATACATAATCAGGCTGCGATCTGTGTGCTGGGCCACCAACCCAAGATCATGGCTGACAAACAACAGGGCTACCCCATTACTTTGGCATAGATGATTCAAGAGGTGCATAATTTCAGCTTGCATAGTGACATCAAGAGCACTGGTGGGTTCATCGGCTATAATCAGCGCTGGCTCCAGAGACAAGGCCATAGCGATAGTAACGCGCTGGCGTTGGCCTGCTGATAGTTGATGAGGGTATTGCAGCAGGCGGCTTTCCGGCGCCGGAATATGCACCAGCCGTAATTTGTGCAGGGCAATAGTACGAGCATCCTGATAACTAATACGGCGGTGGCTACGGATACATTGCACCAGTTGTTGTTCAATGGTCAGTAGCGGATTCAGATTAGTCATTGGATCCTGAAAGACCATCCCAATACGCCGCCCCCTGATCAACCTTAAGGCCTCGGGCGTGAGTTGGTTTAAAACCTGATCCTCAAACTCAATCTTGCCCTGACGAATAAATGCGCCTTCTTGCAATAAGTTGATAATGGCCATGGTCAGCAGCGATTTACCAGCCCCGCTTTCACCAATAATAGCTACTCGTTCGCCCCTTTGTATCGACAAGCTGATACCATGCAACATGTTCTGCACTGGTTGGTTGGGGCCACGACCATTGTAAGCCACCCACAGGTCATCAATGTGTAGTAAAGGCATCATAGGGATGGCCCATCCTGGTGTTGAATATCCAGTGTATCTCTAAGCCAGTCTCCCAAGAGATTGATGGCCAGTAACAGCAACACTAAAGTCAAGCCTGGCAGCAGGGCAATCCACCAACTGCCACTAAGCATATATTCGAAGCCGTCACGCATCTGTCCCCCTAAAGAAGGGGTGTAGTAGGGCATACCGATACCAAGGAAGGACAAGGCAGCTTCTGCCAGTATCACATGCGCCACCTGCAGGGTGGAAATAATCAATAAAGGCGACAGGGTATTAGGCAGAATATGGCGTAACATAATGCGCCAATCGCCAAACCCCAATAATTCTGCCGCCGCCACATAGTCCTTTTGCTTTTCAGCCATCACACTGGCCCGCAGGGTACGGGCATATTGTGGCCATTCCGCTAGCCCCAGCACCAGCACCAGTATCCACGGTGCCCAAATACTGTAGCTGGCAGCCCCCATAGCGGCCTGCACAATGGCCAGAGCCAAAATAGCCAGCATCAAACTGGAGAAGGCTAGCTGCAAGTCAGCCAGACGCATAAGCACACGGTCAGTCCACCCCCCCAAATAGCCGGCTGCCAAACCCAGAGACACTCCCAATACCAGTTGCAGCAGTACGGCACAGAAACCGACCGCCAGGGATGTACGCAAACCATAAATCAGACTGCTCAGCAGATCACGGCCAAGGCCGTCTGTGCCCAGCCAGAAGCGGCTATCGCCGCCCGCCTGCCAAATGGGTGGCAGCTCGGCATCCATAATATCATGAGCCGATAGATCCCCCGGATTATAAGGTGCCAACCAGGGTGCCAGCAGCGCCGTAATGATGGCCAACAAAAGTACAATGGCACAAACAAAGGCAGCCCGATGGGCTTTTAGATGGGCCATAACCTGACTGCGTCGATAGCGCCGCCAAAGTTTATGGCTGCTTACTTCAAATGGACTCATGGCTAACCTTGTCCCGGTTCCAGGGTGCCAGACGAGGATCAACAAGGCCGTAGATCAAGTCTGTAATAATATTGGTGAATAGAAAAATACCTCCTGCAACCAAAATATAGGCGGCCATCAGCGGTCCATCGGAGCGGGTTACGGCCTCCATAAATAGAAACCCCATGCCCGGCCACTGAAACAGGTTTTCTACCACCAGGGCATAGGCCATAAGCGTACCAAACTGCAATCCCGACATGGTTACCAGAGGCAGCAAGGCATTGCGTAAACCGTAACGCAGCCATATGCGCCAGGGAGCCAACCCCATAGCACGAGCATAAAGGACATGCTTACTGGCCAAAACAATAAGCATTTCAGCCCGGATCAAACGGATAAACAAGGGCAGCAAGGTCAGCGCCAAAGCACTGCAGGGCAGTAGCAGGTGCTGCAAGCCCGCCACGCTGAACAGGCCCGTAGGCCAACCACCAAACCAGACTACCGGCCCACGGCCAAATACCGGCAGCCAGTTCAATTCCACAGCAAACCAATATACTAGCAGGGTTCCTGACAAAAATACCGGCAAGGAAATTCCCAGCAGACTAATCGCCATAATAGCCCGTGCCAGCCAGTGCCGCGGTGCCAGAGCAGTAAACACACCTGCTGGTACCGCCACCAAACCAATCAGCAAACCAGTTCCCAGCACCAGTTCCAAGGTGGCAGGAAATTTCTCTAGGATAATATCCAAAGCCGGAGCCTTATAGAACAGGGATTCACCCAAATCTCCGCGCACTAAAGCAGCCAAATAGTCTCCATAAGTGGCAGGGCCTGCCAGAGGGGTTACCGTGACCTGCACCCAGTAGCTCACCAGACTGATAAGCCACAGCACAACCAAAGTCTGCAGTCCACGCGACACTATGGCATCGATCATTGGATCACCAAATCACCCAAATAGGGCACGTTACTGTCGGTCATAACCGCTTCAATATTGACCCCATGGCGCACAGCCCAAGCCAGATTCTGCCAGTGCAATGGCACAAAGGCGGCATCCTGATAAAGAATACGTTCCACTTGCTGCAACAGCATAGCTCGACGCTGGGCATTGGTTTCCGTGGCACTAGCCATAATCAGGCGATCTACCTCGGGGTTGCAGTAGCCACCACCGTTGTAGCGGCCAAAACCTGAATCATCATCCCGACACATAGCCAGAAATTCAGTAAAATTGGCCGAATCCTCTGTATCTGAGTGCCAGCCAAGCATCATAATATCAGCGGGGCGCTGGTCAAACTGCTGCCAGTATTGAGCTTTGGGCATGGTTACCAGGTCAACTTGTATATTAATCTTAGCCAGCATACTAGTCACTGCCCGGGCAATCTTGGCATCATTAACATAGCGGTTATTGGGCGCAATCATACTCACAGCAAAACCACTTTCATAACCTGCCTCGGCCATTAGCCGGCGGGCTTTTTGAAGATCAAAACGCGGTTCCAGTTCCGCCACATGGCCAGCATATCCCGGCGGACTCTGTTGGCCAGCAGGAGTGGCAAAACCACGCATTAATTTACCTACAATAGCCCTGTTATTGATAGCATACACAATCGCCTGACGCACTCGCTGATCCCGCAGTTCTGGCCGCTTCTGCTGATTAAGCTGCAAGGTAATAAGTCGGGCACCACTGCGAGTATAGAGTTTTAACCCAGCCTGTTTGGCAATACGATAGTGATCAATAGGTGGCACCGGAGCAATCAAATCAAGGTCGCCAGCCAACAGGGCCGCCGTACGGGTACTGCTGTCTTTAATAGGGGTTAGACGAATAGCATCAACATTGCCGGGGGAAGCCTGGTCCCAATAATTGGCATAACGTTGCAGTTCCAAACTAACGCCTTGTTGGCGCTTACTGACCACAAAAGGGCCGGTCCCTGAGACATGAGTGGAGGCAAAAGAATTGCCGTGCTTCTCAATGGCATCCTTAGCTTTCTGGCGGCTATCAAAACCACTATAGAACTGACTGTCCATAACAAATAGATAGGTTGCCATATTTAATAGCAGAGGGTAGGGCCGCTCGGTAATCAAATCAACCGTGTATTTGTCCACTACCCGCGCATTGTTAAATGGAGCAAACAAGGCCTTAAAGTCGGTGCTGGTTTTAGCCCTTTGCAAGGTCCATTTAATATCCAGAGCGGTCATTTCCCGACCACTGTGAAACAGCACCCCGGGGCGCAGATTAAAGCGTACGGCACGATCACTGAGTCGTTGCCATGAAGTGGCCAAACGGCTTTCCAACTGGTGGTCAAGATTCCAGCGTAGTAGCGGGTCAAACAACAAATGGGCCATTTGCAAAGTGCCGCCAGACAGAATCTCATAGGGGTCCAGTGATACCGGATCAGCATCATAGGCCATATGCAACTGGTTGGCTCTACTGGTGCCGGAGCACAGCAGGAGCCAAGCTAACAGCAGAATACGCCAATAGTGACGATGATTGGATAACATATAAAACCATGGCCCTGCAACAAAGAATAAAGGCCTACCTTAAAGCCCCTTTTTTTATAAGGCAATTTAAATTTCGCATAGCTTGGGACTGATTGCTTGTAAAATAGCAGATGTTAACCGTCACCAAAACATCTGCCAAAGGGGTAGTTTGGCAAACCAAGCCGCCGGAGCAGGGGTGTATAGTGGGCAAAAAAATGCCCTGATATAAGGGGAATATATCAGGGCCTGCTTGTGGTTTCTCTGTAATAGTTACTGCTTGCTGTTAACTAGTTTGAGAGCGCTGGGCCGGAAAAGTTCAAAAATAATTTAACAAATATATATCCGGCACAATGCTTATGCTGCTTTAGTGCTGTCAATGGGCTTCATCCCAGTTCAGCCCCACGCCCATATCGACCACCAAGGGTACACGCAGTTGTGCTGCCCCCTCCATGGCGTCCTTAACGCCAGTTTGCAAGGCAGGCAAATGTGCCTGAGCTACTTCAAACACCAGCTCATCATGCACTTGCATAATCATCTTGGCAGCATAGGGTTGCGCCGCCAACCACTGGTCTACACGGATCATGGCCAACTTGATAATATCAGCAGCGCTGCCCTGCATAGGGGCATTAATGGCGGTGCGTTCTGCCGCCTGACGAGCAATAGCATTGCGCGCTTTAATATCCGGCAGATATAAACGGCGGCCAAAGATGGTTTCCACATAACCCAACTCAGCTGCTTGTGCCCGGGTATTGTCCATATACTCTTGCACGCCGGGATAACGACTAAAATAGCGGCCAATATAAGCCTGACTTTCACCCCGGCTAATACCCAGCTGTTTTGCCAAACCAAAAGCTGACATACCATAGATCAAACCAAAGTTAATGGCTTTGGCACTGCGCCGTTGCTCGCTGGTGACCTGCTCAGGTGCTACCTCAAAAACCTCTGCGGCGGTGGCCTGATGCACATCCTGACCTTTGGCAAAAGCAGTTAACAAGCCCTCATCACCCGACAGATGAGCCATAATACGCAGTTCAATTTGCGAGTAGTCTGCTGCCAGCATGATGTGTCCGGTTGGCGTCACAAAGGCCTGCCGTATACGCCTGCCTTCAGCACTGCGGATGGGGATATTCTGTAAATTGGGATCACTCGAAGATAAACGTCCCGTGGCGGTAACGCCCTGATGATATGAGGTATGAATGCGGCCTGTAGCCTTATTGATCTGTAGCGGTAGCTTATCCGTATAGGTAGACTTTAGTTTTGCTAAACTACGGTGTTCCAACAATAGCCTTGGCAACTCATAATCCTGAGCCAATTCCTGCAATACTGGTTCGGCGGTGGATGGCTTACCTTTGGGAGTTTTCTTTAACACCGGTAAGCCAAGTTTGTCATACAGGATACCACCTAGCTGCTTGGTGGAGGCAAGATTAAATATTTCCCCCGCCAGATCATGAGCATGACGTTCCAACTCCTGTAAACGCTGACCAAGGGACTGACTTTGCCTACCCAGCGCCATAGCATCCACCTTGGCACCGGTGCGCTCAACATTAGCCAACACTGGAATCAGGGGCTCTTCAATGTCACTATACACTCTGGCCAGATTAGGCTCTTGTGCCAACAACTCATCAAAGTACAAACTCAAACGCAGAGCTATATCCGCATCTTCTGCAGCATAAGGTACGGCTTGCTGTAAATCAATTTGGTTAAAAGTCAATTGCTTGGCGCCAGTGCCGGCAATATCAGTAAACTTGAGATTCTGATGCTGCAAATAGTAATTCGCCAAATCATCCAGATTATGCCGGCTCGCCGTAGAATTATAGACATAGGACTGCAGCATGCTGTCCTTAATCCGGGCCTGCCATTGAATGCCATAGTTAGCCAACACATTCATATCGTATTTCAGGTTCTGTCCACACACTAACTGCCTAGGGTCTTCCAATAATGGCTTGAGCATGGCAATTAACCGTGAACGACCTATCTGCTCTGGTGCCCCAACATAATCATGAGCGCAGGGGATATATACCGCTTCGCCTGGCTTTATAGATAGGGAAACACCCACTAACTGGGCATCCATATAATCAAGACTGGTGGTTTCGGTATCAAAGGCAAAACAGTCTGCCTCGCGGCAGCGTTGCAGCCACACCATAACCTGACTCTCTTCCAGCAACAGTTGATAATCTGTTACCGCCACCTGAACAGGCAGGGGTTTTGCTGGTGCTGGTGTCGTTGACTCTGCGTTAGTAAGCGCTGGCTTGGCTGCTGGGGCTGCACCACTGACACCTTCTGCCTGCAGTACCCGCGCCCAGGTGGTAAATTCCAGTTCTTCATACCAACCCAGCAGAGCAGCTTGGTCCACAGGTTGCGAGGTTATATCCTGCAAGCCGCAGTCCAGCTGTACATCCAGTTTAATACTGGTTAACTGCCGAGAAAGAGGAAGGTCAGGCAGGGCCGCACGTAACTTTTCTCCTATTTTACCGCCAATTTCATCGGCATTGGTCATTAGACTTTGCAGATCACCATAGGCGTTAAGCCACTTGACTGCCGTTTTTGGCCCGGCCCCGGGAACCCCGGGAATATTGTCTACCTTGTCTCCGGTAATAGCCAAATAATCAACGATCTGCTCGGCTGTCACACCAAATTTAGCCACGACACCATCACGGTCCATATAGGTATTGGTCATGGTGTTAACCAACTTCACATGATCGCTAACCAACTGTGCCATATCCTTGTCGCCAGTTGAAATAAGTGTATCTATACCCTGCTGGGTGGCCTGCTCGGCCAGGGTACCAATGACATCATCTGCTTCCACACCTGGAATCACTAGTAAAGGCAGGCCCATGGCTTTGATAATGGCATGAATAGGTTCTATTTGCTGCCGCAAATCATCTGGCATAGGTGGGCGATGAGCCTTATATTCACTATATATCTCATGCCTAAAAGTGGGGCCTTTGGCATCAAAAATAACAATAATATTGGCATTAGTGTAATCCTTGCGCAGGCTGCGCAGCATATTGATCACACCTTTAATTGCCCCCGTGGGCAGGCCCTTGCTATTAGTCAGGGGAGGCAAAGCATGGTAGGCGCGGAACAGAT
Organism: Gammaproteobacteria bacterium; assembly: GCA_030748435.1. Lineage (GTDB taxonomy): Bacteria > Pseudomonadota > Gammaproteobacteria > Pseudomonadales > Balneatricaceae > Njordibacter. The sequence goes on along the minus strand of JASMLZ010000072.1, from coordinate 73,565 downwards.
AGGACGACCCATCAACCAGCACCACGGGCACAGAAACTTGTTCAGGCATACGGCAATCTCTAAGCGCTATTAGCAAGCCCATGGCAGAACTTGCTTTAAAGCCCTAAGACTAGCACAGACGCCAATATTTTGCTGCTACCAATGGGCAGACAAAGCATGGAAAAACTTGTAACCTAAGCCAGCAAAGCGTACTATTTGCAGCCATTTTATTGACACAGTGTTCTGCACGAGCCGGGATTTTGTTCTGTGACAAGGCAAAAACGCACACAAAGAAGAAGTTATGCATGATAAATGACCGATTGAGTACGTTTTTAACACCGTCACAGGATAAAGTAACCATCGTGCAAAACTCTCTTAACAGTCTAACCAGCCCATGGCCGTTTATACACAATTAGATCAGCAGCAAGTCACTGACTATCTGGAACCCTATAATCTGGGTGAGTTAGTGTGTTTTAAAGGTATTAGTGGCGGGGTGGAGAATACCAACTACTTTGTTACCACTCAGGTACCCGGCCAACCCAAACATGACCATGTACTCACGCTGTTTGAAGATTTAGCCTATGACGAGCTGCCTTACTTTGTGGCTCTTACTGAACATCTGGTGGCTCATGGTATAACCGTACCGGCACCATTGCGTGATGAATTTGGCACAGCCTTGAAGCGCCTTGCTGCACGCCCAGCTCTATTGTTTCCACGTTTCCCGGGCGAGCATCTGCCCCGCAGCGCTATTAGCCCGAAGGTTTGTGCCATCATGGGCCAACAGTTGGCGAGCTTGCATAAAGCCGGTCAGCGTTTTGATTTACAACGTCAGGCCCACCGTGGCCAGGTCTGGTGGACGCAACTAGGCCCTCGTGCCGCCCAATGTCTTAGTGATAACGACGCTGAACTATTGCTCAACACCATCAATGCCTATCAAGGCATACTAGAGGCTGGTGTAGAACTGCCAAGGGGAGTCGTGCATGGTGATTTATTCCATGATAATGCCCTCTTTGAGGGTGAGCAATTTAGCGCCATTATCGATCTCTATAACGCCTGCCATGATTTTTTACTATATGATGTGGCAGTAGCCGTTAATGATTGGTGTATTAAGGCCGACGGCAGTATGCGTAATGAGCTTTATATGGCCTTTATCAATGCCTACCACCAGACTCGCCCCTTTACCAAAAGCGAAGCGCAATACTGGCCCGTAATGCTACAAACCGCTGCTATGCGCTTTTGGCTATCACGCCTGGAAACCTATCATGGACTGGATTCACACCAGCGTGAAGCCGGTGTTACGGTATTAAAAGACCCGGATGCCATACGGGATATTTTGCGTCTGCGTCAAAAGCACCTGCATTTATTACCCGTTTAATTCTATAAAAGCCGTTGCACAGTGGTTACTGGCACTGCTGCACAGCTTGACCAAGCTGGGCAAAATAACGGTGTAAATTATTAGTCCCGGGGCGTAGCTGCCAAGCCAATAAATCCAGTGTCACCTGGGGTAGTTGCTGACCGGCAATTTTCTTTATCAAGGCAAGATTGGCCTCATTATCCACCAGCACACAGGCAACCTTCTGTTGCACAATAGCAAGTTGCAACTGGCGCAGGTTTTTTAAACCGAACTGGCTACCTGCAGCATCGGCAAAACTGCCCATATTGCTGGTGCCAAGTCCCATGGCTGTTTCATAAGGCTGCAGAGCATCGTGATACACCAGATAACTCACCTTGTGGCTGGCAAAATAATCTTGCCATTGCTGCATCTGAGCAGCCAGTTGCTGCTGCTGGCGCTGCTCATTGGCTTTCACAGTATGGGCATATTGGGGCAGCAAGGTATTGATAGCTTCAGCTACCTGTGCCATTGCCCTTTGCATATAGACAGGGCTGGTCCAGGGATGCAAATCAGCACCGTGATGATGCTTATGCTGGTGCTTACCATAGTGTTGATGTTCGTCATCACCCTTACTCTCTTTATGATGCTGGTTCTGAGCATCTTCCGCATGAGTATAGGGTGGCAGGATGATTTGCTGATAAGCAGCTTTTCTAGCCATAATTTTGGCTAGGTAGGGTTCAATCTCTGGCCCCAACCAAATAACCAGTTGGGCTGCGTTAATACGCTTAATATGACTGGCACGCAGACTAAAATCGTGGGGCGTAATACCATCTGGCACAATGGGCTCTTGCCAGCCCAACCCCAAATCGGCCTGCAGCATAGCTAGGGGTTTGATGCTGGCAACAATCAGAGATTTATTCTCAGCCTGAACGGAGAAAGCCAGCAGAGAAGCCCAAACCAACATAAAAAAGTTGCTCTTGAGTCTGCAAAAATTGATAATAAAGCCGCCCTGCATCAATAATCCTTGCTGGTTGTCAATCTGGAAAGGCTGGTGATGTTATGTTACGTTATAACCCTTGTCAATTTAGATGACCAAGAAACACATATCCCATGACATCCGATGCTACCCAACCAACAACCGCTTTTTGTCAGCATGACCATAATCACTGTATTGACAGTGCCATGGCCCAAGCTCGGCATTTGTGTCAGCAACGGGGCGTACGCTTAACGCCAATACGCCAACGCGTGCTGGAACTGGTATGGCAGAGCCACCAGCCACTTGGGGCTTATACACTGCTGGGCTTATTGGCGGAAGAAGGCTTTAACTCGGCCCCCCCAACCATCTATCGGGCACTGGAGTTTCTGCAACACGAGGGACTTATTCACAAGCTTGCCAGCATTAACGCCTTCACCGGCTGCTGTAATCCAGGAACCCCCCACGAGGGGCATTTTTTCTTGTGCTTAAGCTGCCATCAGGCGCTTGAAATTGACACCAGTACCTTGCAACACTCATTGCAGAACAGCGCTGGCAAGCATGGCTTTAGTATCGCCCAACAAACCATAGAAATAACTGGTTGCTGTGCTCAATGCCAGAGCAAACAGAACACAGAAAACCATGGCTGAAGGCATACTCAGTGCCCGGGGGTTGATGGTAAAGCGTAACCGACGCAAACTTATTCACGATGTCAGCCTCGATTTGCAGGCTGGCCAAATAACCACTCTTATTGGCCCCAACGGAGCTGGCAAATCAACGCTGGTGCGTACTCTCTTGGGTTTGCAGAAGGCTTCTGCCGGCACTATCACTAAGCGACCCGACTTGCGGGTAGGCTATATGCCCCAAAAACTTAATCTGGAATCAACCCTGCCCCTTAGGGTACAACGCTTTATTGATTTGGGGTTGGGCAAACACCGGTTACCAAAAAACCTGCTGCAAGCTATGTTTCAGGCCTGTCGTATTGAGCACCTGTTGACCCAGCCCATGCAGTATCTGTCTGGGGGAGAAACCCAGCGCGTGCTGCTGTTACGCTCTTTACTCAATAGCCCACACCTGCTAATTCTGGACGAACCTGTGCAAGGTGTTGATATTGCTGGTCAGGCAGACATGTATCAGTTAATTGTCAATATCCGTGACCAACTTGGTTGTGGCATTCTAATGATCTCTCACGATCTGCATATGGTCGCCGCAGCTACCGATCAGGTTATCTGCCTTAATCAGCATGTTTGTTGTTCGGGGCACCCACAACAAGTCAGCCAAGACCCTGCCATCGTTGAACTATTTGGCAACCAGGGGGTGAGCGCCTTAGCCGTTTATAACCATCAGCATAACCACCACCATGACAGCCAGGGCACTATTATCCCGGGTCATCACCACGGGGGATGCGAGCATGATTGAGCTTTTACTTTGGCCCTGGCTGGGTGGCATGCTAATTGCTGTTGCTACAGGCCCTTTAGGTGCTTTTGTAGTGTGGCGCCGCATGGCTTACTTTGGTGACACTCTGGCTCACGCTGCTTTGCTGGGTGTCGCTTTAGGCTGGATTTTACAGATTAATCTTAATTTGGCCGTAGTACTGTTTTGTCTATTGCTGGCCATACTGCTCAGCACCCTTATGTATCAGCGTATTATTGCCACCGATACCTTGCTGGGTATTCTTTCCCATAGTAGCTTGGCTATAGGGCTGGTGATTATCAGTATGTTTAATGATCAGCCTGTGGATTTGATGGCTATGCTATTTGGCGATCTCTTAGCCTTGGGTATTGACGATATGGCGTGGATTAGTATCAGTGTAGCCTTGGCACTGGGTGTGTTGGCATGGTTCTGGCGACCTCTACTGAGTCATACTATCTGCCCAGAACTGGCCCATGTGGAAGGCGTCAACAACAACCTTATGCGTACTTTGTTGTTTGTGTTAATTGCCATGGTTATCGCCATCGCTATGAAGGTAGTAGGTGTCTTGCTAATCACCTCGCTACTGATTATCCCTGCGGCCAGTGCCCGCCGTCTGGCTAGTACCCCAGAACAAATGGCCATCTGGGCCAGCCTGTTTGGCTGTTTGGCTATTACTGGCGGTATGTCTCTATCATGGTACTATGACAGCCCCGCCGGCCCTTCCGTGGTAGTGGTCGCCAGTGCGACCTTCTTCTGTCTTTATCTGTGGCCACGCCAACAGCCACAATGAGCAGGCCCAGTCTGTTAATTGCCCCTACCAAGAGCCAGCTACAGAGTATTTGGTTGCTGGCCTGGCCCCTGATGCTGTCCAATCTTAGTGTGCCCCTGCTGGGTCTAGTCGATACGGCCATTATGGGACACTTGTCCCATGCCCGTTATCTGGCTGCGGTAACAGTGGGGTCCACTATTATCTCTTTTGCCTATTGGGCATTTGGTTTTTTGCGGATGGGAACCGTGGGGCTAACAGCGCAGGCCTATGGCGCCCAAGACGAGCCCAGGCAATGGCAAATGCTGTACCTGCCCGGCTTGCTTGGCGCCCTGATTGGCACCCTGATTATCGCCTTGTCGCCGGTGTTTATACCAACGGCAGTGAGTTATATGCAGGCAGCAGAAGAGGTCAATTTATTGGCTACCACATACCTGAGCATACGCATTTTTAGTGCTCCCGCGGTATTAATGACCTATGTGGCTATAGGTTGGTTATTAGGCCGTCAGGACAGCCATGGCCCATTGCTTATTCTGGTATTGACCAATATTAGCAATATCGTACTTAATCTTATTCTGGTGTTGGGCTATAAGCTGCAGGTTGCAGGCGTGGCTTGGGGCAGTTTGATGGCAGATTATATCGGCTTTGCTGTAGCTGCTTGGTTGGTATGGCGCCAGTTGCGACCTTTTGCCAAGCTCAACATAAGCTGGCACCAAAGTCAGGTCATAATAGGCCGGTTGCTAGGCCTTAATGGCTACCTGTTTGTACGCACCCTGATATTGTTATTGGTGTTTGCCTTTATCACCGCCCAAAGTGCCAGTATGGGTACTCAGGTGTTGGCGGCCAATACTCTGCTATTGCAATATATTACTTTACTGGCTTATTTTCTGGATGGCTTTGCCCATGCCGCCGAAGCCAGTTGTGGTGAGAAAATCGGCCGCCGACAGGTCACTGCTTTTTATCAGTCGGTCAATGCTACGGGCCTTTTTTCACTGTTATTGGCTATCGTGGCATGCCTTGGTTTTTACTGGTTACATGAGCTTTTCTTCGCCTTGCTTACCAATCTACCTGAGGTACTAACATTGGCTAAAACCTATGTTATATGGGTTGTCTGGGTACCGATTATTAGCGTTTGGAGCTATCTTCTGGATGGCGTTTTTATCGCTGGGGCACAGTCCAAAGCCATGCTCCATTCTGCCTGGTGTGGCGCCTTGGCCATGCTGCTGATCTGGTACACAGGAGAGCCCAATAATGATTTGCTATGGCTGGCTTTGTTAGGCTTTTTCCTGCTGCGCGCCATCGTAGCCATAGGCTTCTATCTATATCTGCGCCAACGCCAAGCCTGGTGGTAACCTGTTAGGACAGCAAGCAGATCCGAGAAGTTTATAAATCCGTTATATCGAACGCAGTGACACAACCCCGCCCGATAACATCAATAAGTTGAAGATTAGCGCAGTAACTTGGAGCCTATTGTATACTTTAGTGAATCTTTAACACCTGCGGCTTGGTCTCTTTTGCTGCCGCGGTTTTACTTTGGTTTACACGGGTTGGCAGTTCCTGACGCGCCGCCAAGTGCTGGGCCAGACTTTCCTGATACCCGCATTCCACACAATCACGCACCTGATGGTCCACTTCACCAGCTTCGGCTATATGCAAGCGGACACTGTCGGCAGCGCCACATTTTGGGCATACGATCCCGGCGATAAACCGCTTTTTCATGCCGCCTCTCCCAAACCTTTGGAGCGAATTAATGCTGCCACATCCGGTTTACGCCCCATAAAGTCAATAAACAACTGCATGGCATCGGCAGAACCGCCACGCCCCAATAGCTGGTGCCAATATTGCTGACCTGTTTGCGGATTAAAAATACCCTCTGCCAAAAAGCGTTCAAAGACATCAGCAGCCAAAACATCGGCCCACATATAACTATAATAACCCGCCGCATAACCGCCGGCAAAAATATGGCTAAAGCCATGTTGGAAGCGGTTCCAGTCAGGCGCCGTTATAACGGCAACCTCTTGCCGCACTTGATCCAGCACAGCTTGCACATTGAACCGCTCAGACTGGCTTTGACTATGCAAGCGCAGGTCAAACAGACCAAATTCCAATTGTCGCAGCATAAACATGGCCGACTGAAAATGTTTGGCCGCCAACATTTTTTGCAACATGGCTGCAGGTAGAGGTTCACCAGTTTGATAATGCTTGGCAAACATCATTAAGGATGCTTTTTGCCAGGCCCAGTTTTCTAATAGCTGGCTGGGTAATTCCACCGCATCCCAAGCGACTCCGTTAATACCTGCCACCCCGGCAACATCTATCTGCGTGAGCATATGATGCAGACCATGACCAAACTCATGGAACAGGGTTACCACATCGTTGTGGGTCAAGAGGGCTGGCTGATTATCACTAGCTGGAGCAAAATTGCATACCAGATAGGCCACGGGCAGTTGCGTCTGCTGGCCGACCAATTGTTGCCGCGTACGGCAATCATTCATCCAGGCACCACCACGTTTTTGTTGCCGCGCAAACAGGTCAAAATAGAAATAGCCCAAGGCTTTACCATGCTGGCTAATACGATAAAAACTAACATCCTCATGCCAAACCGGTACCCCATCAACCTGTTCAACCTGAATACCAAACAGCCGTTCCACAATAGCAAATAGACCTGCCTGTACTTGTGGTAAGGCAAAATAGGGCTTTAATTCTTCCTGTGACAGGTCAAAACGCGCCTGCCGCAGCTTTTCACTATAATAAGCGATATCCCATGCTTGCAATGGCTGTGGGCCATCCTGTTGGCTGACAAAGTCTTGCAGTTGCGCCATCTCTTGCACCGCTAGCGGTTTGCATTGCCGCGCCAGATCCTGCAAAAACTCATGGGCCTGAACACCAGAATCAGCCATTTTGCTCGCCACGGAATACTCTGCATAGTTATCGTAGCCAACAAGTTGGGCAAGTTGCTGCCGCAAGGTAACCAATTGCGTCATAATTTGCGTATTATCATATTGCTTGTCATGGGGCCCCTGATCAGAGGCCCGGGTATTAAAGGCCTTATAGATAGTGCGGCGGAGATCACGGTCATCAGCAAAGGTCACCACAGCCTGGTAACAAGCAAAGTCCAGGTTTAACAGATAACCTGTTTGCTCTTTACTGGCTGCCAATTGCCGGGCCTGAAGCAGGCTTGATTCAGGCAAACCTAGTAAGCGCTTACTATCGTTAAAATGCATACTCCACTGGTCAGTAGTATCCATAACATTGTTGGAAAACTGCGTTGATAGCTGGGCTAGCTGTTGCTTTAAACTGGCATATTGCTGTTTATCATCGGCAGCCAATGCGACCCCTGCTAAGCGAAAGTCACGCATCTGGAGATGAATATCCTGCTGCTGTACGCTTGTTAACTGATTAAATTCATCACTTTGTTGAATACTTTCCAAAGCCTGATACAAGGCTTGGTTCTGACTCAACCAGGTGCTGTATTCTGTTAACTTGGGCAGGCAGCTATCATAGGCCTGCCGCACGTCATCCGTATTAGCCACACTATGCAAATGTGCTAAGGGGCCCCACACTTGGCTAATGGCATCGTCGATCTGTTCCAGCGGTGGTATTAACTCTGCATAGGATAAACCCTGCTGTGCCACTAGTTGCTCAATTTGCTGCTGACTAGTCGCCAACAGATTAATAAGTTGTGTGGGTATATTATTGGCATCAAAATGGGCAAAATCGGGCAGTTGCAAGGTCTGCATTAAAGACATTAAATCGCTCTCAGCATGGATTTGTGTATATGTGTATATGTGTATATAGGGCCAAAGTATGATTTTTCCATCATCTAGCCACAAGAACGCAATATTAGCTTACAATAGATGGCCACAGGTTATAACAGAAATGGAAACCATGAGCATTCGTCCCTATAAAGATCAACACCCCCATATCCATCCCAGCGTGATGGTAGACGCCCAAGCCACCATTATTGGTGACGTCAGCATTGGTGCCCACAGTTCAGTCTGGCCACAAGCGGTTATTCGGGGCGATGTACACAGGATTAGCATTGGTGAGCGCACCAGCATTCAAGATGGCTGTGTCTTGCATGTAACCCATGCCGGGCCTTACACGGGTGCTGGCAAGGCTTTATTGGTTGGTGATGCTGTTACCGTAGGCCATAATGCCGTGCTGCACGCCTGTACTGTTGGCAATCACGTACTGATAGGCATGGGCAGTACGGTGTTGGACGGAGCGACTATCGAAGATCATGTCATGCTGGGCGCTAACAGCCTAGTGCCACCGGGTAAGACTCTGGACTCTGGTTACCTCTATGCCGGCAGCCCTGCTCAACAACGCCGTCCCCTTACTGAACAAGAATTCGCCCTGTTAGATTATATGGCCAATAATTATGTTGACCTGAAAAATACCTATATGGAAACTGACCAATGAGTAACTCTCCCTATACCAAAGATTTCCCTATCTCTTGGGAAGAACTGCACCGCAACGCCCGTGCTCTTGCATGGCGCCTATTAGAAAAAGGCCCATGGAAAGGCATTATTGCTATTACTCGCGGTGGGCTAGTGCCTGCCGCCATTATTGCCCGCGAACTGGATATTCGTCTGATCGATACCATTTGTATTTCTAGTTATGGGCAACTCGAGGTGGGCAAAGAAGCCGATATGGTGGGCGAACACGTCTTGCTAAAAGGTTTTGAAGGTGATGGCGAAGGCTATATTTTGATTGACGATCTGGTTGATACTGGTGGTACAGCTAGGGTGGTGCGCGAAATGGTGCCCAATGCCATCTTTGCTACTATCTATGCCAAACCAGCAGGCAAACCTGCGGTAGACATGTATATTACCGAAGTGAGTCAAGACACCTGGATTCGCTTCCCCTGGGATATGGTGCATACCTTTGCTACTCCTATCGCCGATTTGGGTCACTAAGCCATAGCAGTCCTTTGCAATGGCCTACAGCTGCTGACGCAGCCAGCTTAATACTTGCCGCGTGTTCGGGCGTACTCCACGCCAGATGGCAAAAGACTCGGCGGCTTGTTCTACCAGCATACCCAAGCCATCATCAGCCACTACCGCTCCTTGCGCCCTTGCCCAACGACTAAATACGGTCGGCTCAGCACCATACATCATGTCATAGGTGCGGGCTTGGGGAGCCAACAAACCATCTGGCAAGGGTGGCAGATCACCCGTTAAGCTGGCTGCCGTGCCATTAATCACCCAGTCAAAGGGACCTTCCAGCTCAGCAAAACTACAGGTTTTAACTCTACCCAGGTAGTGCATGGATTCAACCAGCTGTTGCGCTTTACTTGGGGTTCTATTGGCTATTACCAACAGTGCTGGCCGCTGTGCCATAACCAGTGCCAACACACCTCGCACGGCGCCACCGGCCCCCAGCACCAATATGCGCCGGCCGGCCAAATGCCCACCCAAATTGAGCATAATATCGCGCACCATACCGACACCATCAGTATTGTCAGCACACAACTCACCAGCCTCATTACACCATAGGGTATTGGCTGCTTGGGCCATACTGGCTACTGTACTTGGGTGCTGGGCCATAGCAAAGGCCCGCTGCTTAAAGGGTACGGTGATATTGAGCCCCTTGCCACCCTTGGCAAAAAAGTCATGAACAAACTGTTCAAAGTCGTCTTCTGCCACCAACTGCGCCGAATATTCAATATCTTGCTGCGTACTTGCGGCAAATTGCTGATGAATCTGCGGTGACTTACTGTGTTTGATAGGGTTACCAACTACTCGATACTGGTCCATGCCCGGCAGCCTTGTCATTATTATATTCCCATAGATTATGCAACAAATAGAAATGCAACTACATGATTTATATTAACCAATCACGAATTGGCAAGAACTCTTCGGTCAAGCGGGCTTCAGCAGAACCCGGTTCGGGTTGCCAGTTGTAGCCCCAACGCACTTCTGCCGGCAATGACATTAAAATCGACTCGGTACGGCCTCCTGTTTGCAAGCCAAACAAAGTGCCCCGATCATAGACCAGATTAAATTCCACATAGCGACCCCGGCGATGCAGCTGAAAATCACGCTCACGCTCCCCAAATGGGGCCGCCTTACGGCGTTCAATAATCGGCCCGTAGGCTGCCATATAACTATCACCCACACTGCGCATAATAGCAAAAGCAGTGGCAAAATCAGGGCTATTCAAGTCATCAAAGAACAAACCACCCACACCCCGTGCCTCACCCCGATGAGGCAGGAAAAAATAGTCGTCACACCACTGCTTTAAGCGTGGGTACAAGTCTTCACCAAAGGGACTACAGGCGTCTCTGGCCGTCTGATGCCAGTGTCGACAATCATCCTCGTTGCCATAGTAAGGCGTCAGGTCATAACCACCGCCAAACCACCAAACCGGGTCCTCGCCCTCTTTTTCCGCGACAAAAAAACGCACATTGGCATGACTGGTAGGCACATAAGGATTGTGGGGATGAATAACCAAACTCACCCCCATGGCCTGAAAGCTACGGCCAGCCAGTTCAGGACGGCTAGCTGTAGCGGAAGCGGGCATAGCTGCGCCCATAACATGGGAAAAGTTGACCCCGCCTTTTTCAATTACAGCACCATTAGCCAGTACCCGGCTGGTACCACCACCGCCCGCTGCGCGCTGCCAATTGTCAGCAACAAATTTGCCAGTGCCATCATGCACTTCCAAAGCGTCACAAATACGGTCTTGCAAACCCATGAGGTATGTCTTAACAGCTGCTATGTCAATGTTTGCCACGGTTTATATTCCTGCCTGGTGGTTAGTTAATGTCTGGTCTAGACGCGTATAATCTTATTCGTAAGCAGGTCTCTGACCTGTGTAGGTTGGCGCGACATGCCCAAATGACCGGGTAAGACATAGTCCAACTGTGCGCCAAAGTACTGGCGCACCTTTAAGCGTGTACGGGCCGGGGCGACAGCAGCCGGATTAGCCGAGGTGGAGACAATTGGCCCACCTAAAGCATCACACAGCCTGCTGACCAGAGGGTGGGCCGAAATGCGCACCGCCACACTGGTATGCTGGCCTTTGATCCAGACAGGCACCCAGTTGCCAACATCAGGCAACAACCAGGTATTAGGCCCAGGCCAAGTGTTTGTTAAGCGCTCAATCTGCTCATCGTCACAAGGCTCAATTAACGGCTGAATATGCTGCCATCGCGAGGCCACCAATATCAGGCCCTTATGCCAGGGACGTTGTTTTAATCGCCATATTTGTTGCACAGCCGACAAGCTCCAAGGGTCACAACCCAAACCCCAAACAGCCTCGGTGGGATAGGCAATAACACCCTCCTGTCGTACCGCAGCCACAGCATTATTGATATGCCAGTCACTGGTCATAATTAGTCTCTATCCAATACGTTCATAGCCCTGTGGCCCCTCTGCCAAATAGCCCAGCAGGGTTAGTTCCATAAGCTGGGCCGCCACTTCGGCATAGGGTAAGGCCAATTGTTGGCAGATTATATCAATAGGCAGGGGGTCAGAGCCAAACTGATTTAACAATTGTTGTAATTGAGCTGATAAATGTTGTGTGGGAGAGCATTGCTCGGTTGCCGCGGGCCGGGTAATTGACTCACTTAACATAGGTGCCAATTCCGCAATAATCTGTTGCGGTGTATACACCAAGCAAGCCCCCTCTCGCAACAGTCCTAAACTCCCCTGAGCCTGCCGGTTGTGGGTACTGGCAGGCAAGGCAAAGACCTCTCGCCCCTGTTCCAGAGCTGTTTTCGCAGTAATTAGAGAACCGCTTTTTGGTGCCGCTTCTACGACTAGCACACCAAGACTTAAGCCACTGACAATGCTGTTACGGGCAGGAAACTGGTGGGGCATGGCTGGCAGAAATAACGGCCAAGGAGAAACCAGAGCCCCACCACTGGTAACGATATCTTTGGCCAACTGCTGGTGTCTGGCTGGATATATCTTGGCTAAGCCCGACCCCAGTACGGCAATAGTATCTCCTCCTACTGCCAATGCGCCAGCATGGCTGGCACCATCAACGCCAATAGCCAAACCACTTACCACAGTTAATCCTGCACTCGCCAAAGCCTGAGCATATTCCTTGGCCAAAGCCAAGCCCGATGGACTGGCTCGACGCCCACCCACCATAGCAATAGCCGGATCAGCCAATAAATCAATATTACCTTGCACCCATAGCCAACCCGGGCAATCGTGCAATAGTTTAAGCTGTTTGGGAAAACACACATCATGCCAGGTAAGAAGGTGCGTCTGATGCGTCTGCAGCCAACGGTAATGTTGCCGAAAGTGGGTGGGTAAATCGATTTTTCTTAGTCGTTGCCAACGCTCAAGTTGCTGGCGCGAGAGAAAGTGCCTGAGTTGGTTTAAATCTATGTTATAAAACAGCTCCTCAATATGAGGCCATTGTTGCACTAGCTTGCGGCTCTGAGTAAAGCTTAAATGCAGTTCTGTCAAAGCCAACCAGAGCCAATCAGCCAACTGCCCTTGTTGTCCATTTAAATCATTATCTGCAAATATTCTGCTTGGTCTGTGCATACGGCCTCCCTGCCATAAATTGCATTAAACTTAATGATCCTAAAAGCCTCAGTTGATCGCTTATATCTTGCATAAGGGGTTAAAATACAATTAAAATGGCCAGCTATTCTATTTACCCTACAGATGAGTGCAAAAGCGCTACACTGTTTTGCGCTGGATCCACAACCACAAGCCATCGTTGCCGCTCTTGCCAAGGACTAGGGCCATTGCCTGCGAGGGGCGCCTTGTTTTGCGGCTCCGTCTCCCAGCGCAAATCCTGTGTTCAACTGAGGTTTCTAGGATGATACAATTCTAGTTCGTTTTTTTGGTTTTACTTGAGCAACACAAATCATGGCCCTGCTACCCATACTTGAATTCCCCGACCCTCGCCTGCGCAAAATTGCAAAGCCCGTAGAAGAGGTGACGGACGCTATCCGGCAACTTACTGACGATATGCTGGAAACCATGTACGCTGCGCCCGGTATTGGTCTGGCCGCCACTCAAATCGATGTGCACCAGCGTATTGTCGTGATTGACGTTTCCGATGAAGGTGATGCGCCTCTGGTATTGATTAACCCGGAATGGGAAGCGATAGATGACGTCATGGATAATTATCAGGAGGGCTGTCTGTCGGTACCAGAATTCTATGATGATATAGAACGTCATAGTCATATTATCTATCGCGCCCTGAATCGTGATGGCAACCCTATTGAGGCACAGGCCAGTGGCTTATTGGCCATCTGCATTCAGCACGAACTGGATCACTTGAATGGCAAGTTATTTGTGGATTATCTGTCGCGCCTCAAGCGCGATCGCATTCGCAAGAAGCTGGAGAAAAAGCACCGCCTGCAACAACAGGGTTCTTAGAGCATCTCTGCAACCTTCACCATGACCAGAAGTCTGGCGACGCAGCAACCTCTAAGCTATTGATTTTATTGAGCAGAGATTGCCTAAACCTTTGCCACTCAAGGAGCACTTGTGAGCACCCAAGCCTTGCGCATTATCTTCGCCGGCACACCTGAATTTGCCGCCCAACATCTACAAGCGCTGCTTGATAGCGAGCATCAGGTAGTGGCCGTGTATAGCCAACCTGATCGCCCAGCCGGTCGCGGCCGCAAGCTCACTGCCAGCCCAGTTAAACAGTTGGCCGACGCGCACAATGTTGAAGTACAACAACCACTGTCACTAAAGGCCCCCGCTGCACAGGCCAAACTGGCTGATTATCAAGCCGATATTATGGTGGTGGTGGCTTATGGCCTGCTATTACCCGAAGCAGTATTACAAACACCTCGCCTAGGCTGTATTAACGTGCACGCTTCTCTGCTCCCACGCTGGCGAGGTGCGGCACCCATTCAACGGGCCTTGCTAGCCGGCGATAAAACAACCGGGGTAACTATAATGCAAATGGCAGCCGGTCTTGATACAGGCCCCATGTTGCTTAAGCGGAGCATCACTATAGATGAGGCGGATACATCAGCCAGCCTGCATGACAGGCTTGCCACCAGTGGCCGCGCAGGTTTGCTGGAGGCCCTGCAACAAATAGAGGTGCTTAGGGCCGAGCAGCAGGATGATAGCCAAGCCTGCTACGCCACCAAACTAAGCAAAGCAGAAGGCGTTATTGATTGGCATACCTCCGCTCAGGCCATCAACCGACAAGTCCGCGGCTTAAACCCCTGGCCTGTGGCCTATACGGACTATGGTGAGCAACGTTTGCGTATTTGGTCAACGGTAGTACTAACAGACACCAATATGAGTGCTCAGCCGGGCAGTATCCTGGGCTATAGTAAACAGGGCATTAATGTGGCCTGTGGCCAGGGTCAGTTATTGATTACCCAATTACAGTGGCCTGGGGGGAAAACCATAACTGGCCCACAGCTCAAAAATCTGCAATCAAAGCTGCCTGTAGGCAGTCAACTGGGTTGCTAGCTCACATGGCAGATCCGACTCGCTATCTGGCTGCTCTGGCCATTACCGAAGTGCTGCGTGAACAGGGCTCTTTGGCTGCAAGCCTACCCCTTGCTTTAACTCAGGCGGAAGCAAAAGAACGAGCGCTGCTATCACAAATGGTGTACGGAACCTGCCGCTATTACCCCCAACTTAACAGCATTGCTCAACATCTGCTCAATAAGCCTCTGCGTAACCGCGATCTTGATATCTATGCGCTTATGCTAGTGGGGCTGTACGAGCTTTCCCATATGCGCACTCCCCATCATGCCGCTGTTGGCAGTTGCGTGGAGGCCGCTAAAGCCAGCGGCCAAGCTTGGGCACCGGCACTGATCAATGGTGTGCTGAGAGCATTTTTACGCCAACGTGAAACGCTACCGCAGGCGTTAGAGGATACACCAGAATTCCACTACAACCATCCCCATTGGCTACAGGTAAAACTGGCCAATCACTGGCCCGATTATTGGCAAGCTATACTCTGTGCCAATGATCAGCAAGCCCCTATGACACTGCGTGTCAATCAACGTCATCACACCACACCCGAGTATCTGGCGTTGCTGGCAAAAGCCAATATCCAGGCCAAGGCCTGTACCTTTAGCCCTTGGGGTGTACAGTTAGCCAACTCTTGTCAGGTCGATGAACTGCCGGGCTTTGCGCAAGGCTGGGTGAGCGTGCAGGATGAAGCACCACAATTGGCACCAACCCTGTTAGACTTACAGACCGGCCAGCGGGTACTTGATGCCTGTGCAGCACCGGGCGGAAAAACTGGTCACCTGCTGGAAATTGCTGATGTGCAAGTAACTGCAGTTGAGCTGGAACAGCGCCGTATTGGCCGATTACATGATAATCTGCAACGTTTGCAATTGTCAGCCGAGGTTATTTGCGCCGATGCCAGCCAGCCGGAGAGTTGGTGGGATGGTCAAGCCTTTGAACGTATTTTATTGGATGCCCCCTGTTCCGCCACCGGGGTCATTCGCCGTAATCCAGATATAAAGCTGCTACGCAGCAATGAAGATATTACGCGTTTGGCCCAGTTACAACTGACTTTATTGCAGCAATTATGGCCCACTCTGGCACCCGGAGGCCTGCTGGTTTATGCCACCTGCTCTGTGCTACGACAGGAAAACGAACGCATTATTAAACGCTTTTTGCAGGCGCAGGAAGATGCTCAACAACAAGCCATTGTGGCTGACTGGGGGCAAGCAACTGACTATGGCCGTCAGCTCTTCCCCCGACCTGACGGACATGACGGCTTTTATTATGCCGTACTAAAAAAGGCATTCCCGTAACAAACTTTACCAAGCTGATGCTAATACCCATGACACGCCTGTGGTTTCTGGTATCATAGCAAGCAAATCGGCTCACATCACTGAAGCGACCGTTATGAAAATAATCATTCTCGGTGCCGGCCAGGTCGGCAAAACCCTGGCGGAAAACCTGGCCATTGATGCTAATGACATCACCATGGTGGATCAGGATACGGCAGCCCTTAAGGATCTGCAGGATCGTCTGGATATCCGTACCGTAGCAGGCGCTGCCTCACTGCCCAATATACTGGAGGCTGCTGGTGCAGAAGATGCTGATATGCTGGTGGCAGTAACCAATAGCGATGAAGTCAATATGGTGGCTTGTCAGATCGCCAAACACGTCTATCTCACCCCCACCACCATCAGCCGTATTCGCTCACATCAATATCTGAATCAGCGAGGGGCCTTATTTAAGAGCGAAAGTGGTGCCTTCCCCATTGATGTTATTATCAGCCCAGAGAAGCTGGTAACCAAGCACGTGCAACGTCTGATCGAAAACCCCAGCGCTCTTCAGGTACTTGATTTTGCTGATGGTCGTGTACAACTAGTAGCCGTAAAAGCCCGCTTGGGGGGACCTCTGGTAGGCCAGCCTATTGCCAACCTGCGGCAGCATATGCCCAGCATTGATACGCGAGTCGCAGCCATCTTCCGTAAAGACCACGCTATCGTGCCTGAAGGTGACACAGAAATTCATGTCGATGATGAAGTCTTTTTTATTGCCGCCAAGCAGGATATTCGCGCGGTAATGGGCGAACTTAGGCGCTTGGAAAAGCCCTATAAGAAAATTATGATTGCCGGTGGTGGTAATATTGGCTCCCGCCTGGCCCGCAACCTGTCCAAGGACTTTCGGGTAAAAATGATCGAACGCGGCCTGGCACGTTGTGAGCAATTGGCCGATACCCTGAACGATGTGATTGTACTGCACGGCAGTGCTTCTGATCAGGATTTGTTAATTGAAGAAAATATTGAAGCTACCGATGTATTTTGTGCTTTAACCAATGACGACGAAGCCAATATTATGGCTTCCATGTTGGCTAAACGCCTGGGTGTACGCAATGTGATGACCTTAATCAGCAACCCGGCTTATGTGGACCTGATTGAAGATGGCACTATTGATATTGCCATTTCTCCACAACAAACCACCGTTAGTAGCTTGCTTACCCATGTGCGCCGTGGCGATATCGTCAATGTACACTCGTTGCGCCGTGGCGCAGCTGAAGCCATAGAAGTGATTGCCCATGGAGATCTCAAAACCTCTCAGGTAGTAGGCCGTCGTCTGGAGCAAATAGACCTGCCTCAGGGCACCAGCTTTGGCGCCATTGTAAGAAAAGAAAAAGTGCTTATGGCACATCATGATACCGTTATTGAAAATAACGACCATGTTATACTTTTCCTGACAGATAGACGCATGATAAATGAAGTTGAGCGCCTGTTTGCCGTCGCTCTTACCTTTTTCTAGGGCCCAATATGCACCTGCGAGTTACTCAGAAAATTATTGGCATCCTCCTGATGGTATTCAGTCTGGCCATGCTGCCACCCCTGCTGGTGTCTTTTATCTATCAAGATGGTGCTCATATGGCTTTTATAGAAGCCTTTGTCATTACCCTGGCAGTTGGGCTAGTCACCTGGCTGCCGGCAGCTAAACACCAAAAAGTACTGCGCACGCGTGACGGCTTTGTCATTGTCGTCATGTTTTGGACGATCCTGGGCATATTCGGCGCCCTGCCTCTATATCTGGTAAAGCCATGGCAAGTAAATTGGCAATTTGTTGATGCCCTGTTTGAATCCCTCTCCGGGCTTACCACTACCGGTGCCACAGTGGTTATTAAGATTGACTACCTACCAGAATCCATCCTCTTCTATCGGCAGCTGTTACAATGGTTTGGTGGTATGGGTATTATCGTCCTGGCGGTGGCCATTTTACCCATGCTGGGCATTGGTGGCATGCAGCTATACCGGGCAGAAACACCGGGGCCTGTTAAAGACTCCAAGCTAACCCCACGCATTACCGAAACAGCCAAACACCTTTGGTATATTTATCTTGCCCTGACAGTCAGCTGTGCCTTGGCCTATTGGGCGGCCGGTATGAGCGCCTTTGATGCCATCTGCCACAGCTTTTCAACCATTGCCATTGGGGGCTTTTCCACCCATGATGCCAGCCTGGGCTATTTTGACAGCCCTGTTATCGAAGGCATTGCCATTGTCTTTATGTTGCTCGCTGCCATTAACTTTGGGCTACATTTCCAAACTGCCCGACTGCTGCGTAATAAACATCACAGCTTTAATCTACAACACTACTGGCGAGATGAAGAATTCCAGTTTTTCCTGAGTATTATTGCCAGTATCTCCGTGGTGACCATTATCACACTCGGTATCGCCACCAATATGGGCTGGATAGGCAGCTTTCGCCAGGGCCTGTTTGAAGTCGTGTCTATTGCTACCACTACCGGTTATGCCACTGCTGACTTTGCCAGTTGGCCTGCTATGTTACCATTTCTGTTGTTTAGTGCTGCCTTTATCGGTGGCTGTGCCGGATCAACCGGGGGTGGCATGAAGGTGGTGCGCGTGTTAATTGTATTAAAACAGGGGCTAAGAGAAGTACAACGCCTTATTCACCCCAATGCAGTTATTCGCGTCAAGCTCGGTGGCACAGCCATCCCAGACCGGGTAGCTGACGCTGTATGGGGTTTCTTTTCAGTGTATGCTCTGGTATTTATAGTGATGATGATTGTACTCTTGGCCACAGGTCTGGACCAGGTTACTGCCTGGTCCGCAGTTGGCGCAACACTCAATAACCTAGGCCCAGGCTTAGGTGACGTAGCTGAGCACTACGGTGATATCAATACCACGGCCAAGTGGATTTTGTGCTTTTCCATGTTGTTAGGCCGACTTGAAGTGTTTACCTTACTGGTTATATTTACGCCTATGTTTTGGCGAGATTAAATATAATATAATATATTATTAAAAATACTGTCAACAGATTTATCCACAGGAAAACAAAATGCCGGATAAATGGAACCAACGCTACTCTAAAAGCAATCATCTGCCAAAAGTTAACCCCTGGTTGAGCACCTATAAACACTTACTACCCACTAACGGTTCTGCTCTGGACCTTGCATGCGGCCTTGGTCAAAACGCATTTTTTCTTGCAAAGCAGGGACTTAATGTTCAAGCATGGGACATTTCTGAGGTCGCTATCAAGGCCGTCAATGACTATGCCCTACGGCATAGGTTGGAGGTAAAAGGCAGCTGTCTGGATGTTACGCAAACATGGCCAGCATCAGAATTTGATCTAATTTATGTCAGCGCCTACCTGCAACGAAATATTTATCCACAGATAATTAGCAGCCTCAAACCCAACGGTACTCTATTTTATCAGACCTTCAATCAGATTCCTCTGACAGGCAAACCCAGCAACAACAATTTTCTCTTACAACCCGGCGAATTATTAACACTATTCAGTGGCTTGGTGCCTCTGGTCTATTTAGATGAACAAGAACTTTATCTGCCTGACAAATATCCCAGCATAGCAGGCCAAGCCCTCCTTATTGCCCGCAAGTAAGCAAATATAGAACAAGGTGTGTTAATTGCCTTAAGAGGCTAAATCTTATTTACCCTAATCTGGCAATACGTATCAAATTTGAAGCTCGGGCCGCCCCGGATCAGCAGGCGATGCTGGATGGGAATTCTTTGCAGTTTGTGCTTTGATACTTATCTATTGGCCACAAGGCTGGATTAGGCCCCAAGATGATATTAGCCCCACGGCCAAGTGGATTTTTTTCCATACTGCCGGAGCAATTTGAAACCTTTACCTTGCTGGCTATATTTACGCCCATGTTTTAGCTAACTTAAATATATTATATTACATAAAATTAAATAGTATCAACAGACTTATCCACAAAAATACAGAACTTCAAGAAACAGGGTCTATACAAGGTATAGAGAAATAATTTGCCAGAAACAAACCCAAATGCGAATACTTTTAAGCACTTATTACCTACTAATACCCCTAGCATAAACCTTGCGTATTTCTTTGGTTAAAAATTATTTTTTATTTAAAACAATAATATATCTTATTCAAATAAGGTATTTTTGAAATGGGATTGGAACTATTAAGCACTATGCCTTACTGCACTGGTTAGCGATAAAAGGCCCTTGTTTGGATATCAAGCAAACGTCATTATCAGAATTTTTTACCTGATTTATATCGGAATCTGCCCGCAACAAAATATTTATCCACAGATAGCCAGCAATCTTACACCAGCCAGTTCTATATTTAATAATACGTTCTATCAAACTCCTCTGGCGAATAAGCTCGACGCATAATCCACCAGTAAATCAATCCTGCTCCAGAGTATGCTTGAAACGCCTGTATTCCCACTGGTATTGAGCAGGGTCTGTAAGAATAAGGTCAGCTATGGCATCGTTCATAGCTTGTACTGAATCTGCTAATTTAGCTTCTTGCAGGTCATCAGTAATATCCAGTAATTGAATAGCAAACCCCTTACCCACACCCAAGCGCCTGGACCAACCAAGCAGCAATTGTACATTTTCGCCTTTCGCTAATTGTGCCACCAATGTCATAGTATAAGCAGGCTGGGCAAAGAAGGTGGCTTCGATAGACGCTGCCACAGGAGGCTCCTGATCAGGCAATATCAGGATAGACTGCTGTTTTTTTAAAGCTTTTTTAAGAGCCTTAACACCAGACGCAGATGCCGGCGCCAAAGCCATACCTGACGCTTTACGACCACTGGCAATCAGCATGTCCAAAGCAGGCAATTTAGCGGGCTTATACAGGGCAGTTAGTTGGGTATGGCTTGCCAACCAGGCAGCAAATAACTCCCAATTGCCCAAATGAGGAGTAAGGATAATGCGAGTACGGGTTGTCGCTAATAAATCATCTCCCTGGACATGCTTTATTCTCGCCAGATTCAGAGCATTGGCGCCACACCAATTATGGCCCATTTCCAGCATTGCCATAGCCGTATGAGCAAGGCTATCTTTTAACAGGCTTTGTTGTCGATGCTTGGGAAGTTGCGGCAGACAACGTTGAATATTTAAGCGGGTTTCATTTTTTGTTGCGTTGGGCAGCCAGAATAATAAACGGCCTACTAACAAACCAATAAACTGGGCTACCATCATGGGCAGCAAACCAAACAAGCGAATCGTAGCAGTGGCTAAATAAGATTTCATAGAACAAATATACAAAACAGCGGAAAACCTATCATACCACCCTTATTGGACGTACACTCCTCGCTTTACCGATTTCCATTATTTTAGGCACAATAAACCTGACTTAGTGGCATTTTTAGGTTATTTTGCCCTTGTAGAAGCACTCAACTTCATGCGCCAAAATCTTGAATAGGGTATAATACCGCCTTTTATTTTAGCCCACTTAGGGGCTGACTCGATTAACCGTCAAAAGTGGATTTGACAGCGTGGATACTACTACCGATAGCGGCACTTTTCAGGGTCTAATATTTGCCTTACAACAATTCTGGTCAGACAAGGGCTGTAATATCATGCAGCCTCTGGATATGGAAGTGGGCGCGGGTACCTTTCACCCTGCCACCTTTTTGAAGGCCATTGGACCAGAAACCTGGCGCTCTGCCTATGTTCAGCCTAGCCGCCGACCTACCGACGGCCGTTATGGTGAAAACCCTAATCGCCTGCAACATTACTTTCAATTTCAAGTAGTTATCAAGCCGTCGCCTGATAACTTTCAGGACATGTATCTAGACTGCTTGAAACACCTGGGCATTGATCCAGAAGTTCACGATATTCGCTTTGTGGAAGATAACTGGGAATCACCTACGCTTGGTGCCTGGGGTTTAGGCTGGGAAGTCTGGTTGAATGGCATGGAAGTTTCCCAGTTTACCTATTTTCAGCAAGCTGGTGGCTTGGAGTGCTATCCTGTTATGGGTGAGATCACTATTGGTCTTGAACGCATAGCTATGTATCTACAGAACGTTAACAGCGTTTATGATTTGGTCTGGAGCCGCACGCAAGATGGCGAAGTCGTAAGCTATGGCGATATTTATCATCAGCAGGAAGTTGAAATGTCTACTTTCAACTTTGACCACGCCCATGTGCCTACTTTATTTTCCAATTTTGACCACTATGAAAGCGAATGCGAAAAGCTGGTGACCGCGCACCTACCAATACCAGCTTACGAGTTAGTCTTAAAAGCCTCTCATACTTTCAACCTGCTAGACGCCCGTCATGCTATCTCCGTGACTGAGCGTCAACGCTATATATTGCGCGTGCGCACCATGGCCCGACAAGTGGCTCACGAATATTATGCTGCCCGCAAAGCTTTGGGTTTCCCTTTGGCTAGCCCTGAACTCAGAGCCGAACTGTTAAATGATGAGGAGCAAGCCTAATGTCACACGCTGATTTTCTGTTTGAGTTAGGCACAGAAGAACTGCCGCCAAAATCCTTACAGACACTACAAAATGCTCTGCGTGATAGCATAGTAAAACAGTTGGCACAGTTAAGTCTGGCACATGGCGAAGTGACTGCTTACGCTACTCCCAGACGCCTAACGGTTATTATCGATCAGCTACAGCTACAGCAAGACGATCGTCAAGAGAGCCGGCGCGGCCCGTCTCTTTCTGCACCCGAAAAAGCGGCGCAAGGCTTTGCCAGATCATGCGGTGTTGAACTGTCTGAACTGGCCGTTATCGATACCGAAAAAGGCCAGTATTATAGCTTTGACAAACAGGTTGCCGGTGCCAGCACCAAGAGTCTACTTGCGGCAGTCATTGAACAAGCACTAGCAGACCTTCCCATTGCCAAGCGTATGCGATGGGGCCAATCTCGAGCTGAGTTTGTGCGCCCTGTGCAATGGTTTATCCTAATGCTGGGTGAGACTCTGGTAGACTGTTCTCTATTTAACTTAAATAATGGTAACCAGACCCGTGGCCACCGCTTCCACTGCCTTGAGTCCATTACCATCGACAGCCCCAAGACCTACGCCCAACAACTACGCAATCAGGGTAAAGTGATTGTCGACATAGATGAGCGCAAACAAATTATACGCACCCAGGTTGCCGAGCAAGCCGCCAAAGTCGGTGCTCAAGCAGTGATAAATGAAAACCTGTTAAATGAAGTTTCTGCTCTGGTGGAATGGCCAGTTTGTTTGTGTGGCAAATTTGACGAAGCATTTTTGGCCATACCCGCACAAGCCTTAGTATCATCTATGGCTGAACATCAGAAATACTTCCACCTAGTCGATAACAAGGGTGAAATACAACCTTATTTTATTACTGTTAGTAACCTGATTAGCAAGAGCCCTGAGTCCGTGATCGCCGGCAATGAACGTGTTATCCGTCCTCGCTTAGCTGATGCAGCATTCTTCTTTGAGACTGACAAAAAAACAACACTGGAAAGTCGTAATCCAGCATTGGAAAAAGTCGTATTTCAGGCAGATCTTGGCAGCTTGGCCGACAAAACCCACCGTATTGCCGCTTTGGCTGGCACTATCGCCAACCAAATTGGTGCTAATGCTGACCAAGCAACACGTGCCGGTTTGCTGGCCAAGGCAGACCTTAATACAGAAATGGTGCTCGAATTTGGCGACTTGCAGGGCCTGATGGGGCATGTATATGCGCTTAACGATGGTGAAGATACCATTACGGCTGAGGCCATTGAACAGCATTACTGGCCCAAATTTGCTGGCGACAAGCTGCCACAATCACTCGAAGCCAGCGCTCTGGCTTTAGCTGACCGCCTGGACACATTGGTTGGGCTGTTTGGTATAAAACAACCACCAACAGGCAGCAAAGACCCCTATGCCCTGCGCCGCGCCACGGTTGGCCTGTTGCGAATTATGATCGAACAAGAGCTGGAACTGGATTTATTAGCCTTAATTAATAATGCCTATAGCTTGCATGTCAATTTAAAGCAGGATCGAGATACCACTCGCAATCAGTTACATAGTTTTATTATCGAGCGCTTGCGCGCCTACTATGATGATCAAGATATCAAAGCGGAGGTTTACTTGGCAGTAAATGCCAATAAACCATCTTCGCCTTTAGATTTTGATCGCCGAGTGAAGGCTGTAAACCATTTTCTGACCCTGGCTTCATCCGGTAGTCTCGCTGAGGCTAACAAGCGTGTTAGTAATATATTGTTGAAGAATGGCAATGGTAACGACCATATTGATGCGAAACTGCTGGTTGAAGCTGATGAAAAAGCTCTTAATCAAGCTTTAATCCAAGTCAGCCAGGCTAACCAAATCAGTATTGCTAAAGGTGATTATCAATCCACTTTATCTGCTTTAGCCAATCTAGCTGACCCTTTGGAAGCCTTTTTTGCCAGCACCATGGTAATGGCTGATGATGAATCCGTTAAGAATAATCGGCTAGCTTTACTGTCTGGCATCCAAACTGAACTAGCGCGTGTTGCTGATATCGCTCTTTTGGCGCAGTAAAAACCAGAAGCCAATGTTTCACGTGGAACATCAGCCGTGCAAATTGCACGGCTTTTTTATTTATAACCAATAATAACCAGTACCAATCCAAGCTTGTATCAAACCATATGGAATAGATGGAAAACCTTTTACCCAGTGTTTCACGTGGAACATATCAAGGCCAGACGGCTAATTAAACCGAAAGGCCTCAGTTAAGTCTAAGAAACAGGGCCGCAAGACAAGACACTCCTCGCAGACAAGTAGCCCCTGGCAAGAGCGAGGAATGACAACGATGATTGTGTATATGGGTCCAACGCAAAGCCTTCAGCACAAATAGAATCACCGGCCACTTTAATAGCATTTCAACACCTTACGAGAGATATAAGGGCCGGCTGAGGTTTTTAGATTAAAGGCAATGACAAAGTTGACCCATAAAAAAACCACCTTATAAGGTGGTTTTTATTGATGGAGCTATTAAGGGTATAGCTTAATTAGACATCCAGATTAGCAACCTGCAAAGCATTAGACTGGATAAAGTTACGGCGCGGCTCTACCTCTTCGCCCATCAGAGTGGTAAACATTTGATCCGCTGCAATGGCATCGTCAATGGTCACACGCAGCATACGGCGCGTCTCTGGATCCATTGTTGTTTCCCACAGTTGATCCGGGTTCATTTCACCCAGACCCTTATAACGCTGAACACCCAAGCCACGGCGGGCCTCTTTCATCATCCAAGCTAAACCCTCAGCAAAGCTAGTGGTTGCCAGCTTGCGCTCTCCACGCTGGAAGAAGCCTGTTGATTCAATCAAACCGGTTAGTGTTTCGTTTAACGCCACAATAATCCGATAGTCTGCGGAATGGAAGAAATCATAATTGATAAGATAGTCATCATCAATGCCATGGGTAGTAATTGTGATAACTGGCAGATATCCACCCCGCTCAGGGTTTTCCTTTACCATGCCGTCATACTGAGCACCACTGACCTCGCTATCAGTCAGACAATCCAATAGCCCATCTAACCAGTCCGCAACTTTACCCTGGTCTTGCAAAGCCTCCGGAGCCAGCACTGGTGCATATACCATCTGCTCCAGAATCACTGCCGGTACAACTCGCTCCAAACGCTTTATGGTAGCCATAGCCTGATTATATTGCGTTGCCAAGGTCTCCAAGGCAGAGCCGGAAATCGCTGGCGCACTGTCACTGGTATAGAGCGCAGAATTATCCAAAGCACCCTGTAATAAATACTGGTTCAAGGCCGGATCATCCTTTATATATTGCTCCTGCTTACCTTTTTTCACTTTGTAAAGCGGTGGTTGAGCAATAAATATGTGCCCATTCTCAATGATAGAAGGCAGATGACGAAAGAAGAATGTAAGCAGCAAAGTACGAATATGAGCACCATCAACATCAGCATCCGTCATGATAATAACACTGTGATAGCGCAGCTTTTCTATATCAAAATCATCACGACCAATGCCGCAACCCAAGGCAGTAATCAAGGTGCCAACTTCTGCAGAAGAGAGCATTTTATCAAAACGCGCCTTTTCAACATTAAGAATCTTGCCTTTTAAAGGCAAAATAGCCTGAGTTTTTCGATCTCGACCCTGTTTTGCCGAGCCACCAGCCGAATCACCCTCCACCAGATAAAGCTCAGACAGGGCTGGATCTTTTTCCTGACAGTCTGCCAGCTTACCGGGTAAGCCGGCAATATCCAAAGCCCCTTTACGACGCGTCATTTCACGGGCTTTACGGGCGGCTTCGCGGGCGCGGGCAGCATCCAACATCTTGCCCACAATAGACTTGGCGTCTTGTGGGTTTTCCTGCAGATATTCTGCTAGATACCTACCCATTTCCTGCTCTACAGCAGATTTAACTTCCGATGAAACCAACTTGTCCTTGGTTTGAGAAGAGAACTTGGGGTCGGGTACTTTAACCGAGACGATAGCGGTTAAACCTTCTCGAGCATCGTCTCCGGATGTCGAAACCTTACTCTTTTTCTGGGCAGACTCAGCATCAATATAGTTGTTTAAGGTGCGCGTCAAAGCAGCACGAAAACCAGACAAGTGTGTGCCGCCGTCACGTTGCGGGATATTATTGGTAAAGCAATGAATACTTTCCTGAAACGAATCATTCCACTGCAGGGCAACTTCCACACCTACGCCATCCGCATGTTGAGCACTAAAGTGCATACATTTGTTAAGCGGTTGCTTGTTGGTGTTCAAGTATTCAACAAAGGCTGATACACCACCCTCATAACTAAACAACTCTTCACGGCCACTACGTTCATCTTTTAATAAAATAGCTACACCGGAATTCAAAAAAGACAGCTCTCGCAAACGCTTGGCCAGAATATCAAACTGGAACTGAATATTGCTAAAAGTATCTTCTGAAGCATGGAAAGTACAGGCAGTTCCCGTGCTATCCGTAGAACCAACAACGGCTAGGGGCGCCTGGGGCACACCATGCTGATAAACCTGCTCATGCACCTGCCCAGCACGTCGAATAGTTAACTTAAGCTCTTTGGACAAGGCATTGACCACACTCACACCAACACCGTGCAGCCCGCCGGACACTTTATAAGTGTTATCATCAAACTTACCACCAGCATGCAACACGGTCATAATAACCTCGGCTGCCGACACGCCTTCTTCTGGGTGGATGTCCGTTGGAATACCACGCCCATCATCTGTAACAGTTACCGATTCATCAGCATGAATAATCACCTGTATCTGGTTACAAAAACCGGCCAAAGCTTCATCAATACAGTTATCCACCAACTCAAACACCATATGGTGCAAGCCAGTGCCATCATCGGTGTCACCAATATACATGCCGGGACGCTTACGCACCGCATCCAAGCCTTTCAGGACTTTTATACTGGACGAGTCATAAGTAGTTTCTTCACTCATCTATATAGCTCCAACATCCAAGTTAAGGCACCCCTTCAGGGCACCAATCAATTTAATTATTGCGCCGCTTTATGACCGGCAACCACTTTACCTTGCTCAATAGTGAAATGAGCCAAGGACGTACCTTGCGGCCAAACATCCAGCAATTCACTGGCTTTAACCGCAGTAACAAACACTTGTGAATCTATAGCCACCAATTGCTCACAGACCTGGCGCAAATGATTTTGGTCCAGCTCAGCAGCCAAATCATCTACCAAAAACAAACAGCGCCGTTGCCCGCACAGGCTTAACAACTGCCCTTGTGCCAAGCGCAAAGCAATGGTCACCAGCTTTTGCTGTCCACGAGACAGGCGCTCGGCAGCATTCACTCCCTGTACGGTAAAACGCAAATCTGCACGCTGAGGCCCTCGCTGGGTATAGCCAAACTGTTTATCCCGCTCCAACGTTTCGTCCAAGACACTGACCAGAGACTTATCTTTATTCCAGCCCCGGTAGTAACTGAGATTTAACTCGGGTATGACTACTATATTTTCCAGACTGGCAAAGAACAATGGCTCCAGCGCTTCCAAATAGGCCTTTCTGAGCATATCCAACTGCTCTGAGACCCTTACCAAGGCGGGCTCAAAACTAGCCCTTACAGAAGCCTCCATGGTACCACATTTTAGACTACTATTCCTTTGTTTTAAGAGCCTCTGAGCCTGTTTCCAGAGTCCATAAAAGCGTTCATCATGGTGGAAGGCTCCCCAGTCTAAAAACTGCCTGCGTGCCCCGGGACTAGCATCCAACAAGCCTGTGCCTGCGGGAGCAATAACCTGTACCGGCAGTAACATGGCCAACTCAGATGTAGAGCGCAGAGTTTCTCCATTAAGGCGTATTTGATGCTCACCATCCAAACGACGTGACATACCCAGAGGTATGCTACCGCCGCCAGGCGCGTCAATACGAGCAAATAACTGGCAAGCTGAACTTCCTGCCGTAATGACCGAAGCCAGGCGATGGCTGCGAAAGGATCGGGCCAAAGCCAGCATATGAATAGCTTCCAGTAAACTGGTTTTACCACTGGCATTGGCACCAGTGATAATATTAATGCCAGCATCAGGTTGCATGTCCACCTGCTGTAAATTACGCAGATCCTGCACCGTTAAGTGCTTAATAGACACCAGAAGCCTCTGTGGATAAAATTGTGGATATCATGGGCAAAAGGCACCTTTGGGCAGACTATTCAAAGCCTTCTGAAGCATGATACAAACAGGCAATTACAAACGCATAGGCATAATGACGTACTGCGCATCGCCCTCATCACCATCAGACAGAAGGGCACTGGAATTGGCATCACTGAGCGTTATTTTAACATCACTACTAGTCAAAACACTCAATACATCAAGCACATAGCCTACATTAAAGCCAATCTCGATTTGTGCACCCTGATAATCAACCATCAGATTTTCTTCCGCTTCTTCCTGCTCCGGATTATTGGCTACAACCTGCAGGTTAGTGTCGCTCAGGGTGACCCTAACACCGCGATATTTCTCATTGGAAAGAATCGCTGCACGGCTTAGAACACCACGCATAGCCAATCGGTCAATTAGCACGATCTTGTCGCCATTTTTGGGCAAAACGCGCTCATAATCGGGGAACTTGCCATCAACAAGCTTAGAAGTGAAAATAAAATCCTGGGTAAATGCTCGCACATGACTGGCACCGATCACCAATTTAACAGTGGCCTCTTCATCATTCATTAAACGCGCTAATTCCAGCACACCTTTGCGCGGCACAATAAGCTGTTGTCCAGCCTGTTCCGGCAAGGCTATCGGGGTCACACTGGTAGCCAGACGATGGCCGTCAGTGGCAACCGTGCGCAGCTGACTGGCCTTGATCTCAAACAACATGCCATTCAGGTAATAACGCACATCCTGTTGCGCCATAGCAAAACCTGTTTTATCAATCAGACTCTTCAGGCTGCTTTGAGGCAGCTCAAACTCGAAGGACTCGGGGCTGTCTTCCACATTGGGAAAGTCAGCGGCTGGCAATGTGGATAACTTAAACTTACTGCGGGCCGAACGCACATATATCTGATCATCTTGTTGACTGATTTCGATTACCGCATGATCAGGCAAGGATTTACAAATATCCAAAAGCTTACGTGCCGGCACAGTAACACTGCCTGATACTGCTTCCTCTTCCAGTAAGGCACGACCCACCAGTTCAACTTCCAGATCAGTGCCCGTAAGACTAAGTTGCTTATCTTCTACTACCAACAATATATTGGCCAAGATAGGTAAGGTTTGGCGACGCTCAACAACGCCCGCCACTAATACCAGTGGTGTCAATAAAGCTTCGCGGCTAATAGTAAATTTCATACAACTTTCCTGTTAAGGTTAAACCGATTTTTATACCGTAAGTGTACGATATAAATTAGCATAATCATCATGTATTTCGCGATCCATATCGCGCAACTCTTTTATTTTTCTGCAGGCATGCAATACAGTGGTATGATCCCTACCACCAAAAGCATCACCTATTTCGGGGTAACTATGGTTGGTGAGCTCTTTAGCCAGTGCCATAGCTAGCTGCCGAGGCCTTGCTACAGAACGGGTGCGTCGTTTGGAAAGAATATCCGCCACCCGTATTTTATAATAACCAGCCACTGTCTTTTGAATATTATCAATACTTACCTGCTTGTCTTGCAGGGCCAGCAGGTCTTTTAGGGACTCTTGTACAAAAGCTTCACTGATAGCTTCACCAGTAAAGTGGGCATTAGCAATAACACGCTTTAACGCACCTTCCAGTTCGCGCACATTAGAGCGAATGCGCTTGGCCAGAAAAAAAGCTGCATTTTCTGGCAGGTAAACACCTGCTTCTTGCGCTTTCTTTAGCAAAATAGCCACCCTTGTTTCCAATTCAGGAGGCTCCACAGCAACGGGCAAACCCCAACCAAAACGGGACTTTAAACGCTCCTCCAGGCCCTCTATTTCCTTGGGATAGCGATCACAGGTAAGAATCATTTGCTGACCACTTTCCAACAGCGCATTAAAAGTATGGAAAAACTCTTCTTGCGACCGCTCTTTGCCGGCAAAAAACTGGATATCATCAATTAACAACGCATCAACGGAACGGTAGAAGCGCTTAAAATCATTTATGGCGTTTAACTGTAGGGCTTTTACCATATCTGCCACAAACCGCTCAGAGTGCAGATATACCACCTTGGCATGAGGATTATGCTCTAATAAGGCAGCACCAACCGCATGCATCAAATGCGTTTTACCCAAGCCTACACCACCATATAGGAACAGGGGATTATAGGAACTACCGGGGTTTTCCGCTACCTGCTTGGCCGCAGCCAAAGCCAGCTGATTGGATTTACCTTGCACAAAGCTGGCAAAGGTAAAAGCCCGGTTAAGATAGCTCTGATGACGTAAAGAACCGTCTACCTGTACCTTGCGCTCCGTTGCCGAGCCAGCCTCCAGCGGTGTTACCTCATTACTTACTGCAGTTACTGCATTAACCGCAGAGGTCGTTGCTGGTTGCTCAAAAGCTGATGGGGGAGCGGGGGGTGGTGCAGAAGTCGTGCCAGAGGACTTTGCCTGATGCAAAAAGGACGGCTTGGCTTTATTTACCTGACTAACCCCCAAACTTACCTGCATAGTGGAACCAAATTGCTCTCGTGCCAATTCCTGAATACGCGACAGATATTTGTCCTCTACCCAATTTTTGAAAAATTTGTTTGGCGCCAACAGCTGCAAGTGCAAATCCTGCTCTTGCATTTGCAGAGGCTTAACCCAGGTATTAAAGGGCTGACTCGGCAATTCAGACTGCAAGCTAGCAAGTATTTGGGACCAATAAGACATGGACATATTGATAAATTACCGACAAGAGGACCAGAGGGTGTTTTCAATTAGCTTAATGACTTGGCTGCAGCCCTTTCCCAGACTGACTCAGCACAAAAAATGACTCAACATCATGGTTACTCAGCTAATTGATAACACACACCAGATAATCATAAAAATAGTAGTAGATTCTAACATTATCCACAGACACTTATCCACAGCAATCAGTGGACTCTGAAAAAAACATATTTCCTTATTATAATCAGTTAATTAGGTTTATAATACCGAGCCAGAGACAAAACACCCTGTTAAGAACAGTAGAATAGTCCATCAAGTGTTCGCAGAAATGCAAAATTACCTTGCACAGGGGGCATTATTTCCATATAATTGCGCGCCTAGTTTGAACCGCCGACCTTATTGGCTTTTAACTTAATTATTTTTAGCGAGACCGATCATGAAAAGAACGTTTCAACCCAGCGTACTGAAGCGCAAGCGCACACACGGTTTCCGTGCCCGTATGGCTACTGCCGGCGGCCGTGCGGTAATTAACGCTCGTCGTGCCAAAGGCCGTAAGCGTCTGAGCGCATAAGCTCATTGCCTATACGCTAGTTAGCATTTAAACCACTACTAGCTATGAACGAATTCGACTTTTCTCGGCAGCGACGCCTGTTAACTGCCGGGGATTATCGAAGGGTATTTGATAAAGCTGACTTTAAAGTCTCTGATCAGCACCTGCTAATATTAGCTCGCCCTGCACAAACGCCCCATTCTCGTCTGGGCTTGGTTATTGCCAAAAAGCACGTTAAACGTGCCGTTGACCGTAACCGCATTAAGCGCACTCTGCGGGAATCTTTTCGCACTCTAGAACACCCTCTGCAACCACCAGTAGATATTGTTGTTCTTGCTCGCAAAGGTCTCGGTGAGATGGAAAAGCCTTTATTACACAAGCTTTTTAACAAACAATGGCGCCGTTTAGCTAAAAAAATGCAACAAAGCCCTCAGAAATAGCCGCCTATGGTTGCCACCAGTATTTCAGACCCTATAATCACGGTTGAATTAAAAAAGCAGTTTAATTACCACTAGACGAAACGCCCTATGGACTTCCAACGCATACTACTTATTGGCGCACTTGGTGTCATTTCCTATATTATGATGCTGCAGTGGAACGAGGATTACGGTCCCACCAGTGTCGAGCCAACTCAGGTCACCAGTGTTTCTGCCTATCAGGAAGACACGGTTAGTACTGATTTTGCTATCAATACAGGCAATCAGGTGGTTAGCAGTACTAATCATACTGACACCGGTTTAGCATCACCAACATTGATTGATGTTACAACGGATGCTCTGCAAGTCACCATCGATACCCGTGGCGGTGATATCATTCAGGCTTCTTTAGCCAAGTATTTGGCGGAGATGGATCATCCGGATGTACCTTTCACTTTGTTGGAACAAAATCAACAGCGTACCTATGTTGCCCAAAGTGGTCTGGTTGGCAGTCACGGTACAGACGCCGTTAGTCGTCCTGTCTATAAAGCTAGCCAGCCAAGCTACACCATGGGTGACAATGAGGACAGTCTGGATGTCACCCTGTCATTTACTGACCAGTACGGCGCCCGTATCGATAAGATATATAGCTTTACCCGTGGCAGCCATCTGATCAAATTAACTTATAAGGTTAACAACCAATCCAGCCAACCCTGGTCTGCTAATCTATTTGGTCAACTAAAACGCGACCGTTCCGCTGACCCAACAGCCAGTACCAGTATGGGCATGTCTGCTTATATCGGCCCTGCCTTCTCTTTGAATGACGAAAAGTACAAGCGTTATGACTTTGACGACATGGACGAAGAAAACCTGAAGGCTACCGCCAAGGGTGGTTGGGTGGCCATGTTACAACACTACTTTGTTAGCGCTTGGGTACCTAACTCTGAACAAGACCACACCTACAGTACACGCGTCAGCAATGGCAACTATATTGCCGGTTTTGTGAGCCCTGCCATGCACCTGCAACCTGGCCAGCAAGGCAGTACCAGTGCTCAGTTGTATGTGGGTCCGAAAATTCAGGATGATTTGGAAGCTATTTCTGAAAATCTGGATTTGGTAGTCGACTATGGCTGGCTATGGTGGATTGCCCAGCCTCTGTTCTGGTTGCTAAACACCATGTACGGCTTTGTGGGCAACTGGGGTGTGGCCATTATTCTGGTTACCCTGTGTGTGAAGGCATTTTTCTTCTACCCATCTGCTATCTCCTATCGCTCAATGGCCAAAATGCGGGCTCTGGCACCAGAAATTGCCAAGCTTAAAGAGCGCTATGGTGACGATCGTCAAAAGATGTCACAGGGTATGATGGAACTTTATAAGCGCGAGAAAGCCAACCCACTAAGTGGCTGCTTTCCCATCCTGATCCAGATGCCAGTATTTATCGGCCTCTACTGGATGCTGATGGAAAGTGTTGAACTACGCCATGCACCCTTCTATCTGTGGATTACCGACCTGTCCGTACAAGACCCATTTTTTGTACTGCCTGTAGTTATGGGAGCCACCATGTTTATCCAGCAGTTGCTAAACCCAACACCTCCTGACCCCATGCAGGCCAAGATTATGAAGATGTTGCCGCTGGTATTCACCTTCTTCTTCCTGTGGTTCCCTGCTGGTCTGGTACTTTACTGGGTAGTTAACAACATACTATCCATTGCTCAGCAATATGTTATTACCAAGCGTATTGAACGTGATATGCAGGGTAAACAGCACTAGCCCAAAGGTGCATCAATCCAAAGGGGTCAGGTGAGTTTCATCTGACCCCTTTGGCTTTTTGGTATACTAACAATCATGCAAGCACCCAATACCACAATCTGTGCCCAAACTACCCCTCCCGGCAACGGTGGGGTCGGTATTATTCGTTTATCCGGCCCTCATGCTTTAACCATAGGCCAACAGCTAAGCCACAATACTGGCCAGCCCCGCCATGCCCACTATGGCCCCATTTTTGATTGTCAGGGTCAGCAAATCGATGCGGGTATTACCCTA
This sequence comes from Gammaproteobacteria bacterium, assembly GCA_030748435.1. Taxonomy (GTDB): domain Bacteria; phylum Pseudomonadota; class Gammaproteobacteria; order Pseudomonadales; family Balneatricaceae; genus Njordibacter. The sequence goes on along the minus strand of JASMLZ010000072.1, from coordinate 39,185 downwards.
TACTTTCCCGGCCCGGACTCTTTTACCGGCGAAGATGTATTCGAATTCCAGGGACATGGCGGTCAGGTTGTCATGGATATGTTACTGAGCGAACTGACTCTACTGGGGGCAGAGCTCGCACGGCCGGGAGAATTTAGTGAACGAGCCTTTATCAATGACAAACTGGATTTGGCACAGGCAGAATCTATTGCCGATCTGATTAATGCCAGTTCCGAGCAAGCGGCACGCAATGCCTTGCGCTCTATGCAAGGCGAGTTTAGTCGTCAGGTAGATAGCCTAGTAGAACAACTTATCCATCTGCGCTTATATGTGGAAGCTGCCATTGATTTTCCTGAAGAAGAAATCGATTTTTTAGCTGATGGCAAAGTAAGTGGATTGCTAGGTGACGTGTGTCACCAACTTGACTCGGTGCTGTTGGTAGCACAACAAGGCAGCCTGTTACAAGAAGGCATGCAAGTGGTTATTGCCGGCGCGCCCAATGCGGGCAAATCCAGCCTGCTAAATGCTCTGGCTGGCCAAGACCGGGCTATCGTGACCGGTGTGGCTGGTACCACTCGCGATACGCTGCAAGAAACCATTCATATTGATGGCCTGCCTTTGCATATCATTGATACTGCCGGCTTACGAGACAGCCCTGATCAAGTTGAGCAAATAGGCATCGCAAGGGCGATCAAAGCCATTCAAAACGCTGACCAAATTCTCTTGCTGCAAGACTGCCGTGAACACAGCAGTCCCAAACAACTTTGGCAGAGCCTACTGCCACAGCAATCCATGCCTGATCATATTACTCTGGTACGTAATAAAATCGACTTAACTGGCGACCCTGCTGGAATCCAGCAAGAGGGTAACATACCCGTTATTGCTATCAGCGCCAAGCAAGGCCAAGGTATAGCGGATTTACGCCAGTGCCTAAAAGATATTGTGGGTTACCAAAGCACCTTGGAAGGTGGTTTTAGTGCTCGCCGACGCCATCTTGATGCTCTACAGAGGGCAGCAACATATTTACAACAGGGCGCCGATCAATTGGCCTACAGTCAAGCGGGTGAACTGTTGGCAGAAGATCTGCGTCTGGCGCAAAACTGCCTGAGTGAAATTACCGGTCAATTTACCACAGACGACCTGTTGGGACGGATATTTAGCTCTTTCTGTATTGGCAAATAGGCGATACTTAAGGTAAGCAGTGCTTGACAATAATCTCAGTAGTAACCGGTAAAAGACTGGCGTAAAACCACATTGTGAACCATGGTAGCAAGGGTGGTCAGATCAAATACCGGTAGCTTAAATCTTGCCTGCAGGATATGCGCATAAGGAGGAAGGTCGGTACACTCAAGCACTAAAGAGCCTATATCCGGCTGGGTTGCCAGCAGGTTGGCCACCGTATCGACCAACTCCTGCTGCACCAAGTCTAAGTCCATATCATTGCTATTATTGGCCAGTATTACGCTGGCAAACTCCTGAGTATCCTGCAACCCAGCAATAGCAACAGGTGTGGTATGTGCACCCACTGCCTGTAAATGTTGTACCGTTAAACTATTCGCGTCAGCCGTAATCACACCCACTGTTTTGCCCGTCATCTGATAAGCCAGTGGTATCTGTATCAAACTGGACATAAAGACAGGTATTGAGACGGCGTTTACTATGGCTGGTTGATAAGCAGCCAAAAACCCACACGACCCAGTAATCGCCCTTACCCCCTGTTGCTGCAAACTTTTGGCTGCAGTAATAATAACTGTTTCCATTTCCTGAGTTGGACGATAAAGCAATTCTGGTACCGAAATTCCCGGCAAAATTTCGTAACAAGTGGTAAATGGTAAACTGGCTGGATTCTTGATATGACCAGGAGGCTTAGGAAAATAGCTTGCCAAAGCCAGCACACCTATTGATACACCGTAAATATTCTTACCACCTTGAGTTTTCATAATCGTGATTCCTTAGGGATCAGCTAATGGGCCATAATATTATAAGCCGGCAAAGCACATATTTATAAAATTCACTCTATATTGCAATATAAGAAGATTTTGCACTATCTTATCGTTATTTGCGTCATTCCTCTTCCCTGCAATAAACGATTTTGCAGAGGTTCCTTGATACACCAACAATATTGTATTGATAGATTCAACCCGATAACTGATTCTGTTTTATCTTGGCAGATGATGTTTTTTACCGTTTAAGTAATCCAAACTTGCTGTTAAGTGCCCATGCTCATACAATTAGCTAACTTTTTTTAGAGAGTTTTGCACGATCCGGTATTATTATTCTTTGACAAGGCAAAAACGCACGCAAAGAGGGAGTTTATGTATAATAAATGACCACTTGTAAGGTTTTTAACGCCGTCACAGGTAAATTAGCCATCGAACAAAGGTCTTGTTACAAGCATGACATAAGAAACCGCAACCACCCATGCAAAGTACTCCCTATCATATCGTCTGCATAGAAGACGAAGTAGACATTCAGGAAATTATTGCCTTTAATCTGGAACGTGCCGGCTATCAGGTAAGTTTGGCGGAAGATGGCATTGCAGGTCTGTCACTGGTACAAAGCTGTCAGCCGGACCTGGTTCTATTGGATGTCATGCTGCCCGGCCTTAATGGTATGCAGGTATGCCAAAAGCTAAAATCAGACCCAGCCACCAGCGATACCCCGATTATCATGTTATCCGCCCGCAGTGAAGAAAGTGATATCGTTAAAGGCCTAACCGGTGGTGCCGACGACTATATCACCAAACCCTTTAGTCAGGCCGAGTTGATAGCTCGTATTCAGGTAGCCTTGCGGCGCAAGCCCCAATCCAATACCCTTTGTGTTAAGCAAGTGTGTCTGGATCCAGATGATTTCACCTGCAAGGTAGCTGGTACGACAGTAAAACTTACCAGCACTGAGTTCAAACTCTTACAAACACTAATGCAAAAGCCAGGCCGAGCTTTTTCTCGTGAACAGCTAATCCAGACCGCTTTGGGTGAACAAACCGATGTTGTGGATCGCAATGTGGATGTGCACATACGTGCTATTCGCAAAGCCCTGGGTGAAGACAATGTGATTATCGAGACTGTGCGGGGCGTAGGTTATCGCTGCAGCAACAGTGATCATTAAACCAAAAACCTCTATTGATCGCTTATATCTTGCGTAACCTGTTGACATGCCATTAAAATAGCTGTCTGTTCTACTCACCCTGCAAGTGGATACAAGAACACTAGACCGTTTTGCGCTGGATCCAAAACCACAAACCATCGTTGCCGTTCTTGCCAAGAGCTACGACTATTCACCGTGACCTGCGCCTTGTTTTGCGGCCCTGTCTCGCAGGGCAAATCCTGTGTTCAAATGAGGTTTTTAGGATTAACAATGTCTGCAACTCGTCGCCATTCACCCATATTTATTAAACTCTTTGTCGGCTTTGCAGTGGTGATATTGTTTAGTATCAGTATCCTTGGCTTAATGGTGCAGCGACAAATAGAAGATGCCAGCCTGCGTAATATCCGTACCAACCTTACCCATCAAGCCTATATTCTGCAGCAAACATTTGCTTTTCAGACGGAGATTCCCATACTGCAACTACAGCGTCAGGTAGCTACGATTAGCGCCAGCATTGAAGCACGTATTACACTGATTGATCGCCACGGAGTAGTGTTGGCTGACTCTGAATTTAATCCACAAAAGATGGACAACCATCATCAACGCCCTGAAATCCAAGCGGCCAAACTAGAGGGCATAGGTGAATCCAGACGCTTTAGTACTACCTTGAATACCACCATGCAGTATGTGGCTTTACCAAGTTTGAACGCAACCAATCAACTAGGTTATATACGCACCGCCCTGTCTACCAAAAGTATTGATGAGGAAATTAATTACCTGCGTCGAGTGATTATTATTGCTACCAGCCTGACCGCAATCATTGCCCTGTTTGTAGGCTACTGGTTAGCCATGAGTTTTGCCCAACCATTGCGACAAATGACCCTAATCGCCAATAACTTTGCCCAAGGACGCTATCAATTACGCATCCCCAGTCATCGCCGTGATGAAATTGGTGACCTAGCACGATCACTTAATCAAATGGCAGATATATCTGCCCAGCGCTTTAATAATCTGGCCAGCGAAAGAGACTTATTGGAAACCATTCTTAAAAGTATGAATGAGGGTGTTATTACGGTTGATAATCAAGGGGTAATTCAGCATATCAACGCCGCTGCCGCACGTATGTTACGCAATAAAGCGGAGCGGTGTTTGGGACAGACCTTAAAACAGATAGAAGAGACCAGCGTGCTGCATAAGGCATGGAAAAAGTGCCTCGACCATCAGTCCAGTTACAAACAACAGATTCAACTGCGTGGCTATGCTTTTGCGCGCCACTATCAACTGCATGTTAGTCCTCTTAAGGAGTCCCGCAATGATGGTGCTATTTTGGTACTGCAAGATGTCACCGAAGTACAACGTATCGACCGTATGCGGGCAGATTTTGTCGCCAATGCCTCCCATGAATTAAAGACCCCAATAACGGCAATCCGGGGGTTTGCTGAAACCTTGCTTGACGGGGGTGATGTTGACGCCAAACTAATACGCCGTTTTATGCGCAAAATTCACAGCCAATCACTGCGCCTGTCTGATCTGGTATCGGATCTTTTAGCCCTGTCTCGCCTCGAAAGCAATGACGAAGCTTTCGAAAAAACTGTAGATATTATGGGAATTACAGCGAAAGTGTGCGCTAACTTACAAGCTGTAGCACAAAGTCAGGAGATCAGCCTTAAATTGCACGCCGTTAAGGATAAGGTCTTACCCGTACTAGGCGATGACAAAGCCCTAAATCAACTAGTCACCAACTTGGTGGACAATGCCATTAAATACACTCCCGCGGGAGGGCAAGTTGATGTTTATCTGCAACAGCATGAGCAACAAATTCTATTTGCTGTGGAAGACACTGGCATCGGTATTGCTCCTGCCGACCAGGAACGCATCTTTGAGCGTTTCTACCGCGTCGACAAGGCCCGCTCACGGGAAGTTGGCGGCACAGGTCTGGGGTTGGCTATTGTGAAACATATTGTGCAAAGCCACCAGGGCAAAGTGCAGGTACTAAGTGATCTGGAACGGGGCACCCGCTTTGAAGTTCGCTTACCTATTACTAATACTATAACTTAGAAAAGTCTGCAGCATAGGCATATTGGCAAGATATTGTGGCTAATGCTCCTACCGTGACAAACATACCTACTGGTCGCGCCCAACCAACCTGATCAACCCTCTATATAAATGTCTTATAAAGCTAAATCTACCATAGCTGTTATAGTCATAATAATGTCATATTTTTGTCATATTAAGGTAAATCTTTATATTGTCTTAACATTGTCTACTTATAATGCGCGCCAGTAGTTAGTACTTCACTATTGATTATTAAATAGCAAAGGTAAAGCCCATGGCGTCCAGCACCATACTTAGTCTATTCGGCCAATCTCCTATAAAACCCCTGCAAAATCATATGTATACGGTTGTAGATTGTGCCAACCAACTGAATGATTTTTTTGTAGCTGTATGTGCCGAAGACTGGCAAACAGTTGAGGCTATTTATAACAAGATTTCTGAACTCGAGTCAGCGGCCGATGACCAAAAGCAGGATATCCGCCTGCACCTGCCAAAAAGTCTGTTTATGCCAATCAATCGTTCTGACCTAATCCACTTGTTAAGCAAACAGGACAAGATTTGTAATAAAGCTAAAGATATTGCCGGCTTGATTTTAGGTCGCCAGCAAGTCATGCCGAAAAAAATCGCGGCTGATATGAAAGCCTATGTAAAGTCGGCTGTTACAGTTGCTTATGAAGCTCGCATTGTTATTGACGAATTAGATGAATTGATTGGCTCAGGTTTTGGTGGCCGTGAGATAGATCGTATCAATAAATGTATTACCAAACTGGATAAAGCTGAAAACAAGAACGATAAGCGCCAGATTGCTTTGCGTTCCAAATTGCATTCCATCGAAGCTGACTTACCACCTGTTGATGCGATGTTCTTATACAAGACTATCGAAGCCATTGGTAATTTAGCAGACCGTGCACAATCTGCCGGTGAACAAATCCAAATTATTATTGCCCGCTAGATTAAAAGAGGCTATTTAGATGGAAGTATTAAACGAATACGGTCAAATTTTACTGATCCTAGCCATTATTTTTGGTGTATTTATGGCTTGGGGGGTTGGTGCCAACGACGTCGCTAATGCCATGGGCACATCTGTTGGTTCCGGTGCTATCACTCTAAAGCAGGCGATTATTATCGCTATGGTTTTTGAATTTGCCGGTGCCTATCTAGCAGGTGGTGAAGTAACCGCTACAATACGCAAAGGTATTATTGATCCCTTAACTCTGCAGGGAACGCCGGAATATCTGGTATATGGTATGTTGTCAGCCTTATTGGCAGCGGGTACTTGGCTACTTATTGCCTCCATGTTGGGCTGGCCCGTGTCCACTACACACTCTATTGTGGGTGCGATTGTCGGCTTTGCTGCTGTTGCTATCTCTGTTGATGCGGTTAACTGGGGTAAAGTAAGCACCATTGTGGCTTCTTGGGTGGTATCACCATTATTAGCTGGTTCTATATCCTTTTTCCTGTTTAGAAGTGTTCAGCGCCTGATTCTGGATACGGCAACACCCTTTGAAAATGCTAAGCGTTATATACCTATATATATGTTTATGGTGGGTTTTATGATCACCATGGTGACTCTGATTAAAGGCCTAAAACATGTATTTAAAGATCTCTCCTTAAAAATAAGCTACCCAGAAATGTTTATGATTGCCAGTGTCATTGGCATATTGGTCGCTATCTTGGGTGCTTATCTGATGAGTCGGGTAGAACGCAATAAAGCGGCAGAAGATAATGATCGCTTTGCCAATGTGGAAAAGGTATTTGCTATTTTGATGGTATTTACCGCCTGTGCTATGGCATTTGCCCACGGATCCAACGATGTTGCTAACGCTGTAGGTCCCATGGCCGCTGCTATATCCACCATCAAGTCAGGCGCTATTACAACTAAATCTTCTATGCCATCATGGGTATTATTGGCTGGTGGTATTGGTATTATCGTCGGTCTGGCCACTTTCGGTTATAAAGTAATGGCTACCATTGGTAAAAAGATCACCGAACTAACACCAAGCCGGGGTTTTGCTGCCGAATTGGGTGCTTCCTGTACGGTAGTGCTGGCTTCAGGTATTGGTTTGCCCATATCCACCACTCATACACTGGTGGGTGCTGTGCTTGGTGTTGGTCTGGCAAGGGGTATTGCAGCCCTTAACCTGCGCATGGTAGGTAATATATTCACCTCCTGGCTTATTACTTTGCCTGCCGGCGCTGCCCTGTCTATCCTGTTTTTCTATTTCTTCAAGGGTGTCTTTTCCTAAGCCACTTTTACAGAAAACCCATACCAAAGCCGCGTTTCTATAACGCGGTTTTTTTTGCCTTTCTCAGTGACATAGCTCAGTATTCCTGACAAGACGTATCTTGTAGTTAATGGTGATTCACTAAGCAAGAGGCTCAATGCAGTCTAGAGGCACTGTGCTGGTATCTCTAGACTGGGTTACCGTGTTTAGCCAGGGAATACCATTGCCTCTACATATCGCCTTGCTGGGCAATAACAGCACAATGCTGAATCCGTCAATATAGTGTATTTGGAGTGCTAGGGGGTGTTCTCAATTAGTTTAATGACTTGATTTCGGCCCTTTGCCGCGCTGAGGTCGTTGCCATTCGTCGCAATAGAAACACTATTACTCCTTATCAGCACAAAAAATAACTCAAAATCACTGTTACTCAGTTAATTGGGAAACTCTTGCATAAATAATAAATCAACAGCATATAAACCACTTACCCACCTTTTGATAACAACTTATTAAGTTATCAAATAAAATATTTCTTCTTATTTTTCAAATATATAAAATTATTTTTTAAAAATTAACCACAATTTTATTCAAGATATTATTAAAAAAATTTATCTCCATATAACTTATTCACAAATTTATGTATAACAAACCATAAGGGCACCGCACCAAACTGTGTATAACCCTAGCCTGTGTATAAACAGGTTTTTTATCCACAAACTATTCCCAAATAAAAAAGGGGTTAACTAAACCCTTAATAAGACCCTTATCATTAAATTAAAATATTGTTTATTATCGTTTTTTTTAGCTTATCAACAGAAAATGTCTGGACTAATAATAACCATAAAAATAATCTAAATATATTTCATATATTCTTTTTTAATTAATAAACAAAAAGCTGGTTTATTTCTTAAACATTGAGAAGAAGTTATACTTGCCCGCTGGTCTGTTTAACTTATAAACCTAGGTACAAGTGTGCAATTTGCAGATAACTTTGATGTCATTATTGTTGGTGGTGGCCATGCTGGGACTGAAGCAGCTCTAGCCAGTGCCCGCATGGGTGTAAAAACACTGTTATTGACCCACAATATTGATACCTTAGGACAAATGTCCTGTAATCCAGCCATAGGTGGTATAGGTAAAAGCCATCTGGTAAAAGAGATTGATGCTCTGGATGGTTATATGGCTCATGCCACCGATATGGCGGGTATTCAGTTTCGCATTCTTAATGCACGCAAAGGGCCAGCAGTGCGTGCCACCCGCGCTCAAGCTGACCGTTCCCTTTATCGTCAAGCCATAAGAAATATACTTGAACAACAAGATAATCTGTTTATTTTTCAACAAGCTGTAGACGATATAATAATCAAGCAGGAACAGGTTCAGGGAGTGGTTACCAATATGGGCCTGACATTTATGGCCCAACAGGTTGTTTTGACCGCAGGTACTTTTTTGGCTGGAGTTATCCATATTGGTATGGAAAGTCATCAGGGTGGCCGTATTGGCGACCCACCTGCCAACCGACTGGCTGCCAAATTACGTGAGCGGCCATTTCGTATTGAACGTCTAAAAACCGGTACGCCACCGCGTATTGATGCTCGTACAGTTGACTTTAGTGTTATGCAGGAACAACCGGGAGACACACCTACTCCCGTTATGTCTTATATGGGTAATGTTGAACAACATCCTCGTCAAGTACCCTGTTATATCACTCATACCAATGAGCAAACCCACGATTTTATTCGTCAGGGTTTGGATCGCTCACCCTTGTATGCCGGCGTTATTGAAGGTGTAGGTCCACGTTACTGCCCTTCCATCGAAGACAAAATCATGCGCTTTGCAGACAAGAGCAGTCACCAAATTTTTGTTGAACCTGAAGGTTTACATAGCATTGAGCTTTATCCAAATGGTATTTCAACCAGCTTACCTTTTGATATCCAGCTTAAACTAGTGCGTTCTATCAAGGGTTTTGAGCAAGCACATATTGTGCGGCCTGGCTATGCTATTGAGTATGACTACTTCAACCCGCAGGATTTAACCCCCGCTTTGCAGACTAAGTTGGTGCAAGGTTTATTTTTTGCGGGCCAGATCAATGGCACTACAGGTTATGAAGAAGCGGGTGCCCAAGGCCTGTTAGCTGGTGTTAATGCTGCCTTGCGCTCGCAGGATAAACCACTGCTCAGTTTTGCCAGAGATACAGCCTATCTTGGTGTACTGGTTGATGATTTGATTACCAATGGTACTCAGGAACCTTATCGCATGTTTACCAGTCGGGCGGAATATCGTTTATTATTGCGCGAAGATAACGCTGATCAAAGGCTGACAGAAATAGGCTACAAACTGGGCTTGGTAAGTGAAAAGCGTTGGCGGCACTTTAATGAAAAGTGCGAGGCTATTGCTCAACAACAGCAACTAATGCGTGATACCAAGGTTACTTTGCATAACGAACTGGGTCAGCGTATCAATCAACATTTGCAGCAACCTTTGTCCAAGGATAGTAATCTACTGGATTTGTTAAAGCGCCCGGAGTTGGATTATCAACAACTAGAAGGCATAGCAGAATTACCGGTTGTGGCAACAGATTGTGGTGAACAGATTCAAATAGAAGCCAAGTATGCTGGTTATATTAGCCGCCAAAAAGATGATATAGAGCGCCTAAAACGCCATCAGAATACCCTTATTCCAGATGATTTCGACTATACGCAGATTGATGGTCTTTCCAATGAAGCCAGAATTAAACTACAACAGGTACGCCCTGCCAATTTAGGTATGGCTGGCCGTATTCAAGGCGTAACACCGGCAGCTATATCACTGTTATTAATATATTTGAAAAAACGCCAGCTAAAACAGGGGTTGGAAGCCTAGCTATGAATAATGGTTTACCAGCTGAATGTAAAAGGCTGTTAACAACAGGTTGTGCTGTGCTGCAGATAGAGCTGAGTACAGAGCAGGAAAACTTGCTACTTGGTTATACGGAACAGCTATACAAGTGGAATAAAGCTTACAATCTTACAGCCATTCGTAAACCGGAAGAAATGCTTAAACTGCATATTCTGGATAGTCTTAGTGTGTTGCAAAAACTGGCTGAATTGCAACCTGAACGCGTAATCGACGTGGGTACCGGGCCTGGTTTACCAGGTATCATTTTGGCTATTATGTGGCCTCAGGTAGAAATCCATTTGTTGGATACCAATGGTAAAAAAACCCGTTTTTTAAATCATTGCAAGCACTTGTTGGCATTGGAAAATGTTACAGTGCTCAATAAACGGGTTGAACAACATCAGCCAGAACAAGGCTACGACATTGTGGTATCTAGAGCTTTTGCCTCAATCAGTGATATGCTTGAGGGCTGTGATCAATTAGTTGCGTCTAAAGGGTTATTTACACCTATGAAAGGCCAATACCCGCAAGCAGAATTAGCGGCTATGCCGTCCAGCTACAAATTGGTAAGCAGTACTGAGTTACAGGTTCCAGGGGTCGATGCCGCAAGGCATTTGTTAATCATTCATAAATAAGCGTTATTTAGCACAAAAAATTAGGATAATTCAGTGGCAAAAGTCATCGCTGTAACCAACCAAAAAGGTGGGGTAGGTAAAACCACTAGCTGTGTCAATCTGGGGGCATCACTGGTAGCCACCAAACAGCGTGTACTAGTGGTTGATTTAGATCCACAGGGCAACGCGACCATGGGTAGCGGAGTTGAAAAAAATAATCTGCGCTACTCTGTATTGGATGTATTAACCGGTCGTGCTGATGTCAATCAGGTGATGCATTTAAAAACACCAGCTGGCTATGACCTACTACCTGCTAACGGTGACCTTACAGCTGCCGAGGTGGAATTGATCGACGCAAAGAATAAAGAAGCCCGCTTGCGCAGTGCTTTATCGGCACTGCAAAATCGCTATGACTTTATTCTTATTGACTGCCCGCCTTCACTTAATATGCTTACCGTCAACGCCCTGGCTTGTGCTCATGGCGTACTCATTCCTATGCAATGCGAATACTATGCTTTGGAAGGCATTAGTGCTTTACTAAATACCGTAAAACTAATTAAAAACAGTATTAATCCAAAATTGGTTATTGAAGGTATTTTACGCACTATGTATGACCCGCGTAATAGCCTGACCAATGATGTATCTCATCAGCTTATCAATCACTTTGGTCAACTGGTTTATCGTACGGTTATCCCTCGTAATGTACGTTTGGCTGAAGCGCCCAGCCATGGCTTACCGGCTTTAATGTATGATAAGCACTCACGGGGTGCAGTAGCCTATCTGGCTTTAGCCAGTGAATTTATTCGTAAACAGAAATAAAACGCAACTGAAAATAGTGCAATAACAACCCAGAGGTCGGAAAAATGGTTAAAAAGCGTGGCTTAAATCGTGGACTTCAAGCCCTTCTGCAGGGCGCAGGTAGTCTGGATATGGATCTGGACCAGGCCGCTTGGGAACAAACCGAAGAACTGCAACATCTGCCGGTAGAGTGGTTGCAACGCGGGGCTTATCAGCCACGTCGAGATTTGGATCAGGAGGCATTGGAAGAATTAGCGGCATCCGTACGTCAGCATGGTATTATGCAGCCAATAGTGGTGCGCTCTATCGGGGTTGATCGGTATGAGATCATAGCTGGCGAAAGGCGTTGGCGCGCAGCCCAATTGGCTGAATTGGAAAATGTGCCAGCTCTGATTAAAGATGTGGCTGATGAAGCTGCCATTGCCATGGCGCTGATCGAGAATATTCAGCGCGAAGACCTTAATGCTATGGAAGAAGCTATTGCTCTGCAGCGCCTACAGGATGAGTTTCAACTGACCCAACAGCAAATAGCGGATACTGTGGGAAAATCACGTAGCACCATAGCTAATCTGTTGCGTTTGTTGCAACTGCCGGAATCTGTACGTTTAATGTTGGAACACGGTGATCTGGAAATGGGTCATGCTCGCAGTTTATTGACTCTGGCAACAGATGTTCAGCAACAGGCTGCTCGAGAAGTGGTTGCCAAGGGGTTGTCTGTGCGCCAGACCGAAGATTTGGCAAGGCGCTTACAACAACCAAAAACTGCGGATCAAAAACCTAAGGTTGATGCGGATGTTGTGCGTTTGCAGGAGCAGTTATCCGATAGTCTGGGTGCCAAAGTTGGTATTCGTCAAAATGCCAAAGGCAGGGGCAAAATCACCATCAACTATGCCAGTTTGGATCAGTTGGATGGTATTATCCTGCGTCTTGATCCAAATCATGATAAATACTAGCTGTACAAAAACACCGGTAAAACCCTGTAATACTTATGATAACTGGATTCTATAAAATATATCTATTTGTTATACCTAAGTCGGAATCGGCTGATTTTGGTTGAGATTCGGCACTAAAATCTCTATAATCTGCTGCGCTCCAATGACCGTGGTGTCAGTAGAGCAAGGTAAATAATATCAACCAAACTCAATGGAGTTGCCTTATGGCGTTAAATAAGGCACCGGATTGGTTGATAAAAACCCTTAAAATTCAGGTAATTATATTATTAATTGTCGGAGTGGGTTTATTTATTACTAGCGCGGTAACAGGTTATTCAGTTATTTTGGGAGGGGCTATCTATAGCCTGCCAGCATACTGGGCCATGCGACGGGAATTTAATCGCAGCAAGGCCAATAATGACCCCAAGCGCACTTTGGTACAGATGTACGGCAACCAGATATTGAAGTTTAGCTTCACCTTGGTGTTGTTCGCATTGGCCTTTAGTTTGGTTAAGCCCTTGGATGGCTTGGCACTGCTATTGGCCTTTATTGGTTCCCAAGTGCTGGCTGCGTTGTTACCGGTAGTAATAGCTAAACAAACTTCTGTGAATCGATAGTGGGAAATAACATGGCTAGTGGTACGCTTACGTCCTCCGAGTACATAACTCACCACCTTACCAACCTGACCTATGGTAACCATCCTGAAAAAGGCTGGGTATTTGCGGCTAATGGTCAGGAAGCCTCTGAAATGGGCTTTATGGCAATTAACGTAGACTCCATGATTTGGTCAGTTGGTTTAGGTATTTTCTTTATCTGGCTATTTGCCAAGGTAGCAAAAAATGCCACCACCGGAGTACCCGGCGGTGCGCAAAACTTTATTGAAATGATCGTTGAATTTGTCGATGACAACGTCAAAAGCGTATTTCATCACAAAAACAGTATGATCGCGCCGATGGCACTGACCATTTTTGTGTGGGTTTTCCTAATGAACCTGATGGACTTGATCCCGGTTGATTGGATTCCTCATACAGCCGCGCTAATGGGTATTCATTATATGAAGATAGTACCATCCACTGACCTCAATGTAACATTGGGCATGTCTTTGGCGGTATTTGTACTGATTATTTTCTACTCTATTAAACAAAAAGGCATTACTGGTTTTCTGGCTGAATTAAGCTTGCAGCCATTGGGTAAGTGGGCCCTGCCTTTCAACTTGTTCCTAGAGTTGGTTGGTTTGCTGGCCAAGCCTATTTCTTTGGCCTTGCGTTTGTTCGGTAATATGTACGCAGGCGAAATGATCTTTATTCTGATAGCACTACTGCCCTTCTGGGCTCAGTTCTTGCTATCAGTGCCGTGGGCCTTGTTCCACATCCTGGTAATCACTTTGCAGGCATTTATTTTTATGGTGTTAAGCATTGTGTACCTAGCGATGGCTCACGACCATCACTAAATTTATTAACTTTAACTTTTAACTTAAATCTCAAATTGGAGAAAATCTAATGGAAATGGCATTACTGTACATTGCTGGAGCATTGATCTTGGGTATGGCCTCTGTCGGCGCTGCTGTTGGTATCGGTGTTCTAGGTGGTAAGTTTCTGGAAGGCGCTGCGCGTCAACCTGAACTGATTCCTCTGCTACGTACCCAGTTCTTTATCATGATGGGCCTGACTGACGCGGTACCAATGATTGGTGTTGGTATCTCTCTGTACATCATGTTTGCGGTTGCATAAAGGATATTTTAATCAACCCTAAACTGATAGAAGAGGTCTTGCCATGAGCATCAACATGACAATTATCGGGCAGATCATCTCTTTTGTTATCTTTGTGCTGATTTGCATGAAGTATGTTTGGCCACCGCTAACTGCGGCCTTGGCTGAACGCCAGAAGAAGATCGCTGAAGGTTTGGACGCTGCCGATAAGGCTGCGCGTGATCTGGAAGCAGCCCAGCAATCTGTGCAAGCAGAATTGCAAGAAAGTAAAGCGCGTGCCGCCGAGTTGATCGAGCAGGCAAATAAGCGTGCCAGTCAGATTATCGACGAAGCGAAAACTGCCGCTCAGTCTGAAGGCGACCGTATTAAGGCCGCAGCTGAAGCTGAAATCGAGCAGGAAGTAAACCGCGCTAAAGAAGCTTTGCGTGCCCAGGTAGCCACCTTGGCTATTGCCGGTGCAGAAAAGATTCTGGGAGCCGCGGTCGATATGAACAACCACCAAGAGCTTGTCGATACATTGGCAGCTGAACTGTAAGAGAGGTTAACGATGGCTGAATCCATTACCATTGCCCGCCCTTACACCAAGGCTGCTTTTGCAACAGCTCTGGCCCAGGGTGACCTGGGTAGCTGGTCTGAGTTTTTGAACCTGGCTGCCGCGGCGGTTATCAATGCTGATATGAAAACAGCATTGGAAAACCCTGCTTTGGCCAATGCTAAGAAAGCTCAACTGGTGATTGACGTTTGTAACGCTAGTCAAGCCGTTTCTGAGCAGGCACAGAACTTTGTTAGCCTGCTGGCCGAAAACAAGCGCTTGTCCTTGCTACCAGAAGTTGCAAATTTATTTGAAGTTCTGAAAGCAAATCAAGAAAAGTCGGTAGAAGTATCCATTACCAGCGCTTTTGAATTAGGCAATGAGCAACAAGACAAACTGGCTCAGGCACTAACCGCCAAGCTGGCACGCGATGTGACTGTCAATGCAACCACCGATGTATCCTTGATCGGCGGTGTGATCATCCATGCGGGTGATCTGGTTGTGGACGGATCTATACGTGGCAAGCTGGGTAAACTGGCAGAAGCCTTAAACGCCTGAGTGTGAGGAATTAAAGCATGCAGCAACTGAATCCTTCAGAAATCAGCGAAATCATCAAGTCGCGTATAGAGCAGCTTGATGTTTCGTCTGAAGCCCAAAATGAGGGCACAATTGTCAGCGTTTCCGATGGTATCGTATTGATCCACGGTCTGGCTGACGCTATGTACGGGGAAATGATTGAGTTCCCTGGAAATATTTATGGTATGGCTATGAACCTGGAACGCGACTCCGTAGGCGCGGTAGTACTGGGTGATTACGAAGGTTTGGTCGAAGGCCAAACTGCTCGTTGTACTGGTCGTATCCTGGAAGTACCGGTAGGTCCTGAACTGCTAGGTCGTGTAGTGGATGGTCTGGGTAATGCCGTTGATGGCAAAGGCCCAATCGAAGCTGCTTTGACGGACGCTGTGGAAAAGGTAGCCCCTGGTGTAATCGAACGTCAATCGGTTGATCAGCCTGTACAAACAGGTCTGAAAGCCATCGACGCCATGGTACCGGTTGGTCGTGGTCAGCGTGAGTTGATCATCGGTGACCGTCAGACGGGTAAGTCTGCCATCGCTATCGATGCTATCATCAACCAGAAAGGCACTGGTGTTAAATGTGTATACGTTGCTATTGGTCAGAAGCAATCTACCGTAGCCAACGTAGTACGCAAGTTGGAAGAGCACGGCGCTATGGAGCATACCATTATCGTCAACGCTGGCGCTGCTGATTCAGCTGCCATGCAGTTCCTGGCACCCTACGCTGGTTGTGCCATGGGCGAATACTTCCGTGACCGTGGTGAAGACGCCTTGATCATCTATGATGACTTGACCAAGCAGGCTTGGGCTTACCGTCAAATCTCCCTGTTGCTACGTCGTCCACCAGGCCGTGAAGCCTACCCAGGTGACGTATTCTATTTGCATTCCCGTCTGTTGGAACGTGCCTCTCGTGTTAACGCCAAGTACGTTGAAGACTTTACCAATGGTGAAGTGAAAGGCCAAACCGGTTCTCTAACGGCATTGCCAGTTATCGAAACCCAGGGTGGTGACGTATCGGCTTTCGTACCGACCAACGTTATCTCCATTACTGATGGCCAGATCTTCCTTGAAACTGACTTGTTTAACGCTGGTATACGCCCAGCGATCAACGCTGGTTTGTCCGTATCCCGTGTTGGTGGTGCAGCGCAGACTAAAGTGATCAAGAAGCTGGGTGGCGGTGTTCGTCTGGCCCTGGCTCAGTACCGTGAACTGGCTGCTTTCTCCCAGTTTGCTTCTGACTTGGATGACGCCACTCGCGCCCAGTTGGAACACGGTCAACGGGTAACGGAACTCATGAAGCAGAACCAATACTCTCCTATGAGCGTAGCGGAAATGGCGGTTAGTTTGTTTGCTGCCAACGAAGGCTTTTTGAATGACGTTGAATTGAACAAAGTTGGCGCCTTCGAAGCGGCTCTGCTTTCTTACATGAATAGTGAGAATGCTGACATCATGAACCAGGTAAATGAATCTGGTAACTATAATGATGACATCGCTGCCGCCTTTAAGGCAGGCGTTGAGCAATTCAAGGCAACACAAACCTGGTAATGGCCCAGGCGCCTGCTAGTGGGTGCCTGAGTTTAGTACCAAGATAGGTAAGAATATGGCAGTCGGAAAAGAAATTAAGACCCAGATTGCAAGTATTCAGAGCACGCAGAAGATTACCAGCGCCATGGAAATGGTGGCTGCCAGTAAGATGCGTAAAGCTCAGGACCGTATGCATGAGAGTCGTCCCTACGCAGAGAAAATGCGTCAGGTGATTGCTCACTTAGCTAAGTCCAATCCTGAATACAAGCATCTGTATCTGCAGCAGCGAGAGCTCAAGCGGGTGGGTTATATTGTGGTTTCTTCCGACCGTGGTTTGTGTGGTGGCTTGAATATCAACGTGTTCAAGAAGACTGTACAAGCTATGTCTGAACAGAATGACAGTGGTGTAGAAATTGATGTCTGCGCCATTGGTTCTAAGTCAGCATCCTTCTTCAATAACTACGGCGGTAACGTTGTAGCGAGCAAGACCCATTTGGGTGACAAGGCTGAGGCCGCCGAACTGATCGGTGCCGTCAAGGTTATGCTCGATAATTATGATGAAGGCCGGTTGGACGCCCTGTACGTGGTATATAACAACTTTGTTAATACCATGACACAGACCCCCACCGTGGAACAGCTTTTGCCTCTGCAGGCAGACCCGAATGATGACAGCATGAATCACCATTGGGATTACCTGTACGAGCCAGATGCCCGTGAATTACTCACTGGCCTTCTGACTCGTTACGTAGAGTCCCTGGTATATCAAGCTGTAGTAGAAAACAACGCCTGTGAACAAGCGGCACGTATGTTGGCAATGAAGAGCGCCACAGATAACGCCGGTGAGCTGATTGACAGCTTGCAGATGGTTTACAACAAGGCCCGTCAAGCGGCGATCACTCAGGAAATTTCTGAAATCGTTAGCGGCGCGGCAGCCGTATAACCGGTACAGGTAAGAGGATAGAATTATGAGTAGCGGAAAAATCGTACAGATTATCGGCGCGGTAATCGACGTGGAATTCCCACGTGACAACGTGCCAAAAGTATACGACGCTCTGACCGTTGACACCAAGGGTACTACCCTGGAAGTGCAACAGCAGCTGGGCGACGGCGTGGTACGCACTATCGCCATGGGCCAGACCGAAGGTCTGAGCCGTGGTTTGGATGTATCCAACACAGGCGCAGCCATCTCCGTACCTGTGGGTACGGCGACCCTGGGTCGTATTATGGACGTATTGGGTAATCCAATCGACCAGTGTGGTGACATTGGTGAAGAAGAGCGTATGCCTATTCACCGTAAAGCCCCTTCCTATGACGAACAGTCAGCTTCTAATGAACTGCTGGAAACAGGCATCAAGGTAATCGACCTGGTATGTCCTTTCGCCAAGGGTGGTAAAGTCGGTTTGTTTGGTGGTGCCGGTGTAGGTAAAACCGTTAACATGATGGAGTTGATCCGTAACATCGCTATCGAACACAGTGGTTTCTCTGTATTCGCCGGTGTAGGTGAGCGTACTCGTGAAGGTAATGACTTCTACTATGAGATGAAAGAATCCAATGTATTGGATAAGGTATCTCTGGTATATGGTCAGATGAATGAGCCACCAGGTAACCGTCTGCGGGTAGCGCTAACTGGCCTGACCATGGCGGAGAAGTTCCGTGACGAAGGCCGTGATGTCTTGTTGTTTGTTGACAACATCTACCGTTACACCTTGGCGGGTACGGAAGTATCTGCCCTCTTGGGCCGTATGCCTTCTGCCGTAGGTTACCAGCCTACTCTAGCATCTGAAATGGGTGTTTTGCAGGAACGTATTACTTCCACCAAGACTGGTTCCATCACATCTATTCAGGCGGTATATGTGCCTGCCGATGACTTGACTGACCCATCGCCAGCAACCACCTTCTCGCACTTGGACGCCACTGTTGTATTGTCGCGTCAAATTGCCGAGTTGGGTATCTACCCTGCGGTTGACCCACTGGACTCCACCTCGCGTCAGCTGGACCCTCTGGTAATTGGTCAGGAGCACTACGATGTAGCGCGTGGCGTTCAGGGTACTTTACAGCGCTTTAAAGAGCTGAAAGATATTATCGCCATCCTGGGCATGGACGAACTGTCTGAAGAAGACAAGCAGGTGGTAACACGTGCGCGTAAGATTCAGCGCTTCCTGTCGCAGCCATTCTTCGTAGCGGAAGTATTTACCGGGTCGCCTGGCAAGTACGTCTCTTTGAAGGACACTATCAGCGCGTTTAAGGCCATCTTGGCTGGTGAGTATGATCACCTACCAGAACAAGCCTTCTACATGGTTGGTGGTATCGACGAAGTGATCGAGAAAGCCAAGAGCATGTAATGCCTCTTGTTAACTTGCAGTTAACTCACTAATAAGAGGACTAAAATATGGCTACAAGCGTACATTGCGATATCGTAAGCGCAGAAGAAGCAATCTTCTCCGGCGAAGTTCAGTTTGTGTCCTTGACGGGCAGCATGGGTGACCTGGGTATTACCCCAGGCCACTCGCCGTTACTGTCATCGATTCAGGCTGGTCCTGTGCATATGCGCATGGCATCGGGTGAAGAAGATGTGTTCTATGTGTCTGGTGGCTTCATGGAAGTGCAACCACACAAGATCACCGTGCTGGCTGATACAGCCATGCGAGCCAAGGATCTGGATGAAGCCAAGGCCGAAGAAGCCAAGCGTCAGGCAGAACAGCAGATGGCGGACAAGTCTGCTGAGTTTGAATACTCTGTAGCTGCCGCTCAGCTGGCTGAAGCGACTGCACAACTGCGGACTATCCGTCAGATTCGGCAGAAGCTGGGCAAGTAGGCTTCTTGCGCATCCATGGTATATTAATCACGCCATGTTTGGCGGCTTGATGTACTAGTAAAAAGGGGTTTGATAAATTATCAAGCCCCTTTTTTGTTGGCCGGCTGAAAGTAGTACAATAATTTGTCAAAAAAGCAGGAATTTTTCCTTATCCTTCTATATTCACCCGCAAGCAGTGGAACTTCATCTATAATTGCCGTCTAATTACTTATACCAGTTCATATTTCTACAAAGGATGAGTCAATGGGTCTAGAAGCCATTATTCTGGCCGCTGGGCAGGGCACTCGCATGCATTCCAAACAGGCTAAGGTGCTACATAGGCTGGCGGGCCAACCACTGTTGACCCGCTTAGCTGAAACGACAGCAAGCCTGAACCCTAAGGCATTACATGTGGTGGTGGGCCATCAGGCTGAAAAGGTCAGTGCGGCCGTTGCGCATCTTGATGCCCAGTGCCATTTTCAAGCTCAACAAAAGGGCACGGGCCATGCTTTTGGTATTGCCCATCAACATGTCGATCCGGAATCTGTTTTGCTGCTTATGTATGCCGATAGTCCTTTGATCCCTGCTGTGGTGATGCAGCGTATGGTTGATCAAGCGGCGCAGGATAAGTTGGTGATGCTGACGGCAGACTTGTCCGAGCCTTCAGGTTTTGGACGTATTGTGCGCAATAACACAGGTCAGGTACAGGCCATTGTCGAGCATAAAGATGCCACTCCAGAGCAACTGGCCATTAAAGAAATCAATACCGGTGTCTATGCTTTGCCAGCCAGGCGGTTAAGTGCATGGTTGCCACGCTTGGATACCAATAACGCTCAGGGCGAACTCTATATCACCGATATTGTCGCCTTTGCCGAAGCTGATGGTGTGGCTATTGAGGTAGTACAGGCGGATCATACAGAACAGGTTTTGGGTGTCAATGACCGTGTGCAGCTGGCTCAACTGGAACGCTGGTTCCAGCATTTTCAAGCCACAGAACTGATGCGACAAGGGGTGCAGTTGGCTGACCCCAAACGTCTTGATATTCGCGGCGAACTTAGTTGTGGTCAGGACGTGTCAATTGATATCAACTGCCTGTTTGAAGGCCATGTAGTGCTGGGGGATGATGTGGTTATCGAGCCCAACTGTATCATTAAAAATGCCACTATTGGTGCCGGTAGTCATATTAAAGCCAATACCATGATAGAAGATTCTATGGTAGCAGAGGCTTGTGAACTGGGGCCTTTTGCCCGCTTGCGACCGGGCACCGAATTGGCAGCTAAAGCCAAAATAGGTAACTTTGTGGAAACCAAAAAGACCTATCTGGGAGCAGGCTCAAAAGCCAACCACTTTACCTATCTGGGGGATACCAGAGTAGGTCAAGGTGTCAATATTGGTGCTGGCACTATTACCTGTAACTATGATGGGGCTAACAAGTTCCCAACCAGTATTGGCGATGGTGCCTTTATTGGTTCCAACACGTCTTTGGTAGCGCCTGTGGTAATTGGCTCCGGCGCCACCGTAGGGGCCGGCTCAACCGTAACCAAAGACATACCTGATAACCATCTGGCTGTGGCTCGGGGTAAACAGAGAAATATGGCGGCTTGGACCAAACCGACTAAGCTGAACAAAGCAAATAAGTCATCAGAGTAAGGTATATGTGTGGAATTGTAGGTGCTATCGCCCAAAGGAATGTAGCGGGTATTCTTATTGAAGGCCTTAACCGTCTGGAGTATCGCGGTTATGATTCGGCTGGATTGGCCCTGTTTGCGAACGACAAGTTACAGCGCCTGCGCCGTGCTGGTAAAGTGACACAACTTCAGGCTGCTATAGAGCAAGATCCCATTGCTGGTGGTTTAGGCATAGCCCATACCCGTTGGGCAACCCATGGCATACCCAATGAAAGTAATGCTCACCCGCATATTTCCAGTGATAATATTGCCGTGGTGCATAATGGCATTATCACTAACTTTGAACCCATTAAGCAGTCTTTGATTACTGCTGGCTATGGTTTTTCATCAGATACAGACACGGAAGTTATTGCCCATTTGATTCATTTATATTGTGCTCAGAATATGAATTTGCAGCAGGCCGTACAGGCGGCAGTAAGCCAATGCGAAGGGGCTTATGCTTTGGGTGTTATTGATGCTAATGAACCGGACAAACTGCTGGCTGCGCGCAAAGGCAGCCCTCTGGTCGTGGGTGTGGGTGTGGAAGAAAATTATATAGCGTCTGACCAGTTGGCCTTGTTGCAGGTGACCGACCGCTTTATGTTTCTGGAAGAAGGTGATATCGCTCAGCTTGAGTTGCACAAAATTCAGGTTTGGGATGCACAAGGTCAGCTAGTCGAGCGTGCAGTGAGTGCCTACGAACATGGTGATCACACTAGCGACAAGGGCCAGTACAAGCACTATATGGCCAAGGAGATGCATGAGCAACCGGCGGTGATTGGTGACATTATCAGTGCGCGTAGTGATATACATGGTGACTTGCATATACCCCTTGATGACGATGCTTTAGCCAAGCTTGCACAGGCCTCCCAAGTGCTGATAATTGCCTGTGGTACCTCCTATTATGCAGGCATGGTGGCGCGCTACTGGATTGAATCTTTGGCGGGTATTGCCTGTCAGGTAGAAATTGCCAGCGAGTTTCGTTACCGCCAGGCCGTGGTTGCCCCGGGGACCTTATTTGTCACCCTGTCTCAGTCCGGAGAGACGGCGGACACTCTGGCGGCTTTGCGCCATGTGGACAAGAGCAAACTGGTAGCGGCCATGACCATCTGTAATGTGCCTTCCAGCAGTATGGTGCGGGAGTCTGATTTTGCTTTACTAACCGAAGCTGGCGTGGAAATTGGGGTAGCCTCCACCAAAGCCTTTACCACTCAGTTGCTGGCACTATTGCAGTTAACTTTGGCTCTGGGCAAGCATCATCAGGATATGGATCAGTCAGGTATTATGCAGGCTTTGCAGAACTTGCCAGGTCTGTTACATCAGGTGGTGCAGTACGAAGATCGCATTGCCGATCTGGCCGAACGTTTTGCCGACAAAGAACACGCCTTGTTTCTTGGCCGCGGTGCCCTCTTTCCTATTGCCATGGAAGGGGCGTTAAAGCTGAAAGAAATTTCCTATATTCATGCCGAAGCTTACCCTGCTGGCGAGCTAAAACATGGGCCACTGGCTTTGGTAGATGCAGATATGCCTGTGGTGGTGGTAGCGCCCAACGATGACTTGTTGGATAAGCTAAAAGCCAATATGCAGGAAGTGCGGGCCCGTGGGGGTGAACTATTTGTGTTTGCCGACTCCAAAGCCACTTTGGCGGCCGATGAAGCCACCCATATTATTGCCCTGCCTGAAGTACATGATCTATTGGCACCCATACTCTATACCATTCCCTTGCAACTATTGGCCTACCATGTGGCCTTGATTAAGGGTACGGATGTGGATCAACCGCGTAATTTAGCGAAAAGTGTAACAGTAGAATAGGCATAAATGATGACAACCGAGTTTAAATTTGCCAAACAAGGTAAGGTATCAGTTTGGTTTTCTACGCAGCCTTACGATCAAATTACCGATGCCTATTTTACCGCCAATATGGATGGCCAGGAGCTATGGATGCAGAACTTTCATATGACCGATGTCGATGTGGAAAATCTGGAGCTTAATGGTGTTGCAGAAGGTCTTGCCCCGATCATGGATATCCTTGGCCCTTGCTCCTATGCCAGTGGCTATGCCAGTTTGGTGGAACACAAGATCAAGAAGATGGGTGAGCCACAGATCGCCTGGATATTGTTGTTATTTGATTATGAATACCGCCCCAAAAAAACCAAAATTTATACGGATGAAACCCTCCGCTTTGTCGGTTCTTATCCCTATGATATGGATGACAAGAGCCTTGTGGAAATAACACCATAGACGGCTGTGTGGGCTGGTCTATAAGGCACCCAAAACGGCCTTGGCTAGACTGTTGGTGATGTTTTCACCCGCTTTTTGGCACATCCTGCAAACCATTTCTCGCTACTATTACAGAGCCTGTTGGCAAGCACTAAGGCAATGGTTTTTGGTCTTTGGTGGGCATGGCTAAGCATGATACACTGCTAGTAAATCAACGACATTATTTTTGACGGGTTCAACGCTGTTCTGCTGCTGTGCAGTAAAGGTGCAGTGTGCAGGCAAGGCGTATTTTTGTTATTGCGAGCCCAACGAAGGAATCTCTGGCTGATAAAATCATATGAGTGACTTACAACCAACCAAACAGCAGCAAAAATCGACGATGTGGCACTTTTTTCTTGGGCGCTTTATCATCTTTTTGTGCCTTTTGAGCATCTCCATAGTTTTGTTTACTAAAGCCAGTATTACTGATCAGGAGATAGAATTTAATCGTCAAACCAGTCACGCCCTCAATCGCATTCAAGAGCAGTTAATCATTAATGACGCTGCACTGTCCGGCTTTGCCAGCTTGCTGCAGGCTCTTGGCCCAGTTGATCTCCAGCGCGTACGGGACTATACCGAAGGTATGGTTGCAGCCCATGGTCAAATCTATATGTTTGAAGCATTGGTTGGTATAAGGCCAGAAGACCAGCAAGCCTTTGCTGAAGATATGCAAGAAAAAGGGCTGCAAGATTACAAGGTTTATCGTTATGCTTCTCGTAACAATGCCAGTGGCAAACCGACTAAGCCGTTTAATCTGTTTAATGATACACCGGTTATGTTCCCCGTATTTTTTATCAGCCCCTTAGTCGAAGAAGTACGGAGTATTTTGGGTTTTGACATGATGTCGGCCAAGGCCATGCGGGAACCTTTAATCAAGGGACTATCCACGGGCCAAACAGCCGCCACCTTGCCCTACAACCTGAGAGAAGGTGGCAAGGGCTATATTCTCTACAAATCAGTTAATAAGCTGGTCAAGGCATCAGGAGCCGATGCTGTAGGCACTTTGGTGGCAGCTATGCTGGTACGTACAGACTCCATGTTGGAGGCTGCTCATCTGGCCATTCCACGGGCCAGCATAACTATGTCCTATGGTGAGCAGCAAAAATTGGCCGCCAAACAACAGCCCACACTACTGTTTGATGTTGCACCGGTTTGGCAGTTAGGTGAACTAACACAGGAGTATAATTTGGGGCAGTTTGGTCAAGCATTAAAAATTCAAATTACGCAACCAATTGGCCTGTATCAAGGCCAACTTAATCAATTAATGGTCCTGACATTATTGTTGTTGTTGGGTTTCTTTGTGTTTTTCCGCACTGCCACAGCCAAACGCCGCAGCGAAATGCAGCGAGATAGTGCTCTAATTGACTTGGCACAACAACATGATCAGTTGGAACATATGGTGACAAAACGTACGGTTGATCTGCAGCGGACCAGTGATGAAAATAAGCGTCTAGCGAGGCAGATTGTGCGCCTTGAAGAGGCCAATTACCACTATCTGGCCAGGGAGTTGCATGATGAGTTTGGGCAAACGTTAACGGCTATTAAAATCAGTGCCCAAATTGTTAGCCAAAGCGACAGTAGCGATGATGTGCATCAGCATGCGGCAGATATTTTTTGGCGCAGTGATAACCTGTACGAAAGCATGCAAAACCTGATTCAACGCCTGCGTCCAGAGGCGTTGGATACATTTGGCTTAAAGGTCGCAATTGAGCAATGTATTAATGGCTTTAAATTCGCTGAGCAAGGCATTGGGGTAGAGGTGGATATAGATAACGCCATTGATTCCATGGATGAGATTTATATTATTGCCAGCTATCGTATAACACAAGAGTTACTTAACAATGCAGCCAAATATGCCAAGGCCAGTAAGATCACTGTGCAGTTGCATCAAGAGCCAGAAGGTGTGTGTATCTGTGTGATTGATAATGGTATTGGCTTCGACCAAGCTAGTCTGGAAAAGGGCTATGGCCTCAATGGTATTGCGGAGCGAGTAAAAAGTCTGGGTGGTAGTATTAAAACCTCCACAGCCGTAGGGGAAGGGGTTAATACCTGTGCCAAACTGCCAGCTCAGTTTGCACAAAAGGAATAAAATTTGTGTGAAAAATCAAACATATTTTGCTAAAGTTAGGTCTATAAAAGCTTTTTGTTTGATATTTTAAACTAATTGGTATTCTTGAGGGGGTTGTTGTGGACTTAGGTGAGCGCCTACAGGTGATTCGCAAGCGGCATGGGTTGTCGCAACGTGAATTAGCCAAGCGCGCAGGTGTAACCAATAGCACCATTTCCATGATTGAGAAAAATACTGTTAGCCCTTCCTTTAGCTCTTTGTTAAAAGTGCTAAAGGGGTTTCCCATGAGTGTGGAAGAATTTTTTACACTGGATTTGGTGAAATCAGATCAAGTGATCTTTCGTGCCCACGAGCAGGCAGAAATGCAGGCGCAGGGGGTGGCTTTGCAACTGATTGGCCATAATATTCCAGATCGAGGTCTGTCCATGCTCAAAGAAACCTACCCGCCCGGTGCTGACACAGGTGCGGAGATGATTAAGTATGAGGGCGAAGAAGCAGGCACTGTTATCGAAGGTGAAATTGAACTCACCGTAGATTACAAAATCTATCATTTACAGCCTGGGGACGGCTATTTTTTTCGCACCACGCTACCCCATCGATTCCGCAATCTTGGGCAGCATACGGCGATCGTTATCAGCGCCAATACCGGACCCACTTCCACCCACCCTGATCAGACAGCAATCGGCAAATAAGCCTGGATTTCACATAGTGCTTCACCCAACTGGTGAAAGGCTCTTTTGTCAAATATTGCTCATATTCAATACGTTAAAAGACCAATGTACGGTCAACTGGGGAATTCAGGATAAACCCATGGCATAGCCGTTTGGACTACCAATAATCGCGCAGGCGATACCAAGCGGTAGCTAACAACAGAGCTGGTGTGCGCCACAAGGTGCCGCCCGGAAACGGCATATGTTTAAGCTGGTTAAATAAATCCAGACGTCCGGCTTGCCCGGTAATGGCTTCTGCCATTAACTTGCCTGCCAGATTAGTGGTGGCAATGCCGTGACCAGAAAACCCCTGAGCAAAATAAATATCGTTGCCCAGATGGCCAAAATGTGGGCCACGGTTCATGGTGATGGCGATATTACCACCCCAGGCGAAGTCCAGCGTAATATCTTTGAGTTGGGGGAAGACTTGTGTCATACGCTTATACATGGTCTTTTTTAAGTTAGCTGGCGCTATGGTGGTGTAACTTACCCGGCCGCCAAATAATAGCCGGTAATCGTCACTGAAGCGGAAGTAGTCCAACGCATAGTTCATGTCGGCCACAGCCATATTATTGCGGATTAATTTTTTGGCTTGCTCTTTGCCTAACGGGCTGGTGGCGCCAATATAGGTACCAACAGGCATGATACGGCTACGTAGACGAGGCTCCAGATCGCCAAGATAAGCGTTACCAGCATAGACTAGATAGTTGGCCTTAATTCGGCCCTTGGGGGTGTGGCATAGATGCTGTCCAGTACTTGTATCCACTTTAATAACCGGGCTCTGTTCAAAGATTTTTACGCCGGCATTAAGGGCCGCTTGTGCCAGCCCAAGCGTGTAGTTTAGAGGGTGGAGATGGCCAGAGTTGCTGTCGTATAGTCCCCCCAGATAACGCTTGCTGGCTATGTGCTCGTGCAAATCCTGCTGTTGCCATAATTGCAGGCTTTGGTAACCGTAATCCTCTTGCAGAGACTGTTGCCAAGCCTGTAATTCTTGCATATGGCGTGGCTTGATGGCTGCGTGCAAGTGGCCATCTTGCAGGTTGCAGTCAATCTGATGCTGGTCAATGCGTTGCCGGATCAGTGCCATACCTTCCAGCGACATATCCCAGAAGGCCTTAGCTATATTTTTTCCGGCTGCCTTTTCCAGTACGGACATATCACAGCCATAACCAAAGATCATTTGCCCGCCACTACGTCCGGAAGCACCCCAGGCAATGCAGTTAGCTTCTAATACCGCCACCTGCAAGCCCTGCTGTGCCAGTTCCAAAGCTGCGCTTAAGCCAGTAATGCCAGCGCCGACAATGCATACATCGGCCACCAGATGTTGCTCTAAACGGGGCCGGCTTAACTTAAGGTTGCTGCTGGCGGCATACCAGGAATGGGTATGTCCCTGTCCACTTGCCTGTCCACTGTGGAACGCCATATTTATAGCGTACGTTGATACCAGTCTATTTCCAGACTGGTAACCTGATTATTAAACTGTTTATATTCAGCCTCTTGTACAGCTTGGTAGACATGCAGAAAATCGGCGCCCAGATAGGTTTCAGCGAAGCCACTTTGTGCCAGTTTGCTTTGTGCGCTGTGCCAGTCCAGGGGTAAGCTTGGTTGGACCTGTTCGGGCGCATTACCCTTGATTGGCGCGGCTAATGTTAATTGCTTAGTCAAACCATAGTGGGTGCCGGCAAGGAGACTGGACATGGCAAGGTAAGGGTTGGCATCGGCACCGGCTACGCGATGTTCAATACGACGCCCTGTGGCTGCACCGTTAGGGATACGCAAGGCGACAGTGCGGTTATCGATACCCCAGGTCGGTGCCATGGGCACAAAGAAGTCGGGCTGAAAACGCCGTAAAGAATTCACCTTGGGGCATAGTATCCCCATCATATCCGCCATGGTGTGTTGTAGGCCCGCCAAGGCTTGGCGCAAATATTTATTGCTTTGGGCTGTGCCGG
The DNA here is from genome assembly GCA_030748435.1 of Gammaproteobacteria bacterium. GTDB lineage: Bacteria > Pseudomonadota > Gammaproteobacteria > Pseudomonadales > Balneatricaceae > Njordibacter. Next base: position 10,834 of record JASMLZ010000072.1, on the reverse strand, counting down.
CAGCAAAGATATTATTGCCTTTGGCATCTAATAAACTCATATGGATATGCATGCCATTGCCGGCTTGTTCGGCGAAAGGCTTCGCCATAAAGGTGGCCTCATAGCCGTATTGGCGAGCGACAGCACGAATAAGCCGCTTTAGCATCAGGGCCTGATCACAGGCCAATAATGGGTTATCAACATGCTGCAGGTTGATTTCAAACTGCCCGGGTGCGTATTCTGCGATAGCTGCTGAGGCAGGAATGCCCTGCACTTTGGCAGCTGCCATAATCGCTTCCAATAGCTCGCCATAGTCATCCAGATTGTCCATAGAATAAACCTGAGTATCTGTCTCACGACCACCATGGACCGGTGAAATGGGCGCTTGAAGTTGGCCATTGGTCTGGCGTTCAGGGTCGGTCAGGTAAAACTCCAGCTCTATGGCTACCACCGGCGTTAGGGCTAATGCTTTAAAGCGTTCCAGAATACGATCCAACACATGTCGAGGATTAGCGAAAAAAGGCTCTCCAGGTACTTGTTCCATGGTGAGCAGGCATTGAGCCATGGGGTTTTTTTGCCAGGGCACAGGCACTAAGGTGTTGCTTAAAGGGCGACAAGGTTGATCACAATCACCCGTAGCAAAGCCGATATTGGTACTTTCTACGGTGTTGCCATTAATATCCAAAGCAAACACCGAGCCGGGTAAAAATATGCCTGACTCATAAACCTTCACTAGATCATGGGCCGGAATACGTTTGCCGCGCATGACGCCGTGTTGGTCTGGAAGCAGTAGATCAACGGCGACCAGATCGGGGTTAGCAGCAAGAAAATCGGCGGCTTCCTGAGGGTCTGCAGCTTGATGGGCCATGATAAATACTCGTAGTGATGATTAAAGGGGTATGTTGGCGATGGTATCAGAAACCTTTTTGCTTGCAAGCAAAAGCCGGACTTTTGTTCGAAATATATGACAAAGACATTGTCTTTTGTGATAAATAGACGGTCACTAAACACCATTAAATTAATAAATATGTATAATAAACAATATATTAATAAATTTTTTGCATAATTTATTATGTTCAAAATAATGGTACACTGATATTGTGTTTGTTTTCTTCTTTATGATATTGTACTCCCTCCAAGCGGCCTCAGAAAAATGGGCTTTATAAGCCTGATCATTTAATGAAGACTGCCTTAAGACTAATAAACCATCTGTAAACTTATGAGAAAACCCATAGTTGGCCTAACGTGTGAAGCACAAGTAGACGGCTTACACGCCTATCACCGTGTGAGTGAAAAGTATGCAGCTTCTGTTATTGATGCAGTGGGTGGTGTGCCGGTGTTAATTCCGGCACTAACTGAGTATGGCAAGGCAACAGGTACCGGTTCAGGTATGGATTTGCATGCCCTGTTGGATGGTTTGGACGGTGTCTTGCTGCCGGGTGGCTACAGTAATGTTGAGCCTTGCCACTATGGTGAGACGAGTCGCCCTGGTACCTTACATGAACCACAGCGCGATGCCTTGACCCTGGCGCTGATCCCGTTGGCCATTAGCAAGGGTGTGCCGCTATTGGCCATCTGTCGTGGCTTACAGGAAATGAACGTGGCCTATGGCGGTACTCTGCATCAGCATGTGCATGAGCAGGATGCCTTTATGGATCATCGTGAGAACAAGGCTGATTCCAGAGCGGTGCAGTATGGCCATGCCCATGTTGTTAGCCTAACGCCCAATGGCGTGTTGGCGCAGCTGTATGGTCAGCAACAGGCGTCCGTTAATTCCCTGCATGGGCAAGGTGTTAAACAGCTAGGTGCGGGTTTACAGATAGAAGCTGTAGCACCGGATGGGCTGATAGAGGCTTTTTGTGATCCAAATGCCAAGGCCTTTAATATGGCTATACAGTGGCATCCGGAGTATAAGGTTACGGAAGATCCATTTTATAGTGCTATTTATGATGGATTCCGGGCTGCCTGCCAGCAGCGTCAGCAAAGTAGATAGGTGAAATATGAGTGCCTCAAAATCCATTCAAAACTGGCTGCAAGATAACAAGATCACCGAAATCGAGTGTATTATCAGTGATCTGACGGGGATTGCCCGCGGTAAGATTATGCCAGCTTCCAAGTTTAGTGAAGGCAATACTATTCGTATGCCTGAAAGTGTCCTGATGCTGACAGTTACGGGTGACTATACTAACGATTACAGCATGATTGACGATGCTGAAATTGATATTTATTTAAGACCTGACCCCAGCACTTTGCAGCTTTTGCCTTGGGCGGCAGAGCCCACAGCCCAAATTATTCATGATTGCTATGATGCTCAGGGTGAGCTGGTTGATATGGCTCCGCGCACTGTTTTACGACGGGTGCTGCAACTCTATGTCGATATGGGTTTGACGCCTATTGTCGCGCCCGAGGTAGAATTTTTCCTTACCAAGCGCAATCTTGACCCTGATTTTCCTTTGGAGCCACCTGTTGGCCGTTCGGGGCGGGCGGAAACTGGTCGTCAGTCATACAGTATCGATGCGTTAAATGAATTTGATCCTCTGTTTGAAGACGTTTATGACTATTGTGAAGCGCAGAATCTGGATGTGGAGACCTTGATTCACGAAGAAGGTCTGGGGCAGATGGAGATTAATTTCCTGCATGGTGAAGCTCTGGGGCTTGCTGATCAGGTATTTTTATTTAAGCGAACCCTGCGTGAAGTTGCCTTAAAGCATGATATGTCAGCAACTTTTATGGCCAAGCCGGTAGAGGGCCAGCCGGGCAGCTCTATGCATATCCACCAGAGTCTGTTGGATAAAGATGGTAATAATGTCTTTATGGCTGCTGATGGTGGTATTAGTGAAACTCTGCGCCATTATATCGGCGGCATGCAGAAATATACCAAGGCGGTGATGGCCCTTTATGCTCCCAATGTCAATTCCTACCGGCGCTATATGCGAGAAGAATCGGCCCCTGTTAATGTGCACTGGGGCTATGATAATCGCACCGTTGGTTTAAGGGTGCCCGATGCCTGTGGCCCCAATGTTCGAGTCGAGAACCGGGTTGGCGGCGCGGATGCCAACCCATATCTGGCTTTGGCTGCAAGTCTGGCTTGTGGTTATTTAGGCATTGTTGAAAAACTGGAGCCCAGTGCGCCTGTGGAAGGTAGTGCTTATGATAAGGGGACCCGTGAACTACCCCGTTCACTGACCGATGCTTTGGTCCAGTTGGATCGCTGTGAGCCACTGCGAGAAATTTTTGGTGATCGCTTTGTGCGGGCCTACTTGTCTGTGAAAGAGAAAGAGAACGAAAACTTTTTACAGGTTATCAGCTCATGGGAGCGCGAGTACCTATTGTTAACGGTTTAATCCCGTCTGTATTGAATGCCTAAGGAGAAGACAATGAATTCCATGATTCCAGAGCAATACACCGCCGCTCTGCAGCAACTGGATCGGGACAATTACCTACACCCATTTACCGATTCCAAAGCCCTGCATGCCAAGGGAACCCGTGTTATCACCAAGGCCAAAGGTGTCTATATCTATGATTCGGAAGGCAATCGTATATTGGATGCCATGGCGGGCCTATGGTGTGTCAATATTGGTTATGGTCATGATGAGCTGGCGGATGTGGCAGCTGAGCAGATGCGACAACTTGCCTATTACAATAGTTTTTTTGGTACGGCTAATGTGCCAGCTATTGAATTGGCAGCCAAAGTTAAGTCGCTAGCACCTGACAATATTGGCCACATCTTCTTTACGGGCTCTGGTTCTGAGGCTAATGACACCAACTTGCGCATGGTGCGCCACTATTGGGCGCAAAAAGGACAGCCAGAAAAGCGTACCATTATAGCTCGTAATAATGGCTACCATGGCAGTACTGTGGCCGGGATGAGCTTGGGTGGCATGGAGTTTATGCACAAGCAAGGTGGTATTATTGATGGTATAGAACACATCATGCAGCCACACTGGTATAAGGAATCCCTGCCCGGTGAAACAGAAGCTGAATTTGGCTTGCGCGCAGCCAAAGCTCTGGAAGACAAGATTTTGGCTTTGGGTGCGGATCAGGTAGGGGCCTTTATTGGTGAGCCTATTCAGGGTGCCGGAGGTGTTATTGTACCACCTGCCACCTATTGGCCAGAGATTCAGCGCATTTGCCGACAATACGATATTCTACTAATTTTGGATGAAGTGATTACCGGCTTTGGTCGCACTGGTAACTGGTTTGCCGCCCAGACTTTCAATATTGAAGCTGATATGATTCCATTTGCCAAAGGCCTTTCTTCTGGCTATTTGCCCATTGGGGGTGTTGCAATTAGTCAGCGAGTAGCTGAAGTGGTTATTGGCGGTGGTGAGTTTGCCCATGGTTACACCTATTCAGGCCACCCGGTGGCAGCAGCGGTAGCCAAGGCCAATATTGAGATTATTGAGCGCGAAGGTTTGGTGGCTAAGGTCGCGGTCGAAACGGGCCCTTACCTGCAAAGCAAATTGCTGGCCTTGGGTGACCACCCGCTGGTTGGTCAGGTGCGTGGCATGGCTATGGTGGGTGCCTTGGAATTGGTGCAGGATAAAGCGACGCGAACGCCATTTGCTAAAGATATCGAAATTGCCGCCAAGGTTCGTGATTGTGCCGTAGCCAGTGGTTTAATGGTACGCGCGGTTGGTGATAGTTTGATTATGAGCCCTCCTTTGTGTATCACCAAGGAGGAAATTGATGAATTGATCAGCCTGCTGAGCCAAGCTCTGGATAAGGTTCAGGCAGAAGTTCAATAAACCTTCCCTCGGGAATAATTATTTAGCTAACCCCAAATAATTAAGATTAAAGTTAACTTAGGAGAGCGCAATGAAAAAAATTACAAGCACCCTGGCTACTTTGGTATGCGCAACTGGCCTTATGGCAGGTAGCGTGCAGGCGCAAGAAGTCTTGCATATCTATAACTGGTCAGATTATATTGCTGATGACACCATCGCTAACTTTGAAGCCGAAACCGGCATTAAAGTGGTGTACGATATGTTTGATAGCAACGATGTACTGGAGGCCAAGCTGTTAGCTGGCAATTCAGGTTATGATCTGGTGGTACCTAGCTCCTCGTTTATGGGGCGTCAGATTATGGCTGGCGTATTCCAAAAACTGGACAAGTCACAATTACCCAATCTGCAGAATATGGATGCAGAGATGATGGCGACCATTGCCGGCATCGATCCAGGTAACGCCTATGGTATCCCTTATATGTGGGGTACGACAGGTATTGGCTACAATCCTGAGAAGGTGCAAGCAGCGCTGGGCGACGATGCGCCAGTGGATAGCTGGGATCTGGTATTTAAGCCTGAAAATCTTAGCAAACTGTCGGCTTGCGGCGTCAATTTTCTGGACTCGGCAGACGAAATTCTGCCTATTGCTATGAACTACCAGGGCGTAGATCCAAATAGTACTAATAAGTCTGATTGGGCTGGTGTTGGTGCCGATGTTATTAAGGCTGTGCGTCCCCATATTACCAAGTTCCACTCTTCCAGCTATATAGACAGCCTGGCTAATGGTGATATTTGTGTGGCTGTGGGCTGGTCTGGCGATGTGTTTATCGCGGCTGCCAGTGCGGAAGAAGCTGACAATGGCGTTACTGTTGAATATGTGATTCCAAAAGAAGGCGCCCCCTTATGGGTAGACATGATGGGTATTCCTGCGGATGCAAAAAATGCTGACAATGCCCATAAGTTCCTAAACTACCTGATGCGCCCGGAAGTGACCGCGGCTATCACCAACTATGTGTGGTATGCCAACGCCAATGCGGCAGCTTCAGCTCATGTTGATCAGGAAATACTGGATCACCCGGGTATCTACCCAACAGAGGCTGCCAAGGCCAAGTTGTTTACCTTTGATGTGCTGCCGCCCAAGATCACTCGAGCAGCTAACCGCGCCTGGACTGCAATCCGTACCGGCAACTAAACAGCAGCAAGTGCTAACCAGACAAGCTTGGCCCGAGCATAATATTCGGGCCAGCTGATCTGGTCTGGCTTGATTACCGTTTATCCCAGCGGAGTAATACCATGAGTGACGCGGCCAGTCCGATGTTGGAAATTCGTCATATTAGCAAACGATTCGGCGAGCTTAGTGCTGTAAACAATGTCAGCTTGACCATTAACAAGGGTGAAATTTTTGCCCTTTTGGGTGGTTCTGGCTGTGGTAAAACCACCCTGCTACGCATGATGTCTGGCTTTGAAACACCCAGTGAAGGCAGCCTTTTGATTGATGGCGAAGATGTTTCCAAAGTGCCGCCCTATCAACGCCCGGTTAATATGATGTTTCAATCCTATGCCCTGTTCCCGCATCTAACGGTAGCGCAGAATGTGGCCTTTGGACTAAAACAGGACAAGCTGTCGAAGGCGCAAGTGCAAGCTCAAGTTGATGCCATGCTCAAGCTGGTGCATATGACTGACTATGCCAAGCGCAAGCCCAATCAACTATCAGGTGGCCAGCGTCAAAGGGTGGCATTGGCTCGTTCTTTAGCGAAACAGCCCAAGGTACTATTGTTGGATGAGCCGATGGCGGCGCTGGATAAAAAATTGCGTAGCCAAATGCAGTTGGAACTGGTGGATATCGTGGAATCTGTGGGTGTTACCTGTGTGATGGTGACCCATGATCAGGAAGAAGCGATGACCATGGCCAATCGTGTGGGCGTGATGCATGAAGGTGAAATTATGCAGGTCGGCAGCCCCAGTGAAATTTATGAGTTTCCCAACAGTCGCCACACTGCTGAGTTTATCGGCTCGGTTAATATTTTTTCCACCAAGGTGCTGCATGTGGGTGCCGAAGCCAGTCAAATGAGTTGTGCTGATATGGCCTGTCGCCTGACCGTAGAAGGCGGGGTTAACGCTTTGGAGGGGGCACAGTTAGAAGTGGCGATTCGGCCCGAGAAAATAACCATGGCGCGCACCCGGCCTGAGCAGGAAGATAACTGGGTGCAAGGCAAGATACATGATATTGCCTACCTTGGTGGCCATTCCGTGTACCATATAAAACTGCCATCGGGCATGATTGTTATGGTCACCACTACCAATATCAATCGTCATGCCCAGCGCTTAACCTGGGAAGATGATGTCTATCTCTACTGGTCGGCTGCCAGTGCTGTGGTATTGTATCAATGAGCAAGTTAGGCGCCCGTAGCCTTATCGCTGTACCCTATATATGGCTGGTATTGTTCTTCCTTGTGCCCTTTATTATTGTCGTGAAGATCAGTTTTACGGAGATGCAATATGCTATCCCTCCGTATACGGATATTGTGACCTGGGCCGATGAGGCATTGACCATCAATCTGAATATCGGCAACTACTATTACCTGTTTACCGATGATCTGTATTTCTGGGCCTATATCAGCTCCGTACGTATCGCTTTTATTGCTACCATCTGTACCCTGCTGGTTGGCTATCCCATTGCCTACGCCATTGCCCGCGCAGATTCCGCTACCCGTAATGCCCTGTTAATGTTGGTGATGCTGCCCTCTTGGACGTCGTTTCTGATTCGCATCTATGCTTGGGTAGGCATTTTGAAAAATAATGGCTTAATCAACAATGCCTTAATAAGTGTGGGCCTGATCGATCAGCCTGTGCCTATGCTAAATACTGAATTTGCTGTTTATGTGGGTATTGTCTATGCCTACCTGCCATTTATGATATTGCCCATCTATGCCAATCTGGTGAAGTTGGACAATTCCCTGCTGGAGGCAGCGGCAGATTTGGGTAGCCCCCCCTGGAAAACCTTTCTCAAGGTCACCCTGCCTTTGTCCAAAGCGGGTATTATTGCCGGTTGTATGCTGGTATTTATCCCCTCTGTTGGTGAGTTTGTGATTCCAGAAATGTTAGGCGGTGCAGAAACCCTGATGATTGGTAAGGTATTGTGGCAGGAGTTCTTTAATAATCGCGACTGGCCTGTGGCTTCTGCCGTAGCCGTGATTATGCTGTTATTACTATTGCTGCCAATTACCCTGTTCCAGCGTTATCAATCCCGACAGTTGGAGGCTTAGTAATGCAAACCGGTCGCTTATCAAATTGGTCAAAAAGCTTCCTCAGTTTGGGTTTCCTGTTTCTCTATGCGCCCATGGTTATCCTGGTTATCCTGTCATTTAATGAATCACGTTTGGTAACGGTTTGGGCCGGTTTTTCCACTAAATGGTATGGCGAGCTGTTGCGTGATCCACAAATGCTGGGCGCGGCCTGGATAAGCCTGAAGATCGCGTTTTTATCGGCTTCAGCGGCAGTAGTACTGGGTACCATGGCAGCCATTGTTATGGTGCGAATGGGCCATTTTCGTGGCAAAACAGCCTTTGCCAGTATGATTACTGCGCCTTTGGTCATGCCAGAAGTTATTATTGGCTTGTCCTTATTATTGCTGTTTGTTTCCATGGGACAGACGCTGGGGTGGCCAGGTGAGCGTGGTATAATAACCATCTGGATAGCCCATGTGACCTTTTGTACTGCATTTGTGACGGTCGTGGTGGCCTCCCGTCTGCAAGAGATGGATCAGTCTATAGAAGAAGCCGCCCAGGATTTGGGCGCGCCCCCCTGGAAGGTGTTTTTTCTGGTCACTTTACCGATTATTGCCCCGGCTTTAATATCTGGCTGGTTATTGGCCTTTACCCTGTCTTTGGATGATTTGGTAATTGCCAGCTTTGTCTCTGGCCCCGGTTCTACCACCTTGCCCATGGCGGTATTCTCCAGTGTGCGCTTAGGTGTAAGCCCTAAAATCAATGCCCTAGCTACGCTGATTATAGTCACAGTGACGATGGCGGTCTTTGTTGCCTGGTGGATTGCCCAGCGCAGCCTTAAGCAGACAACCCATATCAGCAAATAGCCCTGCAAGTTTAAAACCCCTGTGTTTGCCCGTCAGGATGCGCAGGGATTTTGTGCCAACCTATAGGCGGTCTAAAGGGCTTATTGTGCCAGCATAATGCTCGCCGAGTACATGGGTATAAATTTGAGTTGTTTTTAAATCATTATGGCCTAACAATTCTTGCACGCTACGAATGTCGGTTCCTGCTTGTAACAAATGGGTTGCGAAGGAATGACGAAAAGTGTGACAACTGACTCTTTTATCCGTTATGCCCGCTTTACTAACCGCTTGTTTTAAACATTTTCGCACTACTGATTGATGCAGGTGGTGACGGCACAGCTTGTCAGTGATGGGGTGTTGACAAAGTGATGTTGATGGAAATAAAAAAGCCCACGCTGGTGAGCGGAAGGCATTGGGGTACTTGCTGTCAATAGCATAAGGCAATGATGGGCCAAGGCCTTGGCTGTTATCTTGCACCTGCAAAGCCTTCGCCATGGACATAAATTGTTGTAAATCGGCCACCAGTTTGGCACTAACCAACGTTTGTCTGTCTTTATTGCCTTTTCCATCTCTAATTGTGAGCGCCAAACCGGATAAATTAATATCCTGCATGCGCAATCTCAGGCACTCCGAAATGCGCAAACCGCTGCCATAAAGTAGCTGTATAATAAGACGATTACGACCTTCCAACTGATCAATAATCCGGTTTACCTCAAGCGTGGTAAGAACACAGGGCAGTGAACGTTGCTTGGTGGCCAAACGAAAACCCAAATCGCCCAAATTCACCTGCAAAAACTTGTGATACAAAAAAACCAATGCATTGAGGGCTAGCTTCTGTGTATTTACAGCAACACCACGCTCATTTGCCAGAAAATCAAGAAACTGCCGCACTTCCTCAGCACCCATTTCTTTAGGATGACGTTTGTTGTGAAAATAAATATACCCACGTATCCAGTAAAGGTAGGCTTTTTCCGTTCGCATACTATAACCGCGCAAACGCATATTACGCCGTAGTGATTGTATAAATAAGCTAGCCATATCGCACCTCCTTGTGCATATCAGTTATACTGGACATATATACAGTATAACTATGCGTAAGGCAAATAAAAGGCTCGTTTTATGTAGCAGTATGCTTATTTATATGATAAAAAGGGTCAATAAAAGCATAAAAATGAAATGCTTGCCTGGTTGGTCAGTATGGATAGCAGGCGCTTATAAAGTGTATATTGAGCATGCGTGTATTGAGCTGGCTAAATTCAATTTATCAATTCTAATACAAAGAGTTGGGGTTTTTTATATGGGTAGCAAATTGACAAAGTGCGCATGCTCACTATTAAAATGTTAGCTGGCAATAGAAATGGATGTATACCAAGAAATACGGGAACGAATTAAAAAATATCCTAATGCTCTTTTAACAGAAGAGTCTTACGGCTTGTCTGTAACTCCAGAAGGCGGATTTACCGTTTGGATAGCATCTAATGACAAGTACTACTCAGTTGGCTTTGAGGGGTGGCACGAAGATTTCGATTCAGCCGAAGAGGCATTAGAATGTTTTGCATGGGGTCTCAGCAATAAATGTCGCCTAAAAATTTATAATAAAGGGACTAACTCTTACAAATGGGTTACACAATCTCTAGAAAATGATGAATGGGAAAATGTATCTACAACTTGTTTGCTATTCTTTGCTTTTTGGAAAAAGAGCAATATTATTTATAAACAAAACAATCTTATTACCAGCTAACAAGTTGCTTAAGGTTGTTTCGGGCTTACAGCCCTCAACGGGACGCGCTAAAGCGCGCCCCTTAGCAAGGCGTTATATTTCAAGGAGAGCTTTTGGCAGTCATTAGCAATAAATTAGCGGAACATTACACTTGGGGAAATCATTGTGATGGTTGGCATCTTGTAAAATCTCCAAGCTTAAGTGTAATACAAGAAAGAGTTCCTTCTGGTTGTTCAGAGACACGTCATTTTCATACTAAAGCAGAGCAATTTTTTTTCATATTATCTGGTGTGGCAAGTATGGAACTTGAAGGTAAAACATTTATTGTAAATTCTC
>JASMLZ010000071.1 GCA_030748435.1 Gammaproteobacteria bacterium | reverse complement strand
TAGTTCGCTGACTTGCCAAATATAATCTTCTTGAGTAGGGTTTTGCATCTGCTTGCTGGCTGTGAATATAAAATTTCGCTCATTATAGTAGCTTATAGCGAGGGTTTTGAACATGATTGTTAGCCAATCTGGCGGCATCATTATATTTGTTGATACCGGCCGAAAAAGCAGTTTAAGCGATTTTTTACGCCCATAATTTGTGCTTTTAAAGTCAGAACTAGGGTTTTAATAAAAGCTTGCAGGGGGCTTCTAATGCCTGCTAAAAAAAGCCTAAAAGATGCCGGAATAGTCAGATTTTGAGCCATTTTGCGGGGCTAAAATTGCCTAAATAGTCAGGCTCTTTAGAGGTAAATTTAAACTTAAAATGGTGGCTAAAAATCCACCATTTGGTGTATAATACAGCGCTTCTTTAAATTAGGTTCTGGACGGTCTCCCATGCTACGTGTCTCCGAAGAAGCACTCACCTTTGATGATGTTCTCCTGGTACCCGGATATTCCGAGGTACTTCCTAAAGATGTCCAACTGAAGACGTTTATCGCGCGCGACTTGCCCCTCAATATTCCTTTGGTGTCGGCAGCCATGGATACGGTAACTGAGGCTCGCTTGGCCATTGCCATGGCACAAGAAGGTGGTATTGGCATTATCCATAAGAACCTGACGATCGAACAGCAGGCAGTGGAAGTCGTGAAAGTCAAAAAGCACGAGAGTGGTGTTGTGCAAAATCCAGTAACCTGTCGTTCTGATATTACGGTTGGTGAATTGCAACAATTGGCTGCTCGTACTGGATTCTCTGGTTTTCCGGTAGTTGATGATGATGAACTGGTGGGTATTGTGACCAGCCGGGATATGCGCTTTGAAAATCATTTGCAAGCCACTGTAGCAACCATTATGACCCCTAAACAGCAACTGGTGACCGTGCTGCCAAGTGTTGATCAGGAAAAAGTCCGTAATCTATTACGCAAGCACCGTATTGAGCGGGTATTGGTAGTGGATACTGATGGTAAGTTGCAGGGCATGATGACCGTTAAAGATATGTATTATGCCAAGGCTTATCCAAATGCTGCCAAAGATGCTAATGGCAGTTTGTTGGTTGGTGCAGCGGTTGGCACAGGTGCAGATACACCTGAGCGGGTAGATGCCTTGGTTGCGGCGGGGGTTGATCTGCTTATTGTTGATACAGCCCATGGCCATTCCCAGGGTGTGATTGAGCGTGTGCGCTGGGTCAAGAAAACCTATCCTCAAGTCAAAGTTGTAGGTGGCAATATTGCTACAGCTGCCGCCGCCGAAGCCCTAGCTGATGCCGGTGCTGACGGTGTTAAAGTAGGTATTGGTCCCGGTTCTATCTGCACCACACGTATTGTGGCTGGTGTGGGTGTGCCACAAATTTCAGCTGTTGCCAATGTCTCTGCTGCCATGCAGCCCCGTGGTATTCCGGTGATTGCCGATGGTGGTGTGCGTTATTCCGGTGATTTGGCTAAAGCCATTGTCGCTGGCGCCAGTGTGGTTATGGCAGGTAGTTTGTTGGCAGGCACTGATGAAGCTCCGGGTGAAGTTGAACTTTATCAGGGGCGGGCTTATAAGGCATACCGCGGCATGGGTTCTCTGGGTGCTATGGGCCAAAGTCAGGGTTCCAGTGACCGCTATTTTCAGAGTACTGATGCAGGTGTAGAAAAACTGGTTCCTGAAGGCATTGAAGGCCGGGTAGCCTGTAAGGGCCCAATGAGTGCCATTGTGCATCAGATGATGGGTGGTTTACGCGCCAGTATGGGCTATACCGGTTGTGGCAGCATTGACGAAATGCGCACCAAGCCCAGCTTTACCCGTATCACCAATGCGGGTATGAGTGAAAGCCACGTGCATGACGTCACCATTACCAAAGAAGCACCCAACTATCGGGTGAAATAGAAATTAATGTGATTGGGGCTATATAGGCCCCAATTTTGTTTACTTGGTTGGCACCATTGTTTGGCCAGCCTGTTACGGAGTGCAATATGACTCAGGATATCCACGCTCAGCGGATACTAATCTTGGATTTCGGATCTCAATATACACAACTTATCGCCCGTCGGGTGCGAGAGATTGGTGTCTACTGTGAGATTCGTGCTTGGGATATGCAAGACGATGCTATTGCCGCTTTTGCTCCCCAAGGCATTATTCTGGCTGGTGGCCCCGAATCGGTCACTGAGGCCAATAGCCCTCGTGCGCCACAAAAAGTGTTCGAATTGGGCGTGCCAGTACTGGGTATCTGCTACGGTATGCAAACCATGGCAGAACAGTTGGGTGGTCAAGTCAGTGCTTCTGATGAACGGGAATTTGGTTTTGCCGAAGTGCGGGTAGCAACGTCAGGCGCCTTGCTGGCAGGTATTGAAGACCATGTTAGGACTGATGGCAGCTTAACTCTGGACGTATGGATGAGCCATGGTGACAAGGTGACGGTAATGCCGCCCCAGTTTACTTGTATGGCGGCTACCGATAGCGCCCCTATCGCTGGTATGAGCTGGGAAGAGAAGCGCTTTTATGGCTTGCAGTTCCACCCCGAAGTTACCCATACCAAGCAGGGTGGCCGTATTCTGGAGCGTTTTGTACGCGATATCTGTGCTTGTGAAGCCCTGTGGAACGCCAGCAATATTATTGACGATGCTATTGCTACTGTGCGTAAAAAAGTAGGCACAGATACGGTGCTATTGGGACTGTCTGGTGGCGTCGATTCTTCCGTTGTGGCCGCCCTATTGCACAAGGCCATAGGCGATCAACTGGTGTGTGTATTTGTTGATAATGGTCTGCTGCGTCTTAATGAAGGCGATCAAGTGATGGATATGTTTGCCAAAAATATGGGTGTTAAGGTTATTCGGGCGGACGCTGAAAATCTGTTCCTTGATAACTTAGCGGGGGTTAGTGACCCTGAAGCCAAGCGTAAGGTGATTGGTAATACCTTTATTGATGTCTTTGATGCCGAAGCGAGCAAGCTGGAAAATGTAAAATGGTTGGCTCAAGGCACCATTTATCCCGATGTGATTGAATCCGCAGCCGCGGAAACCGGCAAGGCTCATGTTATCAAGTCACACCACAATGTGGGTGGCCTGCCAGAAGATATGGCGCTGGATTTGGTAGAGCCTTTGCGTGAACTGTTTAAGGATGAAGTGCGCAAGATTGGCCTTGAGTTAGGTTTGCCATACGATATGGTTTATCGTCATCCTTTCCCAGGCCCAGGTTTGGGTGTACGTATCCTTGGTGAAGTGAAAAAAGAATATGCCGATATTCTACGTCAGGCTGATGCCATTTTTATGGAAGAACTGCATGCTTCAGATTGGTACCACAAAACCAGTCAGGCCTTTGTAGTATTTCTGCCGGTGAAGTCGGTGGGCGTGGTAGGTGATGGCCGGCGCTATGAGTATGTGGTGAGCTTACGTGCTGTGGAAACCATCGACTTTATGACGGCACGTTGGGCGCATTTACCATATGAACTGTTAGAGAAGGTATCTGGACGCATTATTAACGAAATTGCTGGCATTTCCCGCGTTGCCTACGATGTGTCTAGTAAACCACCTGCCACCATTGAGTGGGAATGACATAACATATTGATTTTAAATAATAAATTGTTTATGGCAGTTGAAAATTTAGAGGATAAAAAGTAAATGGATGGTCTAGTGAATTCAATTTTCAGGTTTTTGTTACCTTCTGAAATTTCTCTAAAAACTGAAAAATTATTAAAAAATATTGCCTTATTGCTTGGTATATTAAGCGCTGTAGCAATTATTTTTGATTGGTATCCACTAACGATGTTTTTGTCTTTTCCATTTTGTTTGATTTGGATTTACTGCGCTTGGTTACGAACAGAACCCCAATTAAAATGGGTTAATTTAATTTTTCTCTTTATTTATTCTTACGGTATTGGACGATATTTTTTAGCACTTTAAAAGTAAGGGTAAATTTCAAATAACACCTTACCCAAAACTTACAAAGTACTTACATAGTAAAAATTAAATGCCATATAATTAATGTGTTAAATGGCAATAGTTCCTTTGGAGAATGCGCTGGGTAAAGTGTTGGCTATTACAAAGTTACAAATTGGTACGACTATTAAAAATGTGTTTTGATAAAATTGTTCATCGATAGTAGAGTGCCCAGTATGAAAGAAAAGTTTGAAATTATGCTTAGCGGAGGGCATCCCAACTCATTAGGACGCACATTAGAGATTGTTGACATCATTTTAAATGATGAAGACTCCTTAGATTACTTATTCGAATGTTATTCAAGTAGTGATGCCACTGTTAGGTTGAGAGTTTCCAACGCTTTCAAACGAATATTTAGACAAAACCCAAATTGGTTTGCTGGGTATGTTGACAAATTTCAATTTCTAATTCCCACTCTTAACCAACCATCTGCTGAATGGACACTTGCTCAACTTCATTTGGAGTTTTGCGATTTATTGACTGAAGAGCAAAAAACAACAGCAATAAATATCTCAAAAGAACAGTTAAAAAATAGTAAAGACTGGATTGTGATTATTCAGACAATGAATTTTTTAGAGAAAATGGCAAAAGAAGATAAAGCCTTAAAACATTGGCTTCTGATAAAATTGGATTTAATCTCTAAGGATAAGCGAAAAGCAGTAAGTAAGAAGGCAGCAGAAATCTTTCAATCATTAAACAAGTAAACATATTCCAATTAATAACTTATAGTAAAGTTATTATTGAGTGGGATTAGAGAAATATAGCGTGAAAACCGACACCCCAATAGTCCCTAATGACGAGCACTTTATGGCTTTGGCCATGGAACAAGCCCAGCTTGCCGCTCAACAGGGTGAGGTGCCAGTGGGTGCGGTGGTAGTGCAACAGGGAAAGGTTATTGGGTGTGGTTATAATCAACCCATTAGTACCCATGATCCCAGCGCTCATGCCGAGATTATGGCGTTGCGTGATGCGGCCCATAGGTTGCAAAATTACCGCTTGCCCGGTTGCCAGTTGTACGTCACCTTGGAACCTTGCACCATGTGTGTTGGTGCTATGGTGCATAGTCGAATTGAACGCTTGGTTTACGCGGCAAGTGAACCCAAAGCGGGCGTGGTTGATAGCAACTTGCAATTGTTACAACATCCCCATTTTAACCACCTTGTACAGGTACAAGGTGGTGTGCTGGCTGAACAGGCTAGCCAAATGCTGAGTGATTTTTTTAAACAACGTCGCCTACAACATAAGGCAACCAGAGCAGAGGCCACATCCGGCCCTGCATCGGATCCCATCCTATAGAGGCCAAATATGCTGACTTTACGTGGTGCCCCCGCTCTTTCTGAATTCCGTCAACAGCGTTTGCTGACTGAATTACAGGCCCAAATACCTGCTGTAACGGGGGTTTACGGTGAATTTATGCACTTTGTTAACCTCCATGCTGAGTTGACTGCTGACGAGCAACAGGTACTGGAAAGCATTTTGCATTATGGACCCTCAGCACAGCGGGAAGACACCACTGATCTGATGTTGTTGGTAGTGCCTCGGCTGGGTACTATTTCTCCCTGGTCCAGCAAAGCCAGTGATATTGCCCATAATTGCGGTTTGGTCAAGGTGGAGCGTCTGGAACGCGGCATTGCCTATTATGTGCGTGGTGAGCTTAGTGGAACCGAGGTCGAACAGGCCGCCGCGTTGCTGTATGACCGCATGGTAGAGCAGGTGTTACCCAATCTGGAAGCCGCTGCAGGGTTGTTTGACCAGACCGAACCAGCACCTTTGTCTAGAGTCGATATTTTGGCCGGGGGCCGGGTGGCTTTGGAACAGGCCAATACCAGTTTGGGCCTGGCTTTGGCAGAGGACGAGATTGATTATCTGGTTGCTGCCTTTAGGGAGTTGCAGCGTAATCCAACGGATGTCGAGCTTATGATGTTCGCACAGGCGAACTCAGAACACTGTCGGCATAAGATCTTTAATGCCAGTTGGACTATTGATGGTGAAGAACAGGACAAGTCACTGTTCCAAATGATTAAAAATACTAACCAGCTTAATGGTCAGGGTGTGTTGTCGGCTTATGTTGATAATGCTTCCGTTATTAGCGGTCATAAAGGTGGTCGCTTTTTCCCGCAGGCGGCTGATCAGCAATATGCCTATCATCAGGAAGATATCCATATTCTTATGAAGGTGGAAACCCATAACCACCCAACGGCTATAGCGCCCCATGCCGGTGCTGCTACTGGATCTGGCGGTGAAATTCGTGACGAAGGTGCTACCGGTAAAGGCTCCAAGCCCAAGGCTGGCCTAACGGGTTATTCTGTATCCAACTTGAATATCCCCGGCTTTGAACAGCCTTGGGAAGAAGCCTATGGCAAGCCTGAACGTATTGTCTCAGCGCTGGATATTATGCTGGAAGGTCCCATCGGGGGCGCGGCGTTTAATAATGAATTTGGCCGACCAGCACTAAATGGTTATTTCCGTACCTATGAAGCCAAGGTACCGGGCGTGGATGGGGACGAGGTGCGAGGCTATCATAAGCCCATTATGCTAGCTGGTGGCTTGGGTAATATCCGTGGCGAGCATGTCGAAAAGGGTGCAATTGGCGTTGGCTTTAAGCTGATTTGTCTGGGTGGCCCTGCCATGCAGATAGGTCTTGGTGGCGGCGCTGCTTCATCTATGGCTTCAGGTGCCAGTGCTGCTGATCTGGATTTTGCTTCTGTGCAACGTGAGAATCCGGAACTGGAACGGCGTTGTCAGGAAGTCATTGACCGTTGCTGGCAGTTGGGTGATGACAACCCGATTGCTTTTATTCACGACGTGGGTGCCGGTGGCCTGTCCAATGCCTTCCCTGAGTTGGTTAAAGATGGCGGCCGTGGTGGTCACTTTGAACTGCGTAATGTGAATAATGACGAGCCGGGTATGTCGCCTTTGGCTATTTGGTGTAACGAAGCTCAGGAACGCTATGTGATGGCTGTAGCACCTGACAATTTGGCTTTATTCGAAGCGTTATGTGCCCGTGAGCGCTGCCCCTATGCGGTGGTCGGAGAAGCCACCGAAGAGCATCATTTGACTCTGGGCGATAGCCACTTTGCCAATAAGCCCGTGGATCTGCCCATGTCGGTATTATTTGGTAAACCGCCCAAGATGCACCGTGATGTGGTGCGCCGCAACCCTGAACTGCAAGACCTGCAGCTGCAGAATATAGACTTGGCTGAGGCTGCGCAGCGGGTACTCAGCTTGCCGACCGTAGCCAGTAAGAGCTTTTTGATTACCATTGGTGACCGTTCTATTACGGGCATGGTGGCTGGTGAGCAGATGGTAGGCCCATGGCAGGTGCCGGTGGGTAACTGTGCGGTCACCACCACTGCTTTGGATACCACTACTGGTGAAGCTATGGCCATGGGGGAGCGCACGCCTCTGGCTTTGATTGATGCCCCAGCCTCTGGTCGAATGGCGATTGCTGAGACCATTACCAATCTGGCTTGTGCTCAGATTGCTGATCTGGGTGATATTCGCTTGTCTGCCAACTGGATGTCGCCAGCTGGCTATGCGGGCGAAGACGCCAAATTATATGACACCGTAAAAACCGTGGGTATGGAGTTATGCCCTGCTCTGGGTATTTCCATTCCAGTGGGTAAAGATTCCATGTCTATGCGCACAGTATGGAAAGATGGTGATGAAGATAAAAGTGTCACATCCCCCGTATCCTTAGTTATCTCCGGCTTTGCTCCCGTAGAGGATGTCCGTAAAACCTTAACACCGCAGTTGCGCACTGATAAAGGTGCCACTGATTTGATTCTGATTGATCTGGGTAAGGGTCAAAACCGTTTGGGTGGCTCCGTTTTGGCGCAGGTGTTCAAACAACTGGGTAATAGTGCGCCAGATCTGGATGATGCTGAAGATCTGAAAGGCCTATTTGGTGCCATTCAAGGCCTTAATGCTGAAGGTCTATTGTTGGCATACCATGACCGTGCCGATGGTGGCTTACTGGCTACCTTAGCAGAAATGGCCTTTGCCGGGCATACGGG
>JASMLZ010000070.1 GCA_030748435.1 Gammaproteobacteria bacterium | reverse complement strand
AGACCCACTGGACCGTTCTGCGTATCTGCACAAATTTGCCCATGTACTGCGAGCCAATATGTCCAAACTGGCCCTGTTGGAATCGACAATCACTGGTCGTTGCATTCGAGAAATGAATGCTCAAATGGCCCGTATTCCGGAATGGTTGGAATACTTCGCGAGCATCGCCATCGGTCTGGAAGGCGAATCTAACGTCGTCAAAGGCGACTATGTTACGATAACTCATTACGAATCTCTTGGTCCTGTTGCCCTGTTGACGCCCTGGAACCATCCCATTCTAATTTTGGTCAAGAAGTTGGCTGCGGCGCTGGCTGCAGGCAATACATGTGTTATCAAACCTTCAGAATTGGCCCCGGTTTCACCTCTGGTGCTCGCCGCTCTGGCAACAGAAGCGGGCTTGCCGGATGGCGTTATCAATGTCGTTACTGGGGGTGCTGAGACCGGAGCAGCCTTGTGTGCGGCTGATGATATTCATTATATTGACCTTACTGGTGGCACTGAGACTGGGCGTAAAGTCGCCAGACTTGCCGGCGAGCGCCTGATCCGCACGACTATGGAATTGGGTGGAAAAACGCCCGTTATTGTCTGTGCAGACGCCGATATTGAAGGTGCCATCGCTGGCACCTTGTTCTCTGCGTTTGTTGCTTCTGGGCAAACTTGTGTATCTGGTGCTCGCTTTCTTGTGCAAGAGAAAATATATGAGCGTTTTGTCGAGCAGCTTGCGGCAAGGGCTGATGATATAAGGATTGGTGATCCACTGGATAAAACCACTCAGATGGGGCCGTTAATTTCTCAGAACGCCAAAAATCGGTGCTTAAGCATGATAGTACAAGCCAAAGCAGATGGTGCCGAAATGGTCGCAGGTGCTGGTCCTCTGGATCTGCCTAAAGATTTTGCTGACGGCTTTTATATACGTCCAACCGTGTTCAAGGACGTTGCACCGCAACATAAATTATTCTTGGAGGAAGTTTTTGGTCCGGTCATTTCAATTACTCGATTTCAGGATGAGGATGAGGCTGTGGAAATGGCCAACACAGGGGCTTTTGGGCTTGGGGTGTCGATCTGGTCGCGTGATATTGCGCGGGCACATCGTCTTTCACTTAAAGTGCGTGGTGGCGTGGTTTGGTTAAATGATCATCACCGTAACGACCCGCGTTCAGTCTGGGGTGGGGTACGAGATAGCGGTTTTGGCAAAGAGAACGGATGGGACGCCTTACGGGCATATTTGACCAAAAAGTCGGTTGTTGTGCGCACAGCGCCTGGCCATGATGATTGGTTCAAAGGTTCAGACAGATACGGATAAGTACATCACCAACGCCTGTTCTATGCTCGCTGGTTAAATGTTATATCCTATTATTGCAAAGCCCAAGAGCTCACTGCCTTACGATATAGGCCCAGTAGTCTTAATAGACTCTCATAAACATTATCTAGTTGTATTTACCAGGGCCAGTATTAACCCCTTAAACGCTCAGCTTGAGGGTCAAACAAGGGTTCGGTAAAGATACTTGCCTTGCGCATAGTGCCGAGTATTTCAATCTCAAACTGATTGCCATCCCTGTTCATCGCTACTGGCACAAAGCCAAAGGCGACCGACTTTTCGCTAAAGTGGGCATAGCCGCCAGAAGTGACATAACCAACGACTTCACCCTCTTTCCAGATGGGTTCATCGGCCACAACATCGGCATCAAGGGCGTCAACAATAAATTGCGTCAGGCGTCTTGTTGGTGGCTGGGCCCTTTCCGCCAGAGCAGCTTGCTTACCAATATAGTTGGTTGGTTTGTCGTAGGCCAGAAAACGGTCCATACCGGTTTCCATAGGGGTATAGTCGGGCTTATATTCACGCATCCATGAACCAAAGTTTTTTTCTAACCGCAGGCTCATCATGGCACGCATACCAAATGGCTTCATACCAAAGGCCTCACCAGCATTGGCAAGGGTTTTATAGAGGCTGATTTGCTGATCTCTGGGTACATAAATCTCGTAGCCCAAATCGCCAGTATAGCTAACACGCTGCACTATGGCGTCGCAGTTGCCCACTTCCATTTGTTGCATGGACAAAAATGGCAGAGCGCTATTGCCAACATCAAAGCGGGTAGATGCCGCCAGCACATCACGGGCTTTGGGGCCGGCAATTTGAAAGCCGATAAGGTCGGTAGAAATATTAGCTATGGCCACGTCTGTGGCAGCTAGATGCTGTTCAAACCAGCGCATATGGAAGGCTTGCATGGCAAAGGAGGCGGTTACCAAAAAGTGTTCTTCGTGTAAGCAGGATACGGTAAAGTCACCCAGTAATTTGCCGGTGGGGCTTAACATGGGGTTTAATGCCAAACGTCCAGGCTGGGGAATACGGCCGGCCATAATGGTGTCCAGCCATTGACGGGCACCTGAACCTTTGACTTGGTATTTGCCAAAATTATGTACTTCGTTAATGCCCACAGCGGTGCGTACGGCGCGGCACTCATCTCCTACGGGGCCAAAGGCGTTGGAACGGCGGAAGCTGGGGGTTTCTTGCAAAGGTTCGCCAGCAGGGGCGAAATAATTTACGTGTTCCATACCATACGCCTGACCAAATACGGCTCGCTGCTGCTGCCAGATGCTATAAGCTGGGGTGGTGTGGAGAGGACGACCTGCAGGCAGTTCTTCGTTGGGATAGGCCACACTAAAGCGCTTTTGGTAGTTTTCTTTTACCTTACGGCGGGTATAGGCACGGGTGCAGTAGTTACCAAAACGGGCCACATCCATGGCAAACACATCCCGTGAAGGTTCACCATAAATCATCCATTCAGCCAGAGTTAAGCCAACTCCGCCACCCTGACTAAAGCCGGCCATCACAGCACAGGCAGACCAATAGTTTTTAAGGCCAGGCACAGGGCCAACCAGTGGGTTACCATCAGGAGCAAAGGTGAAGGGGCCATTGACAATACTTTTAATACCGGCGTTGCCCAGACAAGGATAACGGTTAAAGGCAAATTCCAGTATATCGTCGATGCGGTCCAGATTATTGTCCAACAGCTCGTGGCCAAAATCCCAGGGGGTGCCATCAACAGCCCAGGGATCGCAGCGTTGTTCGTACATGCCAATTACCAGGCCTTTACCTTCCTGACGCAGGTAGCTTTCTCCGGCAGGATCCATAACATGGGGCAGTTCATGGCTGCGCTCGTAGACTTCAGGTAAATCATCGGTTATCAGATATTGATGTTCCATAGGATGCAGAGGCAGAAAGATACCAACCATGGCACCCAGTTCTCGAGCCCATAAACCGCCGGCATTAACCACATGTTCGGCATTGATAATGCCCTGTTCGGTGACAACATCCCACGAACCATCGGGCCTCTGGGTCATATCTGTAACCGGGTTGCGCAGGTATATCTTCGCGCCCTGTTGTTGGGCAGCTTTAGCATAGGCGTGGGTGGTGCCGGATGGGTCAAGGTGGCCATCCAGAGGGTCATACAAGGCGCCCAGCACACCGTCTGTGTTAACGATGGGGCTGAGGGCTCGAATTTCTTGCGGGCCTATAATTTCAGTATCCAGCCCCATATGCCGATGCATGGCGCGGGCTGACTTCAGGTAATCCATGCGTTCAGGGGTGTCGGCTAAGGTGATGCCGCCGACATGATGTAGACCGCAGCTGTGCCCACTAATCTGTTCCAGTTCTTGGTAGAGGTTAATGGTATAACCTTGCAAAGCGGCCATATTGGTGTCGGCATTGAGTGTGTGAAAGCCACCAGCGGCATGCCAGGTTGAGCCGGAAGTGAGTTCGGATCGTTCAATTAAGGCAACATCTTGCCAGCCCAATTTGGTCAGGTGGTAAAGCACGGAGCAGCCCACTACACCACCTCCAATAACGACAACTTTTACATGTGACTGCATGGTTCATCCTGTTATTTTGCCAACTGTGAAGGTGTTTATAATAGGCTATGAATAATTATAAATATAATTAATATTTTATGGCTAAATAATGAAAATAGTTCATGGTTTGTGCCACTCAGAGCTCAGTAAACCGTATACCGCGTGATCAACCATACGGCCATTGAGGTTTTCGGCTTGCCGGATGATGCCTTCCAGTTGGAATCCCAGACGCTCCGGAATCTGTCGGCTGGGGTGATTGTCTTGTGCTGCAGAAATCTGAACCTTGTATATTTGCATTTCTGTAAATGCCAGTTCAATTAATTTGGCTACTGATTTAGTGACAATGCCCCGGCCCTGATATTGAGCGCTTAACCAATAGCCAAGTTCTACGGTTTTGAGATTATGATTGATGTTGTTAAAGCCGATATTGCCAACCACTTGATTATTTAACACTATGGCACATGTCAGCGATTTGCCGGTCTCATAGTCGGTGCGGGATTGCTTAATAAAGGTCAGAAAAAAGTCTTCACTGTTGGCATGTGGAGGCCATGCTAACCAGGCTGCTAAATATGCACGTTCCCGGGTAACGATGGTCAGGTATTGTGGGGCAAAGGCAGGTTCTACCAATACCAGCTTTAAATTGTTTGCAACTTGTAAGGTAAACATGGAGGTTCTCGGCTGCTTAGCAGGGTATTTATAGCTCTTAAGGTAGCATAATAGCTAGCTCATTGGGCTCTTTTATTGGTTCACAGTTGCGCTTGGTTTAAATGTCATTTTGTAGTCACTTTCTGGCCTATGCCCAAGTTAAGATCTCGTCGATCGGTTTTTTGAGTTTGGCAACACTGGGCACTGTGGCATCTTTGTGTGGGTGGCCAACGGTTAAGATCATCACAGGCTTTTCGGACTTGGGGCGCTCCAATAGTGCGTTTAGAAAACGCATGGGGTTGGGGGTGTGAGTAAGACTAACCAAGCCCGCATGGTGCAGGGCTGATATCAAAAATCCAGTAGCAATACCGACACTATCGGGCACATAGTAGTTTTTGTAACGTTCGCCACTGGCCAGTTCGCCATAGCGCTGGGCAAAAATCACTATTAACCAAGGTGCAATTTCCAGGTGCGGCTTATCGGCATTGGTGCCTATCGGCTCTAGCGCTTTAATCCATTCGTCACCACCGCCACCGGCGTAGAAACGTTGTTCTTCCTCTTCTGCTGCCTCGCGGATTTGCCGTTTTAGCTGTGGGTTTTCGATGGCGACAAAATGCCAGGGTTGATGATTGGCACCGCTGGGTGCGCTACCGGCAGTTTTAATACAGGTTTCTATGACCTCCTTCGGTACCGGTCGATCGCAATAATCACGTACTGTATGCCGGCAGCGCATGGTTTGGTAGTAAAGGTTAGCAGCTTTGACCATGTCAGCGTCTGGCATACTGATGCGATCGGGTAAGGGTAAGGGCTGGTAATGTAAATCTTGTAGACTGAACATGATTAATGGCCTGTAAGTTACTGGTTTAAACCTTGCCAATGCTTGCTGGAACACGGGCCCATTAAGCTGTTGTTGGTTGTTATTATAAGTTGCTATCAGTTTGGTATTGAGGAAATAAAGTCTTGCCTTGATTCAGCAAGCTGATTTACAGCCTCTGCCCATGGATGACTTTATATTTTCCGGTAGTGGCATTGTGGCATGTTCTGGTTTTGCTACGCAAATAGGTTGCTGGAGTTAGCCAAAATGTATACAAGGGCAGGGGTCAAGAAACAAGCGCAACGAAGCAATCTTTGGCTAATAAAATTAATAGTGCATAGATCACTTCCCTGACACTGCTGGGCAATAGGGCAATATTATATTGGCCTTGTTTAGGGCCAATATGCATTACTGTTTTGCACACAAGCTATCTCTGTACAAGGCTTTTAACAAGGACAAGCACATCAGTACCATGATAAAAGTAAAGGGTATAGCGGCTGATCATAGCTGACTTAATAGCTCTTAATTCAGGGCTGCGATAATAGCTGATACATCAATGATATGACCTAAATTTCCTTCTAATGAACGGCCAAATAAGGATGCAAGACCAGAATGTACGGTCAGGGGCAGGCCGCTGTTTTTCTGGCAATAATATAATCCACTTGTGATATCCGGGCTGAGTGAATGTGTTTATATCCGGGTGAGGATGGGGTGTTTCGATATATGCCTTTGTATGCAGTTTGTGCATGTTATTAAATAATCCAAATAACTATAAAAAACTAGTTTAATAAGTGGGTGAATTTGTTTGGTAATTGCCTCTTGGTTTTTGGAGACATGTATTTTTCTTTTTTACTGCAGTTGTCCTATCATATTGTTTTAAAAATAAAAATTGTTTTAGATGCAAATAATTATTGGCTAATGTATATTCTAAGAATTATATTCTCCCTATATTTTCTATTTATATAGTATAAGTTAATTGACGATTAACTATAATATAATATACTATTTTATAGCATATGTAACAGTTTATCTTGGTTTGTGGTTCTAAGGATATGTCTATGGGCTTGCAGCAGGCAGCACATCATGCGCAGTGTTTTCATGGGATTTGGTCTCAAAATTGTCAGATGCATCGGTTGTTTACACAAATAAAGAAAGCGGCAAAAGTTGATGTGTCTATATTTGTCTCCGGTGAAACCGGAGTGGGTAAGGAACTGGTGGCACGTGCTTTGCATGCTGAAAGCCAGAGGTCGGCAGCACCTTTTGTTGCCGTTAGTGTTGCTAATCTTTCCAGTGAGCTTATCGATGCTCAGTTGTTTGGTTATAAAAAAGGGGCATTTACGGGGGCTTTGCATGACAGTCAGGGTTTGCTGCATATGGCGCACAAAGGCACTTTATTTCTCGATGAGGTCACTAGTCTGCAGCCTAATAATCAGGTTAAGTTTCTGCGAGTTTTACAGGAGAAGCAATATTATCCAGTTGGTGATTATGGTAATTTGCGAGAGTTTAAGGCGGCGGTAATCTCTGCTTCAAATTTGAGCCTTGAAGAAGCCAGTGAACAGAGTCAGTTCCGCGAAGATTTACGCTATCGTCTTGAAGTTATCCATCTATATGTACCGCCATTAAGAGAACGTAAAGAAGACATTATGCTGTTGTTTCAAAAGTTTCTTGAGCGTGCTTCTGGTACCGACAAATGGGTTATCCCTCCAGCAATTGAAGCAGAGCTGGAAAATCACTGTTGGCTAGGCAATGTCAGAGAGTTGGAAAATTGTGCCAGTTATGTGGCTGCCATGGCGGTTGATTACTTGCTGCAAAAGAGTGATTTGCCAGATAGTATCGGCAGTAAACGATTAGTGAGCCAATATGATGAGGGTGTTGTTGACCAAGTGGGCAATAAAACCATCAGTGCAGGGACGATTGAACAAGCCTTGTACCAGTGTCACGGTAATCGCTCCAACGCCGCTAGATTTCTGGGTGTTAGTCGTATGACTCTGTGGCGAAAAATGAAAATGTATAACCTCTCCTAGCTAACAGCTTCTACTGTTCTACAGATAAAGTGGAAAGCAATGGTGTTAGTGCATGAAAAAATATCAATTGATGTTAATTGTCATGGAGTTTGTTGGAGAACTGGTAGTAATTCTGAGCATAAACCTTTTTCCATTAGGTATCATAATAAAATATATAAATATTTATGTGTGTTTATAACAATTGGACAAGTTATAAATACAATAGATTATCAGTTTGAATGCGCTGTATTTATCAATGCTTTTTACGTTATAAGTTACGCTATTTGATGACAATAGCTATAAAGCAGGAGACTTGAGCATGAAGCATACAAGCCTTATGAGCAGCCTTGTTCTTAGTATGCTGGGTGTGCAATCGGCGTGTGCGGCGTATGCTTCTGATTATATCGGTAACAACACCGGTAACACCTCTGCTGCATTGCGTGCGGAACTCGAAATTAATGAGTTTATTGTGCTTGATACTATGTCAGATTTGACATTGTTTTACCTGCCCTATAGTGCTACCAAGGCCAATATTACTAATGCTGAGGATGCTCCTGGGGGCGCAGGGTCAGTCTATGTGGGGGGCGCTTTAGTCTATTTTCATGGCAATATTCCTATGCAGCTGTCTGTTAGCAACCTAGATAAAGTTCGTATGGTCTGGCCATCAAACGTGGTGTGGTTTTTCCCCGGAAATAGCTTGGATAGTATACAAATAATTTATGATTTTGATGAAACCAACGAGATCAACTCCGCCACGGACTATTTTGATAAAGTCTTCTTTGATGTAGAAATCACGTTAGATGAAAACAAGGTTATTAATGGCAGTGCCGATATGCTGCATGCTTATACCATGTCAGGTGATGCTATTACTAAGATTGATCCACAGATCGGTTCTGTCTCCGGCAAAACTGATTTTGTGAGAAAACTATATCACAGAGTAGTAATGGGTGATCATAAAGATATGGAGCTCTTTGGGATTTATAGGGGCGAAGTTATGATTCGCCTAGTGCCTGTTCCTGCTGTATAGAGTCGGTATTAAGCGAGATTAAAGTTATTGGGTAAAGATGCGGTGCTGTTATTCTGCTGCCTGGGGCGGCTAGTCAATGGATTATCAGATGTATAGTAACTGTAACTGTATCAATTGATGTTACAGTATGTTACCAGATATTTTACGGTTCTTATTGGTTAAACTCCGCATAACAATTTTTGTATCTAATATAATAATATATATTAATAACTTACCTTTTTTAAAAAAGTTGGCCTGAATATTGTATGGTTAATTATGTAATGTATTGTTTAAATAGTTTTTATTTATAATTAATAAGTTTACAAGCAATACTGTTTATAAAAAATTTTCTATAAAATAGGAGAGGTAGTTATGAAACAATTAAGCCTTATAGTTAGTATTGTATTAAGTATATTGGGAGCGCAGTCAGTTTTTGCTGCTTATGGCACCGATGATGTTGGCAATGATACCACTGATAAATCGGCTGATTCGCGTGCGGAGTTGGAGATTAACGAGTTTATTGTGCTTGATGCGATTGACGATATGGAATTGTATTATGTGCCTTATAGTGCCACCAAAGCGGATGCTAGCCTTTCTGAAGATGCTCCTGGCAGTGCGGGTTCTGTCTATGTAGGTGGAGGAGTGGTTCGTTTTCATGGCAATATTGCCATGGAATTAACCGTACATGATTTTGTCTTGTATCATATAGACCCAACGCTAACTACTCGAAACGAGTTAGGAAGTGCGCAAATGAGCCATGACTTTGCTGAAACCAATGCCACCAACTCGGCAACCGGCTATTTTGACTCAGCTAGCTTTGATAATACAATAACGCTGGATGGCGATAATGCCTTAATTGATAGTGCTGATATGCTATTTGCCTATAATATTACACATGATGGAAATACGACTGTTGATCCCCAGCTTGGAGACAGTGAAGGTCAAACGGATTTTGCCAGAAAAATATATCATAAAATGGTATTAGGAGCTGATAAAGATGTTGAGCGCCCTGGTACCTATAGAGGAACCGCTACCCTGAGTTTAGCACCGGTGCCTGCTGATTAGCACCTGTGCCTTTTGCATAGTAACTAATATTAGATTTTTTTTATAAAAGCCATCGCATTATGCGATGGCTTTTTAGTTGACTATTTTTTTATATAGCGATAATGTTACTAATATAAATAATTATAGATTATTTGATATAGAGGTTTTGCTATGCAAGCTAGTCAAGTTAAATATTTTAGATGCTTTATCTGTGTTACCCTTGGGGTAATACTATTGGCAGTTTTGTCAATGAAGGCCCATGCATTGACGGTCAGTCCGCCCCGTATTCATTTGTCTGCCAAGCCTGGTCAGATAATACCCTTTAAACTCACTGTTGCTAACAGTAACAAGGGTGCCAGAGAATATGATATTTCTTATAGTTATTATACTCAGGATAAGGATGGCTACCAGAAGGAAGCAGTCTTCGACCCAGAGCAGCCCTTATCTGGCCCTTGGGATTGGGCTGTGATCGATGCTGGTGAACGCTTTAAA
Source organism: Gammaproteobacteria bacterium (assembly GCA_030748435.1). Classification (GTDB taxonomy): domain Bacteria; phylum Pseudomonadota; class Gammaproteobacteria; order Pseudomonadales; family Balneatricaceae; genus Njordibacter. Next base: position 51,323 of record JASMLZ010000070.1, on the reverse strand, counting down.
ATTGAAGGTAAAGACTCCTATACTTTGACCGGTTCCTTGCAGATCCCTCGCCGCCGTGATGTTAAAGGTTACTATAATTTTTTATTAAATGTTAGAGAGATTAGCCCTCTTAAAAAAAGTGGTGTAACACTTAATTATAGTACCGGGAGTCTTTTTGAAATGAATATAACAGGCGCTCAGAAACGACCCAAAGTAGTGCCTTTGGAACCACTTATTCATACGGATGGCAAGAGAGTCATGTTGCAGGTTCATAATCAGTCAAATTATAAGGGGCGTTTAATGGTTGAGTTGCAAGTGCGTAATAGCAAGAGGAGGCTGGTTGCAAAAGTGCCTATGTTAAGCGCCCATTCTCTGGAGAACAAATATCCTTTCTCCTCATTGTCTCCAAATAACACACTAAATTTGACCGGTACCCTAAATGAGGCTTTAGAGTCGGGAGAGTACACGATCTACATTGGCGGCAAGTTTATGGTGCGTTCAAAGGACAGTGATAGTGGTTGGAGCGAATTCAGACTGCGTACCAAGAAGACCAAACTTGTATTTCCTGCACCTGATCAGCAGGAAGCGATCTTGCTTTCCGAGTAATGCTACTTGTCTGGCTGTTAATGACAGGTTGTAGTTTCTGCCGACGGTATTTTCTGGCTGTTGTGTGCTGGGTTTACTGGTGTAGTTCCACGATGTTTATGGTCATTAACTGACAACTTGAAGAACGGTTTGGTATTGCGTAGAACTTGCTATTGATATTGGCCAGAGGGGGATGTTCAGAGGTGTTTTACGTATTTGGTTTAATATTGCCATCCATCATGTTGCGTGTTGTTGCTTTGCTGTCGTGTCTTTTGTTGCTGTGTGCTTGTGTTCGACCCCATATATCTTCTGTGCCTGCTGCTGATATGCCAATCCCCGTCACTGTGGTAGACAAGGCTGATAATGCCGTATTAGCTGTTGATGATGCCGAGTCTGAGTTGGTGGGCAGTGCTGACAGTGTCAGTTATGTCGGCACCTCTCGTCCGCACCGACCAATTCACTGTGATGACACAGATCCGGCCAGTTATCCTGGGCCTTTGCCCCATGTGGCCTTGTCATTTTATGATGCTAATGTGCGGGATGTTTATACAGAAATAAGCCTTTTGATCGATTTTCCTATTGTCACGGATGAATTTGTTGAGGGTTTGCTAACTATAGAGACCGAAGATATGCGGCTAGATAAGGCTTTGGACTTGATCGCTGCCAGCAGCAATTTAGGCTATCGTTTTTTTGATGATTATATACTGGTGGGAATGAATTCAGCTGACACGCCGAGTTGGAGTTCTCTATCTGTTAGTTGTCGCTACTGGCCTCGTTACGTGGATCCGGAAACCCTTTATTATTCATTGGCAGAAATCTACCAGGGCTTTGTTTCGGCTCCCGGTGGGGCGAAATATTTAACTATTACAGCGCCCCCGGGTTTGCAACAAAAGATACAGGAAAGCCTGTTGGTATTTGATCATTCTCCGGGTCAGGTGCTGCTGGAGTTGAGCATTATGGAAATAACACAGACAGCCCTTGAACAGTTGGGTTTATATTGGCAGGCTAAGGGCAATTCTTTGGCGCAGGGTATTATATCTGCCCAGCCTGGTTTGATAGAGCATTTGCAATTGCTGGCCCGTAAGGGGCAAACTCGGGTCAAGGCTATGCCATCTATTGTCTCAACTCACGGTTTAAAAGCGCACTTTTCTACCATGCAACAAACCAATAAATGGTCTGGAAATCAAACGCAGGATCTTAAGGATAGCAGTGATAGTCGTCGTGATAAGCACGCCGATGATAAGACGCTATCCTATGGTGTTAGCATGGATATTGTGCCCTATATCAGTGGTAATGACATGGTGACTTTAAAGATACAAGAAGCTTCGGTAAGTGATTTAATAGTCGATATGGATGGTAGTCTATCCGTACTTGCTCATACCATATCCAATCAGGTTACAGTACAAGATGGCGAGTTTATTTTGCTGGGTGGCATGATAAAGCAGGCTGATAGAAAGGTCCGGGCAGGTGTGCCAAAATTTGTTGAACTACCCCTTTTGGGCTGGCTGTTTGGTGATAAAAAACAACAATCGGAAGCTTTTGAAGTGTGGATTATGATTCGCCCCTCTATACTGGCTGAGCGTTCCTGATTATATGCCGCGAAGTTCTTTGTAATAAATCTTTTAATCGTTTATAATTCGCGCGCGCAAAAATCTTCGTGTCCCTTCAAGGCGTCAGTTCCAGACACTTTGCGTTAATATTAACTACCCTGATGTAGCTGACCGTCAGGCAAAAAAAGCATTGTTCGACAATTAGTTGGGGACAGTGCGCGGAAATTATCATGAGCGAAAGCTTTGCTGAATTATTTGAAGAATCCTTGAATGCTGTTGAAATGCGTCCCGGTGCCCTTGTTGTGGGTACTGTTTTGGACATTGATGGCGACTGGGTAACCGTTAATGCCGGCCTTAAGTCTGAGGCTGTTATTCCCGTTGAGCAGTTCCTGAACGATACCAAAGAAATCGAAGTCAAAATTGGCGATGAAGTGAAGGTATCTCTGGAAAGCGTTGAAGACGGTACTGGTGAGACTCGTTTGTCCCGTGAAAAGGCCAAGCGTGCGGAAGCCTGGGAAGTGCTGCAAGCTGCCTTTGAAGCTGAAGAAACGATTACTGGTGTTATCAACGGTAAGGTTAAGGGCGGCTTCACTGTTGCTGTTAACAATATTCAAGGTTTCCTACCTGGTTCTCTGGTTGATGTGCGTCCGGTACGTGACGTTGATCATCTGGAAGGCAAGGAACTGGAATTCAAGCTGATCAAGCTGGATCCAAAGCGCAACAACGTGGTTGTATCCCGTCGTGCGGTAATGCAAGAAGCCAACAGTGCACAACGTGAAGAGTTGCTGGCTAATATCGAAGAAGGCATGGATGTTAAGGGTTACGTTAAGAACCTGACCAACTATGGTGCCTTCGTAGATCTGGGTGGTGTCGACGGTTTGCTACACATCACCGACATGGCTTGGAAGCGTATTGCTCATCCAGGCGATATGCTTAACCCAGGTGATGAAATCACCGTACGGGTTATTAAGTTTGACAAAGAAAGTGGTCGTCTGTCTCTGGGTCTGAAGCAACTGCAAGAAGATCCATGGGCTTCCATCAAGGCACGTTATCCGAACGGCATGAAGGTTATGGCCAAGATCACTAACCTGACTGATTATGGCTGCTTTGCCTCTATCGAAGATGGTGTTGAAGGTCTGGTACACGTTTCTGAAATGTCTTGGACTAACAAGAATATCCACCCATCCAAGGTGGTTCAGTTAGGTGACGAAGTAGAAGTGATGATCCTGGACGTAGATCAGGACCGTCGTCGTATTTCTCTGGGTATCAAGCAGTGTCAAGGTAACCCATGGGCCGTATTCGCCGAGAAGTATGCTGCTGGTGATCAGGTAACTGGCAATATCAAGACTATCACTGACTTTGGTATCTTTGTTGGTCTGGAAGGTGATCTTGACGGTCTGGTACATATGTCTGATATTGCTTGGGATGTGGACGGTGAAGTTGCTCTGCGTGAATACAAGAAGGGCGATGAAGTAACTGCTGTTATCCTGTCTGTTGATTCTGAGAAAGAGCGTATTTCTCTGGGTATCAAGCAGTTGGAAAGTGATCCATTTAGCGAGTATGTTGCTGCCAATGATCGCGGTGCTATCGTTACCGGAACTATTAAGTCAGTAGAAGCCAAAGAAGCCGTTGTGGAATTGGCTGAAGGCGTTGACGCTGTACTTAAAGCATCTGAAATCAGCATCGACCGTGTTGAAGACGCACGTAATGAGCTCAAAGAAGGTGATTCGGTAGAAGCCAAGATCGCCGGTATTGACCGTCGCAACCGCATTATTAACTTGTCCATCAAGGCCAAGGATGTGGAAGACGAGAAGCAGGCTATTCGCGATGTGAAGAATATGTCTGTGGAAGCTGAAGGTCCTACCACTATTGGTGACTTGATTAAGCAGCAAATGGGTCAGTAATTACCCTTTGCCAGCAAGACCATAAGGAGTGCTATGCACTCCTTTTTCTTTATAGTTATACAGCCATGGTTGTCACCTTTGCAGCAATATGTAAACCAGCCCCGGGAAATTATGCATACCAATAATTCGCACATTCAAGCCTTTTGGCGACTGGTCAGTGATAATGTTCAGGAACTGTGCAGTTTGGCCAGTGAGCAGGCGGCCTTGTCACCCGAATTTCTGGATGCTTTACATGCTGGCTTACAGGCCATAGATCCCTGTTTGACGGTGTTTTGTACACCCGTGGATGACGCCACCACAGTGCATATGGTTTTTGGTTGTGATGGCTATCAGCAGGGTATTGATCAGGTATTGCAATTGGTTGCTGCAGCACCGCCCCTGGAGGGGGTAAAACCCTTGGCGTTTAGCCCGCGCGACAGCCATATTCCTGATGCTATAGACCTGAATGGGTTGCTGGTACAACTGGAGGATGTTTATTTTAGCCTACGCCGTGTGCAAGGCAATTTGCACCTTGATTTGTATCTGGAAGATATCAATATGCACGCTGATGACCTGCGGGTAGAAGCCGTGCTGATGTTTTTGGAGGCCATTATTGGTGAATACGATATGATGACCTGTATTAGCAGCATTGATTGGCACGATCTGCCGGTTGACCCAGAGGATCACGGCCTGAAACCCTTATCGGACTTGCGCCAGAATTATGACGATCTGGGGCCCCTAAACGCCGATTATGGCACCCAGTTGCATTAACCACCATACCCACACTTATGCTATCATATGGCCAACTTACAAGTTGACCTGAAAGGACTTTTTGCGTGGAACCTATTTACCTGTTTACCATTGCCGGTGGCTTTTCTATGGCAGGTGCCTTAAGTGCTCGTCAGGTTATGCAGGATAACTTGCCGGCTGACACTAGTGATGTATCAATAGAACAGACAAATATTGCCAAGCGGTTTATGATTGCTGGTAATCTGGCCGTTGTGGCGCTTGTTTTAGCCATGATATATGGTTGGCAGCAGTTTGCATGGTGGATTCCTGTGGCCTTTTTGATAGTGACTTTTCCAGCCCTGTACTACGTATTTCTTCAACGTTTGCTAGCAGCCAAAATAGGCACCTGGATTTATTGTCTGGGTAGTTGGCTTGCCTTGATACCTGTGATTATTGACTGGGTGGCATAGTATGTTTCTTGATCATTGGTTGCCCGAACTCATGGTCGCCCTGGTTGTTGGGTTTGTGTTGTTTGCGTATTTTTTTTCAGCACGTATAGCCAAGCATTTCAATGGCCATAGTGCAGTGCATTCAGAGCAGCAAAAATTGCAGTTGGATAATGCCAGACTGACTAGCCAATTGCAGCAAACACAAGCGCAGTTAGCCGACCTGCAGCAACAACAGCAAAGTTTGCAGCAACAATATACCGAAGTTCAGAACAGCTATAGCCTGTGTCGCGAGCAACTGGCTGCCAGCAAAGCGCAATTACAGGCGCAAATACAGGCGAGCAGCAAACAAGCCGAACAGCTACAGCAGTCCAAGCAGGAATTTGAGGACTATCTAAAGCAATTTGCAGAAGCCTCTTTGAATAAGCAAAGTGAGCAGCTTAATACCAGCAATAAGCAACAACTGGATTTAATCCTCAAACCTTTACGCGAACAATTAGGCGAATTTCGTAAGCGCGTTGATCACGTATATACGCAAGAGGCACAAGACCGGCGCAGTCTGGTTGAACAAATCAGCCAGTTGAAAGACTTGAACGTACGCCTTAGTACCGATGCCATTAACCTCACCAAAGCCCTCAAGGGTGACAATAAAGCCCAAGGCAACTGGGGCGAAATGGTATTGGAAAAAGTGCTTGAGCAATCGGGTCTGCGTAATGGCCATGAATACCATAGTCAGGTCAACTTAACCCAGACCAGTGGTAAGCGCTTGCAACCTGATGTGATTGTGCACTTGCCCGACAATAAAGATGTGATTATCGATGCCAAGGTATCATTAACGGCCTATGACCGCTATCACAGTACCGAAGATGAAAACCAGCGTGAACAAGCATTGGCCGAGCACTTACAGTCTATCCGTGGGCATATAACCAACCTCAGTGGCAAATCCTATGAAGATGCTGAAGGGGTGCGCAGTCTGGATTATGTGCTGCTTTTTATCCCCGTTGAATCGGCCTATATGCTGGCCTTGCAAAGTGATAAGGGTGAGGCCCTATTTCTGGATGCCATGCAGCGCAATATTATGCTGGTAAGTCCGGCCACATTATTGATGGCTTTGCGTACCATCCATAATATATGGCGCTATGAACATCAGAGTCAAAATGCGCAGGAAATTGCCCGGCAAGCAGAAGATATGCATAAAAAACTGGTGGATTTTGTGTCCGCCATGATGGGTGTTGGTACTCAGTTGCAGCGCGCGCAGGACGCCTATGATACGGCCTTTAAACGGCTCAAGACGGGTCGGGGAAATCTTATTAATCGTGCTCAAAACATAGTTAAATTGGGTGGAATCAAGCCCAAGAAACCTTTGCCTGAAGAATTGCTGCAACAAGCGGCAGAAGCGGATATAGAGGCTGTTGCTAACCTGCCAGAAGCTGCCGAGACAGCTATCGACAAGGGCGCAAAGAAGTGAGTTTTGACGTTGATGTTGGGGCTCGCCTTAAAGAGGTGCGCACCAAGCGTGGCCTATCACAGCGCGAGCTGGCCAAGCGCGCCAGTGTGACCAACAGTACTATCTCCTTGATTGAGCAAAATCGGGTAAGCCCCTCTGTGGCTTCTTTGAAAAAGGTGCTTGATGGCCTGCCTATGTCCATGGAGGCCTTTTTTAGTAGTGATGAACCACAGCAGCAACAGGTATTTTATAGGGCATCCGATCTGCCTAATATGGGGCAGGGCTGCGTGGTTAAACGTCTGGTAGGATTTAATCATGAAAACAGGGCTATCTCCCTGTTGCATGAAACTTACCCGCCAGCCTGTGATACCGGGCCTGCTATGCAGGTTTGTGAAGGTGAGCAGGCAGGCCTTGTTATCAGTGGTGAGTTGGATGTTACTGTGGATGGTAAGCAACAGTTGCTCGCTGCGGGCGATGCCTATTATATTACCAGTGCCCAGCCATACCGCTTTCGCAATCCTGGTAACTGCAACTGTGTTGTGGTTACCAGTAACAATACTTCCCGTTTCTGACTTATGCTGCACTTGCAACTGCTTGGCACCCTTGGTTGTCATTTATGTGATGCTGCCGAGCAGGTATTGCTAGACTGTCTCGACCTGAATGCGGTGCAGGTTGAAGTGCTGGATATTGCTGAATCTGATGACTTGTTGGCGTGTTTTGCCATGCGTATTCCAGTGTTGCGGCATGCTCCTTCAGATACTTGTCTGGATTGGCCTTTTCAGGCTTCACAGGTAGAAAATCTGGTGCGTCAACTCAGCTGATTAGGGCAATTGGAACAGACGCTTGGCATTGTCAGTGGTTTGCTTGGCAATGGCCGCGAGGCTTTGGCCCCGTAGATGAGCTACCGTTTGTGCAATATGGGGTAGATAGGCAGGTTCGTTACGGCTGGATTTGGGTTTGGGTCGCATATCTCTAGGCAGTAAATAAGGTGCATCTGTTTCTATCAGCAACCGTTCAGCTGGAATCAGTGGTACTGCAGCACGCAAGTCTTCACCGCGGCGTTCATCACCCACCCAGCCGGTTACCCCAAAATAGATATCCAAATCGAGTAAGCGTTTTAGCCATGCTGGCGAGCCGGTAAAGCAGTGTAATACCGCACCCCGTAATAAGCGGGGCCGATAATGCGCCAGTAGCTCAAAAAAGGCATCCTGAGCATCTCTTTCATGCAAAAACACAGGTAAAGACAAGGTACAGGCGGCTTGCAGGTGTTGTTCAAAACTGTCCAGTTGTTGCTGTGGCGGCGAGAAGTTACGGTTAAAGTCCAACCCGGTTTCACCTATGGCAACCACCTCTGGCTGTTGCCATATGGCTTGCAGTTCTGTCCAGCTTAGAGGCTGGTTTTCACTAGCATGATGAGGATGAAAGCCTGCTGTGGCAAACAAGCTACCTGGGTATTGTTGGCACAAAGCGACGGCTTCAATGCTGGAAGCTAAATTAGTGCCGGTAACAATTTGTTGGTGCACGCCCTGTGTTTGGGCACGTTCAATAACCGCCGATAAATCCTTATAAAAACGCTTGTTAGTAAGATTGACACCAATATCAATATATTTTGTTGTTGCTGTGGGTATAGGTTTGTCACACATGCCAGATGGTTACTTTTTTGGGTGTATATGTGGGTGTGGCTATTATTCACACGGCTATGTTTGGCTTTAGCTTATAGCCATTTTCTGCACCATTGCCGGTGGTCTTATTAAGTTGCCATATTACCGATTTGGCTACTAACTTTGCAAGCTGGGTCAAGCTGCTTGTTATAAAATATATGGCTTGCCACTAATGTTAAGGCACTGAGATTGGGTATAATAGACGCCGAATTAATCCGGTCAACTCTGATTGGTGTTTTGAAATAAGGTTTTAGTATGAATTTAATGCGGCTGGAGCAGGTGCATTTGGCCTATGGTGCAGCACCATTGCTGGACGGCGTAGAGTTACAGATAGATATGGGCGACCGTATCTGTTTGATTGGTCGCAATGGGGCCGGCAAATCAAGCCTGATAAAAGTTCTGTCTGGTGAGCAGCCTGCTGACGCTGGTACCGTATGGCGTAGCCCTGCCTGTCGTATTGGTTATTTACAACAGGATCTGCCCGAACGCGAAGATCTTTTGGTGGCAGAAGTGGTGGCTATGGGCTTGGCCGATGTCTACGCGCTACGTCAACAGCATAGCAGTTTAACCAGTCAGGAACTGGATGCAGCAGGCATGCGCAAGCTTGAGCAAATCAGCCATCAATTGGATGAGTTGGATGGTTGGCAAATGGAAAACCAGGTAGAACGTATCCTGTCGCGTTTACAGCTTGATGGTGAACGCCCATTAAGTGAATTGTCTGGCGGTTGGCGGCGGCGTGTTAGTTTGGCGCGGGCGTTGGTGTCAGAACCGACCCTGTTGTTGTTGGACGAACCTACCAACCATCTGGATTTATTGGCTATTGAGTGGTTGGAACAGCAACTGTTGAGTTACACGGGAGCTATTGTATTTATCACTCACGATCGACGGTTTTTACAGGCCTTGGCGAATCGAATTATGGAACTTGACCGGGGGCAGTTGCATTATTTTCCCGGTGACTATGAGCGCTTTCTTGCTTACCGTGAACAGCAATTACTTGAAGAACAGCGCCACAATGCGCTGTTTGATAAGAAGTTAGCGCAAGAGGAAGTCTGGATTCGACAGGGTATTAAGGCGCGCCGCACCCGTAATGAGGGTCGTGTCAGAGCCTTACAGGATTTGCGCAAGCAGCGTAGCCAAAGGCGCGAACGTCAGGGCAGGGTAAATATGCAGGTGGCTGCCGGGCAAGATTCGGGCAAGCAGGTATGTGAAATACAACAGGTTACTCATGGTTATGGTCAGCAACCACTGCTTCAGGATTTTAACTTTACCTTGATGAAAGGGGATCGTGTTGGTTTGGTAGGTGCCAATGGCGTAGGTAAATCTACCTTGCTGCGTATTCTGCTGGGCGAATTGACACCGCAATCCGGCAAAGTGACCATGGGTACCCGCCTTCAAGTAGCCTACTTTGATCAGTTACGAGATCAACTGGAGCTCGATAAGACGGTTATGGACAACTTGGCTGAAGGCCGTGAAAGCATTGAAATAAATGGCAAGCAAAAGCATGTTATGGGTTATTTAGGTGACTTTTTGTTTGCCCCACAGCGGGTTCGAAGCCCTGTTAGCAGCCTGTCTGGTGGGGAACGTAATCGTTTATTATTAGCCAAGTTGTTTAGTAAGCCTGCCAATGTTTTGGTGTTGGACGAGCCAACCAACGATCTGGATATTGAAACGCTGGAACTATTAGAAGAATTGCTGGCTGATTATCAGGGCACAGTATTGCTGGTAAGTCACGACCGGGTGTTTTTGGATCAGGTGGTGACATCCTGTTTGGTGTTTGATGGACAAGGCAATATCGAGGAGTCTGTTGGTGGCTACAGTGACTGGCATGGTCGCGGAGGGCGCCTGCAAAGCGCCTTGGCCCGGTCTGGTCAAGCTGGCCAAGCTCTGTCACTGGCAGACACTGAAGTTGCTAAACCAGTGGCTGCCAAGCAAGCCAAAAAGCTTAGTTATAAAGTGCAACGTGAATTCGACCAGTTACCGGGTTTAATCGAAGCCCTAGAAGCTGAATTGGCAGCTTTGCAAAGTCAGGTTGGTGAGCCGGATTTCTATCATCAGGAGCATACTTTGGTCACGGCCAAGTTGGCTGAACTAAATGACAAAGAAATAGCCCTTGAGACGGCTATGGAGCGCTGGATGGAAATTGAAGAGATGCTGGCTTAATGGTGCAAGATCCATCATTGCCGGGCACACAGTAACGGGGCAATCTCCAGCCTGTTGAATGTATTGGCCGGAGATTGTTTGGCGTACCGCGCAATAACGGGTTTATAAGTTTTTTATCTTACCCGAGGCAGTCAAATTCTGACGGCCAGCACATCGCAGGTGGCACCATGCAAGACACTATTGGATGTGGAACCCAGTAATAAAGCCAGCCCGTGACGGCCGTGGCTCCCCACGACAATTAAATCGGCGCCAATTTCCTCAGCGGCACGGTGTATCTCAGTTTCGATATGGCCGTTGGCCAGTATTTTGTTGTAAGCCAGTAAGTTGGCGCTCTGCATAAACTGAGTCATGCGTTCTTGAGCATGCTCCTGTAACTGCTCCTGTATTGAGCTAAGGTCCATGGGAACATCACCACCATAGGCATAGCTAAGGGGTTCGGTAACATGCATAAAATGTAATTTGGCGCCAGTCAGTTGTGCCAAAGCACGGGCCTTGTTGCTAACTGGCTCGGCTTCATCATTAAGGTCAATGGCGACTAAAATATTGCTATAGGTTTGCATACTAAAGCTCCTTTACTACCCGTTATATATTGAAGACCTTTGCATCATGGTTATTTTGCCTTGTGACCGGCCCAATATTCCATTTATGCAAAACATTTATTTCAGTTTAACATAGGGTGCAAAGCATATGACAAGTGTTACACTGATATCCGATTTGGATCTGGAATATTTGTCTATGGAATATAAGTGGTTAATAGTCGTGCTGGTAGTTTTGTCCTTGGCGGGTTCCATATCTTGGGTACTACCGACGCCGGTACAGCGTGCCCAGGCCAGAATTCGTAAACTGGCTATGCAACAGGGTGTGCAGGTGCGCATCAGTAAGTTACAAGGCCCGCGCGAAGCTGGTGAAATTGCGCCAGAAAGTCACTTGGCAACGGGCTATGGTTTGGCTCGTAGTAGTGCGGCCAGTAAAGGTATGGCCAAGAGCCATCATTGGGAAATTTTTCGAGCTCGTGGCCTCAATACTCAAGGTTTACCAGCCGGTTGGTGTTGGAATCGCGGAGCAGATGCCTTGTCTGCCACTCAACTGCAAGTGTTAACGCAACTAATAAACCGTTTGCCAGAGGATGTTTATGCCCTTGGCTCTTCGCCTATAAATGTGACAATCTATTGGCATGAGAAGGGCACTCCGGAGGAGTTGGATGAGTTGGTAGCTGTATTGAATGGTCTTTTGGATCAGTCTCTGTAAGCAATGGTGGAGCGTTTTTTAGCTGTTTTTGGCTACTGGGTTGTATTGTGTCCGGTCAGTCATAGTTGACTTTAACTGGCACTAATCTTAAGTTGTGGGTGAAAATTAAAACGCTTGTATGAATTTTAGCAGGTGACATGCTGTCGCCGGCTGTCAATATAACCAAAAAGGAGTCCATGCATGATCTATGCGGGCAATGCCGTGCAGGTTGCAATGCACGATGAGCAGATCGCCAGATTGACTTTTGATCTGGCTGGTGAATCGGTCAATAAATTTAACGCTGCTACCCTGAAAGAGCTGGCTGATGCAGTAACGGCCATTAAAGCAGATAGCAATATCAAGGGTTTGATGCTTACCAGCGCCAAGTCAGCATTTATTGTGGGTGCGGATATCACTGAGTTTTTAGCCTTCTTTGAATACCCTGACGAAGAGCTGATTGCCATGAATATGAAGGTTAATGAAACCTTTAATAGCATTGAAGATCTGCCGATCCCGAGTGTGGCATTAATTAATGGTATGGCTTTTGGTGGTGGTTTTGAAGTTTGTCTGGCGGCTGATTTCCGCATCATGTCCGAACAGGGCAGTGTGGCATTGCCAGAAGTGAAGTTGGGCATTATGCCTGGTTGGGGTGGTAGTGTACGTCTGCCACGCCTGATTGGTGTGGATAATGCGATTGAATGGATTTGTGGTGGTGGCACTAAAAAGGCTGCTGTGGCCATGGCTGACGGCGCTACTGATGCGGTAGTGGCTGGTGATGATTTGTTAGCCTCTGGTGTGGATTTGCTGCAACGTTGTATAGCTGGTGAATTGGATTTCCAGCAACGTAAGGAGCAAAAGCGCAACAAGCTTGGTCTGGGACCGATTGAACAAATGATGGCGTTTGAGACTGCCAAAGGTTTTGTTGCCGGTAAGGCGGGACCGCATTACCCTGCGCCTGTTAAAGCTATCAAGACCATCCAAAAGCATGCCGGTATGAGTCGTGATAAGGCCCTGTTGGTAGAAGCCAAAACCTTCTCTGAACTTTGTAAGACTGAAGTGGCGGCCAATCTGGTAGGTATTTTCCTGGCTGATCAGTATTTGAAGCGTACGGTTAAACAACATAGCCGGATCGCGGCTGATGTTAAACAGTCGGCAGTTTTGGGTGCTGGCATTATGGGCGGTGGTATTGCCTACCAGTCAGCCTATAAGGGTATTCCTATTGTGATGAAGGATATTGCTGATGAGGCCTTGCAGTTAGGCCTGGATGAAGCGGCAAAAATCCTTGATAAGCTGGTAAGCCGTGGCCGTCTGGATAGCCGTAAGATGGCTAAAATTCTTAATCAAATTCGTCCCACTCTAAGTTATGCAGATTTGGCGAATGTGGATATTGTGGTTGAGGCAGTGGTAGAAAACCCCAAGATCAAATCCATGGTGCTGGCAGACGTAGAACAACAGTTGCCCGAACATGCGGTGATCACCTCCAACACCTCAACTATTTCGATCGATCTGTTGGCCAAGGCATTACAAGATCCGAGTCGTTTCTGTGGTATGCACTTCTTTAATCCCGTGCACCGCATGCCTTTGGTAGAAATTATCCGAGGTGCGAAAACCAGTGATGAAACCATTGCTACCACTGTTGCTTATGCTAATGCCATGGGTAAGAAACCAGTGGTCGTTAATGATTGCCCTGGCTTCTTTGTTAATCGCGTCTTGTTCCCCTACTTTGGTGGCTTTGGCATGCTGGTGGAAAAGGGTGTGGACTTCTTGCGTATTGATAAGTTGATGGAGCGCTTTGGTTGGCCCATGGGTCCGGCCTATTTGCTCGATGTAGTCGGCATTGATACCGCTCACCACTGTCAAAATGTGATGGCAGAAGGCTTCCCCGATCGCATGGCTGGTCAGGGTGAAGCAGTGGTTAGCATTATGTATGAGAAGCAGCGTTTTGGTCAGAAAAATGGTGTTGGTTTTTATGTTTATGAAAAAGACAAAAAAGGTCGCCCACAAAAGGTAGTTGATCAAGAAATGGTTACCAGTCTGGCTGCCCTAGCTACCACACCTGCTACTATGGATGATCAACAGATTATCGATTTCCTTATGTTACCTCTATGTTTGGAAGTAGCACGTTGCTTGGAAGAGGGTATTGTCGCTTCACCTGCAGAAGCTGATTTGGCTCTGGTATATGGGTTGGGCTTCCCTCCATTTATTGGTGGGGCTTGCAAATATATGGACACTACTGGTCTACAGGCTGTCTGTGACCTTGCTGATGCGCTGGCAGATCAGAGCCCGCTATTTGCGGTGCCTGCATCTATGCGCGCCATGGCTGCAGCTGGTGAAACTTTTTATGGCAATATGCAGGCCAAGGGCTAGAAACGGGAGAAAAACATGAGTTTTCAAGCAAATGATGTAGTAATTGTAGATGGCGCCCGTTCAGCTATGGGGCGATCTAAGGGTGGTGCTTTTCGTAATGTACGTGCCGAAAATCTTTCAGCTGCGGTTATTGATGGTATTTTGGCGCGTAATGAAGCCTTAAAGCCCTCGCATATCGAAGATGTTATCTGGGGTTGTGTTAACCAGACTCTGGAGCAGGGCTTTAACGTGGCACGACAGGCCTCCTTGATGAGTGGTATTCCACATACCGTAGCTGCACAAACCGTCAACCGACTGTGTGGCTCCTCTATGGCTGCTTTGCACACGGCGGCGCAGGCCATTGCTACTGAAAATGGTGATGTGTTTATGGTTGGTGGTGTTGAGCATATGGGGCATGTGGCAATGAGCCATGGTGTGGATATCAACCCTGCAGCCAGCAAGTATGCAGCCAAAGCCGCTATGATGATGGGCTTAACAGCCGAGTTGTTGGGTAAAATGCATGGTATCAGCCGGGAAATGCAGGATGAATTTGCTGTACGTTCCCACAAGCTGGCTTATCAGGCCAGCCAAAATGGTGATTTCGCCAAGGAAATTATCCCTATAGAAGGCCATGATGCTCAAGGTCGTCTGCAGATGATTAGTGTGGATGAAGTTATTCGTCCAGAAACCAATCTGCAATCATTGAGCCAGTTAAAGCCTGTATTTGATCCCAAAAATGGTACCGTTACGGCGGCTACGTCGTCTGCCATTTCGGATGGTGCTTCGGCCTTGTTGATGATGTCTGGTGCTAAGGCCAAGGAACTGGGTTTACAGCCATTGGCAAAGGTCAAATCTATGGCGGTGGCTGGCTGTGATCCTTCCATCATGGGTTATGGTCCAGTGCCAGCCAGCAAAAAAGCTCTGCAGCGGGCAGGGGTTACCATTGATGATATTGGTGTGGTTGAGTTAAATGAGGCTTTTGCGGCTCAGGGACTAACCGTACTGAAAGACTTGAAGTTGTTGGATAGCTTGGATGATAAGGTGAACCTGCATGGTGGGGCTATTGCTTTAGGTCACCCACTGGGTTGCTCAGGTACACGCATTTCTTTAAGTTGCCTGACGCGCATGCATAAACAGGATGCGGAGCTGGGTCTTGCCACCATGTGTATTGGCATGGGGCAGGGTATATCGACGGTATTTGAACGTCTATAGGTAGGCTTTTAACCTAAATGTAGGTCGGTTTTCAATCTAAATGCAGGTCGGGTTTTAACCCGACCATGCATGTTTGGGTTACTAACATTAGCTTTTCCCCAGCATGCGTTTGAGGGTGGTATCCCGATCCCAGAAATGGTGTTTAAAGGCCGCCAGTATATGTATCAATACCAAGGGTATCATTATCTTGTTAAGGGCACCATGCAGGCCCCCAAACTGTTTCCGCAGATCTCTGGCTGGTTCGATTAGATCAGGCCAGTTAAACCAGCTAAAGAAGGCCACTGCGCGAGGGCCAGCATCGGCGCTCAGGTAACCTGTTACTGGTATGGCTAGGATAATAACCAGCAGAGCCCAGTGCCATAGTTTGGCAATATGATTGAGCCGTTTAGCATCTGGGTTTACAGGGGATGGGAAACCCTGGCGGAGACGCCATATCAGACGCAACAAAACCAGCGCCAGCACTAGCATACCAATGGATTGATGCAGGCCCATTAGCTGGCCCTTGTCAGGTCCTCTGGGCATATCTTCCAGTATATTTCCTATAACAAAAAGGCCAATTATCAAGACGGCCAGAATCCAGTGAAGGAGTATTGATACCAGACCAAACTGGTGTGAGTTGTCGGTTATTTTCATTATTATCCCTCATTGTATGGGCCGACTTTATCCACCAACTGCTGTTTTAAGCTCGGTGAGTAGACCAGCATCTAATTTTTATGTCCTCCAATATTGCCTGCTTCGTTTGTGGAAGTCATATTTTTTACGTGCTTTTACATTTAGCTATACATCGATTGAGGCGAACTTTTGCCGCTGCTTAAGAAGGATTTTTCAGACCTTAAGGTTCACTTAGAGGTTGGCAACTGTCAGGTTTTGTATTGTTAGGTTTACCGCCTAATAGCTGTTTTTTTTAATATATTTATCTGAAAGGTTGATTTTTTGACCAAATAATGAAATTTTAAAAATAGATAGTGTGGATTAACGTTAAAAGGGCTTGACCTTAGCTTTTTGCAGTCTAAACTAAGTGCGCTTTGCATTATCTCCTTTGATTATAGAACATTGAGCCGTATATAACGGATTGATATGACTATTTGTAGCCAGCATATTTGGAACCAGTTAAATGGGTAAGTCCCTCGTTATCGTCGAATCGCCAGCCAAGGCAAAAACGATCAATAAATACCTTGGCAATGACTTTATTGTTAAGTCCAGTGTTGGTCATATTCGTGATTTGCCGACCAAGGCAACCGCCTCTAGCAGCGATCCTAAAGCACGTGCTGCTGAAGCAGCCAAAGTGCGCAAAATGGCGCCTGCAGATAAAGAAATATATAAAGCTGCCCGTGCTCGTCGGCAACTTGTGCGGCGTATGGGGATCGACCCTGAAAATGACTGGAAAGCCGATTATCAAATATTGCCAGGCAAGGAAAAGGTTGTTGACGAGCTGAAACGCTTGGCAAAAAATGCTGATGCCATATACCTTGCTACGGATTTGGACCGCG
The DNA here is from genome assembly GCA_030748435.1 of Gammaproteobacteria bacterium. GTDB lineage: Bacteria > Pseudomonadota > Gammaproteobacteria > Pseudomonadales > Balneatricaceae > Njordibacter. Next base: position 34,608 of record JASMLZ010000070.1, on the reverse strand, counting down.
AAGGAGAGGCCATTGCCTGGCATTTACGCGAAGCCATTGGTGGCGACGAAAACCGTTATCAGCGTGTTGTTTTTAACGAAATCACCAAGTCAGCGATTCAGCAGGCGTTTGCTGCCCCGGGCCAATTAAATATGGATCAGGTTGATGCCCAGCAGGCGCGTCGTTTTCTTGATCGAGTAGTTGGTTTTATGGTGTCACCTCTGTTGTGGGCTAAAATTGCCCGCGGCCTATCTGCGGGGCGGGTGCAATCGGTAGCGGTTAAACTGGTAGTGGAACGAGAGCGGGATATTCGCGCTTTTATCCCGGAAGAATACTGGGAAGTAAAAGCTGACTTGCACACTGATAAACAACAAGCCTTTGTGGCTCAGGTGTTTAAACATCAAGGTGGCGATTTTAGGCCTAATAACCAAGCCCAGACAGAAACGGCTTTGGCGCAACTGCAAAGCCAAAACTTTGTGGTGCAGCGTCGCACTGACAAGGCTACCTCAAGTCGTCCTTCAGCACCTTATATCACTTCCACTTTGCAACAGGCAGCCAGCACTCGGTTAAATTTTGGGGTGAAAAAAACCATGATGATGGCCCAGCGTTTGTATGAGGCTGGTTATATTACCTATATGCGGACGGATTCGACTAATCTGAGTCAGGACGCGGTGGCTGGTTGTCGTGACTATATTACGGACCAGTTTGGTGAGCAATATTTGCCCAAGACGGCAAATAGCTATGCCAGTAAAGAAGGTGCTCAAGAGGCTCACGAAGCTATCCGTCCTTCTGATGTTAGAGTCAAGTCTACCCAGTTAGCTGGCATGGAGCGTGATGCGGAACGTCTGTATGAACTGATCTGGCGTCAATTTGTGGCATGTCAGATGATGCCAGCTCAGTTTACCAGTACTGGCATTACCATAGCTGCAGGTGATTTTTCGCTACGTACACGCGGCCGTATTATGCGCTTTGATGGTTATACCAAGGTGCAACCAAGTGCCAGCAATAAAGAAGATGACCTGCTGCTGCCGGATTTACAAGAAGGCGATCAAGTTAATCTGCAGCAGTTGCATCCCAGCCAGCATTTTACCAAGCCTGCGCCACGCTATTCGGAAGCCAGTTTAGTAAAAGAGTTAGAAAAGAAAGGTATTGGTCGCCCATCCACATATGCGGCCATTATATCTACCATTCAGGATCGTGGTTATGTGAGTGTGCAAAACCGGCGTTTCTATGCCGAAAAAATGGGCGACATAGTGACTGATCGGCTGGAAGAAAGCTTTGCCGCTCTGATGGATTATGATTTTACCGCCAATATGGAAAAGCGTTTGGATAGTGTGGCTGGTGGCGACACAGAATGGAAGCGATTGTTAAACGTTTTCTACAAGGCTTTTACGCGCAAACTCAGCGCGGCTGAAACCAGTGAAGGCATGCGTGCCAACGATCCTACTATGACTGACATTGCCTGTCCGGCATGTGCTCGCCCTATGACCATTCGCACGGCCTCTACAGGCGTGTTCCTGGGCTGTTCAGGTTATGCCTTGCCACCCAAGGAACGGTGCAAGGAAACGATCAATTTGACCTCGGGTGATGAAGTGATTGCGGTGGATGCGGATGATGAGGCTGAATCACGTTTATTGATTCAGAAACATCGGTGCAAAATCTGTGATACTGCTATGGAGAGCTATCTTATTGATAGTCAGCGCAAATTGCATGTGTGTGGTAATAATCCCGATTGTGCTGGCTTTGAGGTTGAGCAGGGTACTTTCCGTATCAAAGGTTATGACGGGCCTAAACTTGAATGTGACAAATGCGGTCAAGATATGCATTTGAAAAATGGGCGGTTTGGCAAGTACTTTGATTGTTCATCCAGTGACTGTAAAAACACCCGCAAGCTATTGCGCGGTGGTCAGCCAGCACCACCCAAGATGGACCCCATTCCCATGCCTGAACTGGCCTGTGAAAAGGTTGATGACCACTATATATTGCGTGATGGGGCTGCTGGCCTGTTTTTGGCTGCCAGTAAGTTTCCCAAGAACCGGGAGACTCGAGCTCCTTTAATTGCTGAACTTTTGTCAGTAAAGGATTGCTTAGACCCTAAGTACAGCTTTTTGCTTAGTGCGCCACCGCAGGATCCCGATGGTAATCCCAGTATTGTACGTTATAGCCGTAAAACCAAAGAGCAATATGTGATGACAGAAGTTGATAAGAAAGCCAGTGGTTGGCAGGCCCGCTTCGATAATGGACGCTGGGTTGAAACAGCCAAAGCTGGCAAAGCAAAATCCAAACGCTCCTGATGCAACAAGCATTACGTCTTAGTCGCCAGCAATACGTTTATGCCGAGATATTATGGCAGGATATGCTGGCTGCATATGGTGATACTAACAGCCCCGACTATTGGCGTCAGCGGGCCCAGAGACGAGCCTATCAAGGTGCTATAGTACAACACTTGCTGCAGGCTGCTCATAGTTTGGCTATGGCTGTATTGCATCAGGTGGTTGACTTGCCTACACAGCAAATCACGGCTTCGTCTTTATCTGATACCTTGCCCTTGTTACAACAGCAGAACTATTTGTCAGCATCTGCCCAGTTGTTACAACAAGCATTGGCGGGTGGGTATATGGAGCAATTACAAACTGCGCAACAGGTGTTTGATGCAGGTGCAGGTCCTGCTGTGACAACCGCGACAGTTGATACCGGCCAGAGCATGGCGATTGGGATGGTGGCCAGTGATCGTCTGGACGACCCGGACCTGTGGCCTGTTGGGCATTGGTTAACAGCTCAGCAAACGCTGCTGGAAGCAGTTCAGGCAGAGTTGCAGGAGTGTTAGCCTTGGCTGGTGGCTTTAACTGCTGCGCCTAATCACACCCACGCTCAGGCCTTCAATGCTTAAACGCTGGCGACTAAGATCCACTTCAATAGGGGCATAGTCTTCGTTTTCAGCAATTAACCAGACTTTGTTGCCTACGCGTTGGAAGCGTTTAACGGTGACTTCATCATCAACACGTGCTACCACGATCTGGCCGTTACGTGCCTGATCTGTTTTGTGGACAGCCAACAAATCACCGTCATAGATGCCAATATCCTTCATCGACATACCGCTAACTTGCAATAGATAGTCTGCTTTGGGATAAAATAGACCATCGGGTAGGGCACAATATTCACTAATATGTTCTGGCGCCAGCATAGGGCTGCCAGCTGCGACCATACCGATTACGGGTAGCCCCTGTTCTTCTGGCTCATCCATATCGGGCACACGAATGCCACGCGAAGCACCGGCAATAATTTCGATGGCTCCCTTGCGGGCCAGGGCTTTAAGGTGGTCTTCTGCCGCATTGGGTGATTTGAAACCCAGGTCATGGGCAATTTCGGCCCGTGTTGGCGGATAACCGGTATCGGTAATGTGGTCACGAATACAGGCTAGCACCTGATCCTGACGGGGGGTAAGTTTTAACATAACGGCCTCTCACGATAATGCCGACAAAAAGTTATTCCTGTGATAAACTGTGTATTTATACAGGTACTGTATATATTAACAGTTAAATTAAGACTGGCAAGCTTTTTTTTATGTCAGTCAAAATAAGCGGGATGTTAAACTAATATTCCCTGAATGATTTTGGCCCTTGTCAGCTACGTCTGACCTGTAATGGACCTATGTGTGACTCAATCTGACCAAATAAAAACGGCAATACAAACGCTCTACCGCGATTTACTGGTGGGCTTGGCATTAAAACCGCGCTGGGGACAAAAGCAAATGATTGCGACTATCGCCAATCATTTACTGGCCATCCGACAGGATGATGATGGTTCTCGTTTGGGTGAGAACCCCGCTTGTATTGTTGAGGCTGGCACGGGTACGGGCAAAACCATGGCTTATGTCGTTGCTTGTTTGCCGGTAGCTCAGGCTATGGGTAAAAAACTGGTTATCAGCACTGCTACTATTGCCTTACAAGAGCAGATTATGGCGCAAGACCTGCCCGCCATCAAAGCTCAGGGTAAGGTAGATTTTACCTATCAACTGGCCAAAGGGCGCCGGCGTTATGTGTGCTTGTCGCGCCTGGGCTCGGTATTGGCTCAGCATGATGCTGTCGATCCTAATCAGGCTTTGTTTGCTGATGAATTGGCAGTACAACTGGACAGTGACCAGCAAACCCTTTATCAGACTATGTTACAAATGCTGGATGACGGGGACTGGGATGGAGATCGTGATGCCTGGCAGGAGGCTTTACCTGAGGCGCACTGGCGTCCAGTCACCACTGACCATAGAGGTTGCACTAATCGCCGTTGCACCCATTTTAATGAATGTCCATTCTTTCAGGCCAGAGCAGGCCTCGAGCAAGCCGAGTGTATTGTTACCAATCATGATTTGGTGTTGGCTGATTTACAGCTTGGTGGTGGAGCTATACTGCCGGCGCCAGAAGAGGTTATTTATGTGTTTGATGAAGGCCATCATTTGGCAGATAAAACCTTACGCCAATTTACCCACCAGCAGGGTGTGCGACAATTGCTGCGTTGGTACTCACAGGTGCGTACAGGCGTAAAACGCTTTGCCAAAGATTGGCAAGGCGGTGGTCAAGGTGCCGGTTTGAGCGTCAATATTCAAGCCCATCTGCAAGAGTTGGAAGCCGCTATGGTGGAGCTGGAGCGGTTGCTAGAGCAACCAGCTTTTAAGGCTCAGGATGATTATCAGCAGGTAGCCAGTTTTCGTTTTACTAATGGGGTTGTGCCCGATGCTTTACGTACTCAAGCCACACAACTGTCGCTACTAACCAAGCGTTTAATACGCGATCTTGACAGCTTGTATGAAGTGGTTGAAGGCGTGGTCAAGGGCGAACAGCAGGGTTTGGAAGCCAGTCTGGCTGAGGCCTATCTTGCGGTTACCGGTGCCTGGGCGCAAAATAGTTTGTCACAAGACCTGCTATGGCAATCCTATGCCAGTATTGATGAAGTGGGTGAAGCCCCTATGGCGCGCTGGATACAACACTGGCAAACGCCAGAACGGGTTGATATAGAGTTGGCGTCCAGTCCCATATTGGCCAATAAGCTGTTGCAGCAGAACCTGTGGCAACGTTGTTTTGCCGCGCTGATTACCTCGGCTACTCTGTTAGCAGTAGGGCGCTTTGATCAGTTGTTGATGCATACCGGGTTGAGCAAAAATAGCAGTATGTTAGCCTTGGCCAGTCCCTTTGATTACTCGGCTTCATCCCTTACAGTACCAGAAGATGCTGTGGAACCAGGGCCAGAAGAGCGATTTGTGCAAGCCTTGGTAAGTGCTTTGCCCAAGCATTTGGATATGAGTGAGGCAAGCCTGGTGTTGTTTACTTCGCGTCGGGTAATGCAGCAAGTGTTTAGTAATTTGTCCAGTCGTTGGCAGGATGTTATCTTGCAGCAAGGAGATTCTTCCAAGCAACGGCTATTGGAGCAACATCGGCAACGCATTGATGATGGCGAAGGTAGTATACTGTTTGGTTTGGCAAGCTTTGCTGAAGGTATCGATTTGCCTGGTGCTTACCTGACGCATGTGGTTATCACGCGGCTACCTTTTACCGTGCCTGATCGCCCTGTGCCTGCTGCTTTAGCCGAATGGATAGAAGCTGGTGGCGGTAATGCCTTTACCCAATTATCGGTCCCTGAAGCCAGTGTCCGACTGATTCAGGCGACTGGACGATTGTTGCGCAATGAAGATGATAAAGGCCGTATAACAGTGTTGGATAAGCGTTTGATTAGCAAGCGTTATGGCAAACAACTACTGCAGGCACTGCCACCCTATCAGCACCTCCTGTAAAAGGTTATGTCGCCATATTTGTATACCAGTCCCAAAGGCTCTATACTCCGTGCCAAAGACTGGTAAATGCCCATCAATTTGGATCTCGATTTTGCAATCAAAACACACCCAAGAAGATAGCCCTAGCAAGGCAAAAAGTTCGGTACGACAAGCAAAAAGCCAACTCGAAGACTGGACTCTTGACAGTTTTCAAGTGCCAGAAGAAGAAGGAAAGTTGCGTTTTCATGATTTGGATTTGCCCGATGCAGTGATGCAAGGCATTCAGGCTCAGGGCTATCAATACTGTAGTCCCATTCAGGCCTTGACTCTGCCGCAATCCCTGCAGGGTATGGATATTACGGGTAAAGCTCAAACTGGTTCTGGTAAAACTGCGGCCTTCCTGATTTCTATAATCACAGATTTTCTGGATTTTCCTATTCAGGGACCACGTCGTTTAGGTACACCAAGAGCATTGATTGTGGCGCCAACTCGTGAGTTGGTCATGCAAATAGCCAGTGATGCTGATCAGTTAACCCAGTTCACTGATATTCGTGTACGTCAGTTGGTAGGCGGCATGGATTTTGAAGTTCAGCAACGGCAATTGCAAAAGGGTCATGTGGATATTCTGGTGGCTACACCGGGGCGTTTGCTGGATTTTTGTCGCCGTGGCCATGCTAATTTACGAGAAGTTGAAGTACTGGTATTGGACGAAGCTGACCGTATGTTAAGTATGGGCTTTATTCCAGATGTGCGGGCTATTATCCGGCAAACGCCAAACAAGCAGGACCGACAGACTTTGTTATTTAGCGCCACCTTTTCAGAACAGATTTTGCGGCTGGCTGAACAGTGGACATTTGAGCCTGTACATATTGAAATAGAAGCAGAAAATTTGGCGGCGGAAACAGTAGAGCAGCGTTTTCTCTCAGTGTCTTCTTTTGATAAGTACCGGGTGCTGTTAAATAGCCTCAAAGACGGCAGTATTGAACGCGCTATTGTGTTTGCTAATCGCCGCCATGTAACCCGTGAGCTGACAGAGCGTTTGCAAAGAGATGGTATTGCCAGTGCCTTGCTTTCTGGTGAAGTAGCCCAGCAGAAGCGCGTGAAAACATTAGAGCGTTTTCGTACTGGAGAGACACCTGTTATGGTGGCTACAGATGTAGCTGGCCGGGGCATTCATGTGGAAGGCGTAAGCCATGTGTTTAACTATGATTTGCCTGAGGAACTGGAAGACTATGTGCATCGTATAGGCCGCACAGGGCGCGCTGGAGCATCGGGTGTGGCCATTAGCTTTGCGTCTGAAGATGATGCGTTTTTGTTGCCTGATCTGGAAGCCTTGCTAGGCAAACCAATTACCTGTGAGCCAGTACCTGAAAAGTTACTGGAAGGCTAATATGACTAATTCACACCGGGTGTTGGTGATTGGTGGCGGCAGCTTTGGTACTGTGTTGGCCAATATAGTGGCGGAAAATGGTTATGCCAGCTGTTTGTGGATGCGTGATGAACAACAAGCCGATAGCATTCGCCATAGCCGTATCAATGAACGTTACTTGCCTGGCTACAATTTGCATCCCGCTTTGCAAATTAGTACTGACTTACAGGCGGCTATTGCCAATGCGGATAGCATTTTGTTTTCTGTACCGAGCAAGGTATTTCGCAGTGTTTTGGATCAGGTGAAGGATTATATTGGCCCCGAACACTATTTGGTTACCACTACCAAGGGTATAGAGCCAGAGCATTTTTTGCTTATGAGTCAGGTATTGGAGGTCTACTTCCCCAATAACCCGATAGGGGTGATATCGGGCCCCAATTTGGCCAAAGAAATAGCTGCCAAACATCTGGCTGGCACGGTTATCGCTAGTGATAATGAAGATTTACGGCAACGTATGCAGAATTTGTTGCAGTGCACTTTTTTTCGGGTTTATGCCAGCAATGATCGTTATGGTGTTGAGTTGGGCGGGGCCTTAAAGAATATTTACGCCATAGCGGCTGGTCTTAGTGCGGCTATGGATATGGGTGAAAATACGCGTAGTATGCTGATGACACGCAGCCTTGCTGAAATGAGTCGTTTGGCGGTGCAAATGGGAGCTAACCCGTTAACCTTTTTGGGCTTGTCTGGGGTTGGTGACCTTATTGTTACGTGTAATTCACCACTTAGTCGCAACTATCGTATAGGCTATGCTTTAGGTCAGGGTAAGAGCCTTGATCAGGCTGTGGAGGAATTAGGTGAAGTGGCAGAAGGGGTTAATACTTTATCACTGGTTAAGCAGCAGGCGGATAAGTTGGCTTTGAATATGCCTTTGGTTGATGCCCTTTATGCTTTGCTTTATGAAGGTGCTAACGCTTCCACTATGGTGACCTCGCTAATGGGGCGGGATCAAAACTCTGATGTTGAGTTTGTGTTGCAACGCAGTTAAGGTTATAGCTTATTAGATTGCACCACTGCACTGGCAAGCGTAAAAAACAGTGGGGTTTAACCCCTGCCTTAAAAGGGCTTATCAAACAGGAATTGATGGTATGCAAGCATTAATAAATAATCTCACCTCCGAGGCATTCTGGCTGCGTTTGGCATTTATGCTGTTGTTTCTAGTGTTGGCTGAAATTGCTATCTCGATCATGACTTTGCTGGTTCTGGTCCAGTTTGTGTACCGCCTCTTGAGTGGTAGTTTGCAGGCTGAACTCTATGCTTTTAGTAGTAGCTTGGCCAAATTTATCTTGCAAACCTACCAGTTTCTTAGCTATCAAACCGAACAAAAGCCGTTTCCATTTTTTGATTGGCCAATGGCTGAAGATAGGCCTGAAGACCATCCGTCACAGGATTAGTTGATATAGAGCAAGCGGTATGCCGGCCAATAGGTAAAGCATGGTTTTAGACAAGAATTTTAGGGCCGTCCGGTTGGTCATTTTGTCTGTTATCAGGATCTCTGAGAGTTAGCTATGCGGCTTATACTTATGCGTCATGGTGAAGCCAGTTGGCAGGCCCCCGTTGATAGTGACAGGCCCTTGTCAAAACATGGAGTGCAGCAAGTACAGCAACAGGCTATAGGCTCAGTTATTGATTGGCAGGGCTTTGCGCAACTGCTGGCCAGCCCTTATCTACGGACGCAGCAAACCAGCCAGTTATTGCAGCAATATTTGGGCACCAACTGGCCACAAACCAATAGCTCGCTACTGACGCCAGATAGTCACTGTGATGCCGTGCAGGAACTATTGCTGACTCAGCCTCAGGTGGATACGGTAATAGTGACCCATCAGCCATTGATTAGCTGTTTAATTGGTCACTTCTGTCACGGTGACATTATGGCTGGAGAACCCATGATGCCTGCCTCAGTAGCGCTGCTTTCCGGGCCTGTGTTTGCCCGTCAGTGTATGCAGTTGGAGAATCTTGTACATGTTAACTAGGCCCGTTTGGCAAAAATACCTTACCCAGACTCTAGCTCAGGGTGAGTTGAGTTACCAATACTGTGGTTTAGGCTCTGAGGCCAATGACATCAATGACATTAATGTTATTGCCTTGCATGGCTGGTTGGATAACAGTGCCAGTTTCACCCCCATGCTGGAATTTTTATTACAGCAAGAAGTAGCCATAGGCATAGATGTTTATGCCTTGGACTTTGCCGGTCATGGTCACAGTTTCCATCGGCCACCAGGCTGTTTTTATACCATCTGGGATTATGCCATTGATGTGGCGCAGTTTATTACTGCCAAAAGCTTGGACAAGGTGGTCTTATTGGGCCATTCCATGGGGGCTTGTGTGGCGCCGTTGGTGGCCAGCATCCTGCCTGACAGGGTACAGGCTATTTGCGCCATAGAAGCCTTGGGACCAATCTCCACTGCGGTTATGGATACATCGCGTCAACTGCATAAAGCGGTAAGCCGTCAGCGTCAGCAGCAACAGCGTACGGCCAAAGTGTTTGCGTCTGTTGAAGAGGCGCTAATGGCTCGTTTGGGAGCCAAGATAAGCCTGCATAAAGCCGCGGCAAGTTTGTTGGTGGATAGAGCTATCATGCCATGTGAGGGTGGTTTTACCTGGCGTTCTGATCGGCGGGCGACCTTGCCTTCACCAGTGCGCTTTAGTGAAGATCAGGTACAGGCTATACTAACTGCACTGCAATGTCCCGTAACACTGGTAGTCGGGGATCATTTGCAGACGGATGAACAACTGACAGTGAGGGCGCAAGTGGTCACCCAGTTGCGCAGATTGCCTTTGTCTGGGGGTCATCATTTACATATGGAAAATCAGATACCGGGTTGTGTTCAAGCGTTAATGGATCTGGTTGTTAATGCAGTCGATAAGGAACAATAGATATGCCGACAGTAGCACTGGTATTAGGTAGTGGCGGTGCCAGAGGCAATGCGCATATTGGCGTTATCCAGGTGTTGCAGGAGCAGGGCTTTGATATTGTCAGTATTTCCGGGTGCTCCATGGGGGCTGCCGTCGGTGGCATGTATGCTGCGGGAAAACTGGATTTGTTCACCACCTGGATCACCAGCTTGTCACGTTTTGATGTGTTACGTCTGGTAGATATGTCGTTTTTGTCGATGGGCATTATCCGTGGCGAAAGAGTCTTTTCCAAGCTGCAGGAAATGGTTGGTGATGTATGTATAGAGCAACTGCCTATTCGCTATACGGCAGTGGCTACAGATTTGGTGAAGCGACAAGAAGTCTGGTTCCAAAGTGGTCTGTTAATGGATGCTATTCGTGCCAGTGTTGCCGTGCCTGGGTTGATTATGCCAGTCCGCAAAGAACACCGTTTTTTGGTGGATGGAGGTTTGCTAAACCCGGTGCCTATTAGTCCAACGGTAGCCGATCAGGCCGATATGATCGTAGCTGTTAACCTCAATGCCCAGTTGCATCATCGTCGCAGTGTGCAACGCCCTGACCTTAATCGAGAAGGTGGCAGTGGAGAATGGTTTATACCCGAGGCCTCTACAGATCAAGCTTGGGCTAGTAACCATATGCAATGGAATAAGGTAGATATGCTGGATCGTTGTTTTGAAACCATGCAAGCCACCTTAGCAAAATATAAAACAGCTGGTTATGAGCCAGATGTGGAAATCAATATCGACAGCAGTTCATGCGGCTCACAGGAATTTCACCGCGCCAAGCATATGATTGAACTTGGTCGTTTGGCGACGTTGCAGGCTCTGCAGATTAGAGAGCCTGCTTCGTAAGCTCACTTAAGGAGGGCTTTACACGAGCCGGTATTTTGTTATGTGACAAGGCAAAAACGCACGCAAAGAGGGAGTTTATATATGCTAAATGACCGATTGAGGACGTTTTTAACGCCGTCACAGGACAAAATAACTATCGTGCAAAGGTCTCTCTAAAGTACATAAAGCAAACATGCTGCCAATTAAAGGCAAAAAAAATGCCCTTTACAGGTTAACTCGAAGGGGAAGCGGTTAACTTGTATAGGGCATGCTATGGCGCTGATATGTATATTGGAGCTATGTAACGCCTAAAAGTTCAAAAAAAAGAATCACAAAACTTTTAATTTTTCTTTGCCGCTAAAGCCAGTACTGTCCATATTGGCGGCTTCTGTCGGGGTTAGTACCTCAAACTGCATCGCATAATCCATAAATTCTTCACGATAAGGAACTAGCCCTGCTTCCATAAGCTCGGGGTGTTGCTCAACCAACTCTTCAGAAAATGGGATAAAACATTGCATAAGTGGCTCCTTTTCACTCTTACTGACTATTAAAGAGCCATATGATGGATAAACAATGCACCAAAAGTGGAGAAACAATGGAAATTACCACTATTTCAGTGACATAACCGACAAGGGAATAGAAATATTGCTGCTTAACCCTAAAAACCTCAGTTGATCGCTTATATCTTGCGTAAAACATTGACATATCATTAGCATGGCGAGTTGTTCTATTCATCCAGTGGGTGAATACAAAAACCCGATACAGTTTTGTGCTGATATATAGGCTAAACTCCAGACTATTTTTTATTACCAATATTTCTGGCCGTTGTTAGCAACAAAAAAAAGACCCGTGTAAACACGAGCCTCTTTTTTCAGTCAGGGTAACTTACTACTTGAGCAGATCACGCCCCTTGCTAGCCTCTATACGCATGCGTAACGCATTGAGTTTGATAAAACCAGCAGCGTCCTGTTGATCATAGGCTCCAGCATCATCTTCCATAGTAGCCATAGCTTCATCAAACAGGCTATCAGCAGATTTGCGACCAACAACGTCGACATTGCCTTTGTACAGTTTTAATCGCACAAGGCCATTCACATATTCCTGCGAGCGATCAATTAAAGCCTGCATCATTTGCCGTTCTTCGGACCACCAATAACCGTTGTACACAACCTTGGCATAGCGTGGCATGATTTCATCTTTTAAGTGTGCAGCCTCACGATCTAAAGTAATAGACTCAATGGCACGATGGGCACGTAACATAATGGTACCACCCGGAGTCTCATAACAGCCACGAGACTTCATACCTACATAGCGGTTTTCCACAATATCCAAACGGCCAATACCATTGTTACCACCTATTCTATTCAAGGTCTCCAGCACCGTAGCCGGACTCATGGCAACGCCATCAATAGCAACAATATCACCCTTTTCATAAGTCAGTTCAAGATACGTTGGCTGATCTGGTGCAGCTTCTGGAGACACACTCCAGCGCCACATATCTTCTTCAGCTTCAGCCCAAGGATCTTCGAGTATGCCGCTTTCATAAGAAATATGCAGAAGATTAGCATCCATAGAATATGGTGAACTTTTCTTCTTTTTGAAGTCTACGGCAATACCGTGCTTGGCACAGTAATTCATTAGACTTTCACGTGAGGTCAAGTCCCATTCTCGCCATGGTGCAATGACCTGCACACCGGGCTTAAGAGCATAGGCACCTAACTCAAAACGTACCTGATCATTGCCCTTACCCGTAGCCCCGTGAGAAATAGCATCGGCGCCAGTCTCATTAGCAATTTCGATCAAGCGCTTGGCAATCAGAGGACGAGCAATGGAAGTACCTAACAGATACTCACCTTCATATACTGCATTGGCTCGAAACATAGGGAACACAAAGTCACGCACAAATTCTTCACGCAAATCTTCGATATAGATTTCTTTAACTCCCAAAGCTTCAGCTTTGGCTCGTGCCGGCTCTACTTCCTCACCCTGACCCAGATCAGCAGTAAAGGTAACCACCTCACAGTTATAAGTTTCCTGCAACCATTTGACGATTACAGAAGTATCCAAACCGCCTGAGTAGGCCAATACGACTTTGTTAATGTCTGACATGAGCTCCATCCTAATGACATGTTTACAGCACACAGACTAGCTGAATGCAAAAAATCAAGGCCGGAATTATACTCTTTTTAAGCTCAATAAGTAATGGCACATAAACTAATAATCCCTATTAAAGCACCATTTATGCATAAGACAAACGTCTACTTTTGCTGGTAAAATAAGCGACCTTATCAATCGACTCTTTGTAATTACACAAAGTCTGGCATACGGACCTCATATGACGGCACAAACCCTTACCCTGATTCAACCAGACGACTGGCACCTGCATCTGCGTGATGGTGCGGTATTAGGTCGCACAACAAAAGACTCCGCACGTCAATTTGGTCGCGCCATTATTATGCCTAACCTCACACCGCCAATCACCAATACCACCATGGCCATGGATTACAAATCCCGGATAGACGCCCAAGGCAGCGGTCTGGAAGCCTTAATGACCCTCTATCTAACCGATAACACCACAGCCACGGATATACGCAATGCCCATGACTCAGGCATAGTCAGTGGTGTGAAACTTTATCCTGCCGGTGCTACAACTAATTCTACTGCTGGTGTAACAGCTATAAATAAAGCCTATAAAGCCATTGCCACCATGGAAGAGCTAGGCTTGCCGCTGTTAGTACATGGCGAAACAACCCATACTGATGTGGACATTTTTGATCGTGAAAAAGTCTTTATCGACACCCAGTTGGCACCATTGGTATCGCACTTTCCTAAATTACGCCTGGTGGTTGAGCATATTACCACCAAAGAAGCCGTGGAATTTGTACAACAAAGCAATGCCAATATCGGCGCAACTATCACCCCGCAACACTTAATGTATAATCGCAATCATATGCTGGTTGGCGGTATCAAGCCACATCTTTACTGCTTGCCGGTACTCAAGCGCAATACCCATCAGCAAGCTTTGCAAGATGCTGTAGTGAGTGGTGACGACAGCTTTTTTCTGGGTACTGACTCTGCCCCCCATGCTCAAGGTGCCAAAGAAAGCGCCTGTGGTTGCGCTGGTTGCTATTCCGCCCCGGTAGCCATTGAACTTTATGCCCAAACCTTTGAACAGCTGGGTATATTGGACAAGCTGGAAGCCTTTGCCAGCCGCAATGGGCCAAAATTTTATCGCCTGCCGGTAAACAGTAAAACCATTACCCTAATTAGACAAGATTGGCAGGTTCCCACCAGTCTAAACTATGCTGGCGACACCATTATTCCTCTTGGTGCAGGTGAGACACTACACTGGAAACTACAAGACTAAGGATTATTTAGTATGATATCTGAACGCTTTCGCGGCTACCTTCCAGTCATAGTTGACGTTGAAACGGCTGGCTTTAACCATGCTACCGATGCTTTGTTGGAAATGGCTGCCGTTATTATTGATATGGACAGTGACGGACTACTGTATATACGTGACTCAGTGCAAGCTAATGTACAGCCGTTTGAAGGCGCTAATCTGGAAGCCGCTGCGCTTGAATTTACAGGCATTGATCCCTTTGATCCAGAACGTGAGGCGGTGAACGAAAAAGAGGCCCTGGACAAGTTCTTTAAGCCTATCCGCAAGGCCGTTAAATCAAGTGGCTGCAAACGGGCTATTTTAGTGGGCCATAATGCAGCCTTTGATATCGGCTTTGTTAATGCCGTGGTACAGCGTACGCAACACAAACGCAACCCGTTCCACCCCTTTTCTACATTTGATACAGCCACCCTGGCCGGTCTGGCATTTGGCCAAACAGTGCTGGCTAAAGCATGTCAGGCAGCAGCCATCCCGTTTAACAACCGAGAAGCACACAGTGCCCTTTATGACGCGGAAAAAACCGCTGAGTTGTTTTGTTATATTGTCAATCGCTGGCGCGAACTGGGCGGCTGGCAAGCTGAACAGGATTTCCCTTTTGGCAGTTGAATAGGAATTAATATAAGACAGCTTCAAGCCCAGCTCTGACTAATCTTGCCGCTTGTCAGAAGCAGGCACGGGATCATAACCGCCTTTTGAGAAAGGATTGCAGCGCACTATACGCCAAACTGACATAGCACTGCCTTTGAGTGGCCCATGCAAGCTAATCGCTTCGACAGCATAGCTTGAACAGGTCGGCATATAACGACAATTAGGCCCCAACCAAGGGCTTATCAGTAAGCTATAGAGCTTGATAACACCTATCAATACCCGACTCATGATACCTACTGGCGGGTGCGCTCCAGATTGTTGTTTGCTTGGTTGACACATACTTTTCTGCCGCCCCTAGACCAAGAGCACCGGCAAACGCACACGAAACATGACACTTTG
Source organism: Gammaproteobacteria bacterium (assembly GCA_030748435.1). Taxonomy (GTDB): domain Bacteria; phylum Pseudomonadota; class Gammaproteobacteria; order Pseudomonadales; family Balneatricaceae; genus Njordibacter. The sequence goes on along the minus strand of JASMLZ010000070.1, from coordinate 19,327 downwards.
CGGATTAACTAGATTGTGTGCTGACACCTCTCCTTCATGATACAAGGCAATCATGCGGACAATATACAAACCCAAACCAAAGTGGGCCTGACCAGTACCACCCTGACGGGCACTAACCATGGAACTAAACAGATTGCCTTGCATACTTTCCGGTATATGCGGCCCTTGATTTTCCACTTCCAGATAACAATACAGACCTTTGCGATACAAACGCACGATGATGGTGCTATTTGGTAGTCGAAAGTCACGAGCGTTGTCCAATAGCTTATCCAGCAATTGTTCGATACGATAATCCACCCCTGCGACCGCTACCTGAACCTCTTCACACGAAAATACCACATCAACCTGGCCGGTATTCACGCAGCGCTCTTGATGGCTGACATAAGTTTCCAGTAGATAAGCCAAGTTTAAAGGCTCCAACTCATCTTCTTGCAGAGCTTCTTCCAAATTAGCGGCATCAGCCAACTTTTCTACAATAGCCCCAATTTTCACCAATCCTCTCTGGGCGATATCCAAATAACGCTGCTGGTCATCAGCAACGCCATGGCGCTGCAGGTTTTCTAGTGACGTCATAGTGGCATTTAATGGGTTGTTGATTTCATGGCGCAGAGTTCTGGGCATGGTCGCGATAAACTGTTGATGTTCGTGCAAACGCTCCACCACATCAGAAAAGCTGCGCGCCAAAGCCCCTATACGATCTGTTGAACGGACATCACTTTGCAGCTGATTGGTGCGCAAACGACCACTGGGATCCACAATTTGCTGGGCTTCCCGACCCAAACGTTGTACCCGATATGCTTGCCGCCAGGAAAAGGCCAATAACACCAGCAATATGGCGACCATGGTGGTGAAACTCAACAGTGTAATATTCTCCATGGCTTGCTGCTGTAGCTTCAAAATCTGAGCAGTTGACTGTTTAATCATAACAACCCCCAACAGCCCCCCTTCCTGATCAGTAATAGGCGCCGCCACCCCCAGCACCTCTTCGCCCGGATTACGATGCCAACGACCAGTGGCGAACTCATTATTCAAGGCCTTGTTGAGCAATTCCTGCTCCTGACTAGCCTCTTGCGAGGTGCTTAAATAAGCGGGAATGGCGACAAACCAGTCAAGCGCTCTATTGAGCCAATACTGCATCTTCTCCAAGGTACCATTGGCTTCGGTCAACTCAGGAACATCGGTTGACAGCTTCCCCACACTGGCCCTTACTTGCAGTTGCTTGTCATAAATAATGATTTGCGAATTAGCGCGATCCAGACTGGCTAATATCTTGTTGGCTTCAGGTGAGCGCATGGCCAAAAGGTTATAGTGGCTTTCGATATTGGTATCTGAATCCACCAGCGTTTTAAGGTGTCGCATGGTGCCATCATCGGAATCAACATCAGCTACAGCCAAACCAAACTCTTGCCGTTCATTAAGGAAATAGCGTGGTAAAGCAAACTCTACCAGATAACCGTCAACCAAGGGCCGCATAACGGCCTGAATAATAAATGATGATGAGGGGGTACGGTACATAGGTGTGGCCCAGTCATCTCTGACATACCAAACTTCCATATTGCCTGGCTTGGTTGCCGCAATAATCAGGCGCCGTTCATTACCGTTACGATCGGGCAAGGACAAACGCAAATGATCACTAAGATCAAGCTGCTTAGTGCCACGCTGACGCAACATAGTAACATCGTCCTGAATACGGACTAAACCATAAATGCGTTCCTTGTATTCACCTAATAACAGGCTATAGCCATCCTTAACATCATCGCCACCAAAGTGATTGGCAAATAACTGAAAATCCAGCCACTCCCCGGTAAAACCGTCGACCTCTACCTGACCACTTAAAGGATGACTAAACACCACCTGCTGGCTATCCAGATAAGGTAATTCCTGCAACAAGTCCTCGCGCCCCTGAAACAGGGTAACCACTCCCTGAGCCAGTTGCTCTTGCGCCTGCGACTGACCCTCTATCATAAATACCCGAGTTTCTGCCAGAAAACGATAGGACAGTAATGGCATACTTATCAGGATCAACAAGAACACAATAGCCTGAGCACTTGGGCGCCAGCGACGTTGGTTAAGCTTATTAGGGGGCAGTGGTTTGTTCACTGGTTATCCATCCAACGATAACCTAAACCATATTCCGACTTGATGGCATCAAAGCCAGTATCAAGCTTTTTGATCTTACGTTTGATATTACGAATATGGGTACTAATGGTGTTATTGGAGACATAATGCTGATGAGTAGCCTGCGCCAGCACATCATAGGTAACAATATGACCCGGACGGCGCGTTAGGGCTTCCAACATACGAAATTCAGTTAATGTCAGACCTTCTATGTCCTGACCAGCCCACTGGGCCAAACGACTCTCTTCCAAGAGTTGTAGCTGGCCTACTTCACGCACACTTTGCTCTAAATCCTGTGGCGCTTCGCGGATATCGCTAAGGCGCAGCAAAGTAGCCACTTTTTCTGCCAAAAAACCTAGTGAAACAGGCTTGGGCTGGTAATCCCAAGCCCCCATACGCAAACCAATAATGCGATCTATTTCCTCGACGCGCTCGGTTAGAAATAGCACTGGAATCTGCGGGTAACGTTTCAAAATATCACTGCACAACTGAAAACCTGCATCAATATTATCCTGCATGATAATATCCAGAATAACCACATCAGGTTTAATATTCAGCAAGCCTTCTTGTGCCGATTCTTTACTGGCAAAAGCCGTCACCTGATAACCACGTTGCTCTAGAGCCACCTGATAATTTTCCCGCTGGTCAGCATCATCTTCCACGATCACAATATGCTTTGCCATGCTACTTCTCCAATCTATGCGGCTCCTGATGTACAGCGCAAATTTACTACATGCTTAAATATACCATCTTTAGGCAAACTCGCGCACCGCCAGCAGTACTTGCTGGAGTTGTTTGCGCGTTTTCTTCTTGGCCTGACTAATTTCACCTTCCAACTGCATACATAGTTCTGCCAAAGCTTCGGCACTGGCGCCCTTGGCCTGCCATTGTGCATTGACTGCTTCTATGCGTTGTGCAACCGCCGCCTGCTCCTCTGCTTCACGCTGCTTGGCAATGGCCATGGCTCGTGCTTTGCCAGCGTCTGCTTTCGCCTGTTCTGCCGGACTCAGGTCTTTTTTTGCCTTGGCTTTAGGCGCTTGTACCTGCACCTTGGCACCCACAGACATAATGCCTACAGCGGCACGTAAACGATCCATAAAGGGCACCGTATATTCGCGCGCCTTGTGGGCACCCTTTTGTAACTCAGCCTCAATATAACCCGGATCAGCGATGATACGATTATAATTATTGCGGGCCTCAGATAAATGATCGTCCAGAAAAGTAAACAGCTCCTGCTTCATTTCACCCCAGCCAATGCCTGCTGCATAGCGCAGACGCATAGCATCACTTTGTTCTCTGCTAGAGAAGGCAGAATAAATTTCAAACAAGGTACAGGTATCTGGATCCTTCGCCTCACCTGGAGCAAGGCTATTAGTAGTAATCTGCCCAATTAACCGCCGTAATTCATCAGTTGGGGCAAATAAAGGAATAATATTGCCATAACTCTTACTCATTTTGCGACCATCAAGCCCCGACAGCACCTTAGCTTTACCTTCATGCACCATAGCCTCAGGCAAGACAAAGTGCTCCCCAAAAGCATGATTAAAGCGAGCCGCAATATCACGACACATTTCAATATGTTGAATCTGATCTTTGCCAACTGGAATCTGGTGGGCATTAAACATCAAAATATCAGCGGCCATAAGAATAGGATAGCTATATAAGCCCATGTTGACACCATCATCGATATCAGCATTGCCTTGACGGCTATTTTCATCAACGGAGGCTTTATAGGCATGGGCACGGTTCATCATGCCCTTTGGAGTCATACAGGTCAGCAGCCAAGCCAATTGCGGAATTTCCACAATATCAGACTGTCGATAAAAGGTTGCCTTGTCTGTATCCAGACCCAATGCCAGCCATATAGCAGCTATATCGCGGCAAGACTGATGCAGGGCCTGTGGATCCTGACACTTAATTAAAGCGTGATAGTCCGCCATAAAGTAAAAGCTGTCATTCTGGTCTTCATGACTGGCCGCAATGGCAGGCTTTAAAGCGCCCAAATAATTACCCAAATGGGGAGTACCTGTAGTAGTAATCCCGGTTAATACACGTTGCTTGGCTGGCATATTGTTTGTCTTGTAAATAGTGATTGATTTTACCCAAGGCAATATTATACACAGGCAGTCAGGCTGGCATAAGGTCTTAGAGCAAGCCTTTTCTTCGATTTATTATAGATTTTCAAGCTACTAATATAACCAATGGGCGTGGTTTATAACAACAGCACACAGAGCATCATTGTATTGTGTTAGCATAATCGTCAGGCTGATATATAAAGGAGACCGGCATGGCTCAAACAGCAACTTTTGGTGCTGGGTGTTTTTGGGGGGTTGAAGCTCTATTTGCCAAACAACCCGGCGTCAAGCAAACCAGTGTTGGTTATATGGGTGGCACTCTGCCCAACCCCAGCTATCAAGCTGTGTGTACGGGGCAAACACAACATGTGGAAGTGGTGCAAATCGACTTTGATGAGCAAACCATCAGCTATGCTGACTTATTACAGCTATTCTGGCAGCATCACGATCCAACCACTATTAATCGCCAGGGGCCTGATATTGGCAGTCAGTATCGTTCTGTGGTGTTTTATCATAGCGAGCAACAACGACAAGAAGCCGAATTAATTATGGCGCAATGGCAACAAAGTGGCTGCTTTGCAGCACCCATTGTCACTGTTATTGAGCCAGCTCAGGATTATTATCTGGCCGAAGACTATCATCAGCAATATCTGGCCAAACGCCATCAAAGCCATACCTAATATGCCGGTGGGGCTGGATAATTTGTTATTGTCAGAAGCACAGCAAGGGAAAATATCTAAACTAGCCGCTTATCGCTTGGCGTCACATCAAATGTTGCTTAACGTCGTATTCGGATAAGCCGGCCAACCCTCTGCCCTGTAGCATTCGGGCTTTCTACATTTATGCTGTGTGACGGCTATGTCATATAGTGAATATTTTTAATTCTGGAGAAAGCAATCCATGAAAACGTCAGCAAAAGTTGTGGTTATCGGTGGTGGAGCGGTTGGTGCCGGCACACTATATCATCTGGCCAAAAAAGGTTGGACCGATGTGGTAATGGTCGAGCGCAAAGAACTGACTTCCGGTTCTACATGGCACGCTGCCGGCCTGCTACCATTATTCAATATGAGTTACTCTGTTGGCAAGCTGCACCAGTATTCGGTTGACTTCTACCACGAGCTACAAGAAGAAACCGGCATGAATGTTGGCTTCTCGGTGGTTTCCAATATTCGTCTGGCTAACTGCGACTATCGCATGGACGAGTACAAATACTACTCCGGAGTTGCCAAAACAGTAGGAGTTGACGTTAAATTCCTGACCCCGGATGAAATCAAAGAAACCTGGCCTCTATGCAATACCGAAGGCCTGTTGGGTGCTATTCAACACCCGGATGATGGTTATATTCAACCTGCCGATTTGACTCAGGCACTGTGTGCCGGAGCCCGCAAGCGTGGTGCAGAAATTTATCGCTACACTACCGTTACAGCGATTGAGCAGCAACTTGACGGTTCCTGGATCGTGAAGACTGACAAGGGTGATATCGCCTGTGAACATGTGGTTTCCTGTACAGGTTCTTTTGCCCGCAAAACGGGTGAAATGGTTGGTCTGGACATCCCTGTTATTCCTGTAGAACACCAATTTATTGTGACCGAGCCACATCCTGAAATTCTGGAGCGCAAAAAGCAGGGTCTGCCTGAAATGGGTGTATTGCGCGAATCCGACGGTGGTTATTATCTGCGTGAAGAAGCTGGTGGCCTATTGCTTGGCCCATACGAAAAAGGCGCTCCAGTATGCTATGTAGATGGCCCTGCTGACGATTGTGAATATGAGCTATTCAACGAAGAACTGGACCGTTTGATGCCCCATATTGAGTTCTGTATGAACCGGGTGCCAGCCTTTGCCGAAGTAGGCGTTAAGGAAGTCTATAATGGCGCCATTGCCTATACACCCGATGGCAACCCTATCGTTGGCCCTGCCCCAGGTTTGAAGAACTTTTGGCTGAACGAAGGTCACTCCTTTGGTATTACTGCCGCTGGTGGTGCTGGCTGGCAGTTGGCTGAGTGGATTGTGGATGGTGAACCAACCGTTGATATGATGGGTGTCGACCCACGTCGCTTTGGTCCTTATGCTACCCGTGGTTACCTAAAGGACAAGAACGAAGAAGCTTACGCCAACGTGTTTACCACCCACTATCCGGATGAAGAGCGAGAAGCCTGTCGTCCATTAAAGACCACACCTTGTTACGAGCGTATGAAGGCACTGGGCGCCGTATTCGGTTCGGTTTATGGTTGGGAACGGCCTAACTGGTTTATGCCCAGCAAAGACTACGCCCTAAGTGCTGAAGATCTGCAAACCGAAGACGAAGCTAATGTGCTATGGAACAAAAATCACTCCGACGCTCTGGAGGATGGCCGCATCGTTGAGAAAAACTCTTTCCGCCGCTCCAACTACCATGAGTTTGTGGGTAACGAATGTAAGCATGTAGCAGAGCATGTAGGCCTGCTTGATATGTCTGCATTTGCCAAGGCCACAGTCAAAGGCCCGGGCGCAGAAGCCTGGCTGGAATCTATTTTTGCCAATAAGATGCCCAAGACCATTGGTCGTATCTCTTTGGTACATATGCTGAATAAAAATGGCGGTGTGCGCGCCGAATTTACGGTTTACAAAACGGGCCCACAAAGCTACTACCTGGTATCAGCCGGGGCCTTTGAAACCCATGACCATGATTATCTGTTTAAGCTCAAGCCAACCGATGGCAGTGTGGATGTGCAGCGTGTCACTACGCAAACCGGGGTATTGGTTCTGGCTGGACCCAAATCACGTCAACTACTACAGAAATTGACTGATACCGATCTATCTAACGATAGCTTCAAATGGCTCACCGGCAAGAAGATCAACGTCGGTTATGCAACAGCCGAGGCCCTGCGCGTCAACTTTGTTGGTGAACTTGGCTGGGAACTACACCACCCGATCGAAATGCAGAACTATATTTTCGATGAGCTTATGAAAGCCGGTGCTGAATTCAACATCAAGCCCTTCGGTATCCGTGCTATGGACTGTATGCGTCTGGAAAAATCATACCGTCTGATACCACGGGAAATGTCGATTGAATATTCTGCCCTTGAGTCAGCTCTGGATCGCTTTGTCAGGCTTGATAAAGAACAAGACTTTATTGGTAAGGAAGCCCTTCTGGAAAGCCAGAAAAATGGCGCCAAGAATGCCTTTGTAACCATGCAAGTACATGGTACAACCGATGCTGATGCGCGTGGTTCAGAAGCCATTTACCAAGCTGGTGAATTGGTTGGCCGAGTCACCTCTGGCGGCTTCGGTTGGCGCGTGAACAAATCTCTGGCTTTGGGTATGGTTGCCCCAGAACTGGCAACAACAGGCACCGAGCTGGAAATTGAAATCCTGGGCGAGCTATATAAGGCTACTGTGGTCGATGAGTCACCTTACGACTCAAACAATGAAAAATTGCGTGCCTAAGTAATTATCGTCATAATGTGCTGCGCTCGAACTATGATATCAATAATAGAATTATTCTTATCCAAGGATAAGAAAAAGTGATTTGAGTAACAGGTTATAACGCAGCATAATTAGGCAGTTTTTATAGAGGCAACAGGTTTTCAAGCTCGTTGCCCGATATACAGGGTTAGTTTTATCAATATTGAAATAACTAATCAGTTTTCTAACCAAGTAAATGAGATTACGTCCATGAAAGTACTAGTTGGCGTTAAGCGCGTCCTGGACCCACAGGTGAAAGCCCGTGTGAATGCGGATCGCACCGGTATCGACCTGACGAATGCCAAAATGACTATGAATCCCTTCTGCGAAAATGCCGTTGAAGAAGCCATCCGTTTAAAGGAAGCTGGCACTGCAGAAGAAATTATCGCCCTATCCGTTGGCCCAGCCAAAGCTGAAGAAACACTACGCAATGCTCTGGCATTAGGCGCCGATCGGGCTATTTTAGTACACACAGAAGAAACATTAGAACCACTGGCTATCGCCAAGGTGTTCAAAGCTATTGTGGAAGCAGAACAGCCTGATCTGATTCTGGTTGGCAAGCAGGCGATTGACGATGACTGTAACCAGACCGGGCAAATGCTTTCAGCTCTGCTGGATTGGCCACAAGCCACCTTCGCCTCCAAGTTGGAACTTAATGGCGACACCGCCAAGGTAACCCGTGAAGTAGATGGCGGTTTGGAAACTATCGATGTTAACCTGCCTGCGGTGGTAACCGTTGACCTGCGTTTGAACGAACCACGCTATGCTTCTCTGCCCAACGTCATGAAAGCCAAGCGCAAGCCGCTGGATAAAAAAGATCTGGCAGATTTGGGTCTGGACACCGCCAATCGTATGACTACTTTGGAAGTGACTGAACCACCTGCTCGTGCGGCCGGTGTATTGGTAGAATCTGTAGCCGAATTGGTTAGTAAGCTAAAGCACGAAGCCAAGGTTATCTAAGGGAGCAAGTTATGACTGTATTAGTAATTGCAGAACACGAAAATGGCGCCCTGGTTGGTTCCACTTTACATACCATCACTGCTGCCCAGCAAGTTGGTGGCGATATTGATGTACTTATTGCTGGCCAAGATTGCGCAGCCGCAGCCCAAGCAGCTGCCAGCATTGCTGGCGTCAGCCGCATACGCGTAGCTGATGATGCATCTTTGGCCGGCCAACTGGCTGAAAATATGGCCGACCTTGTGGTTAGCCTAGCAGCTGACTATAGCCATGTAATGGCGCCTGCCACGACGTTTGGTAAAAACTTTATGCCCCGCGCAGCTGCCCTACTGGATGTTAGCCAAATCTCTGAGATTAGTGCGGTTATTGCCGCCGATACTTTCGAGCGTCCAATCTATGCGGGTAATGCCCTGGCCAAAGTACAATCAGCAGATAGCATCAAGCTAATTACCGTGCGTACCACCAAGTTCGATGCTGCCAGTGCCAACGGCGGATCGGCTGCAGTAGAAGCGGTAACCGCCGCTGCCGACACTGACAAGTCCCGTTATGTTGGGCTGTCTGCTTCTGAATCTGATCGTGTAGAACTAGCCTCTGCGTCTGTGGTTGTTTCTGGCGGGCGCGGGATGCAAAGTGGGGAAAACTTCCCTATGCTGGAGCGCGTAGCAGACAAGCTTGGTGCTGCTGTTGGTGCATCCCGAGCTGCTGTTGACGCAGGCTTTGTTCCCAATGATTATCAGGTTGGTCAAACCGGTAAGGTTATCGCACCTGATCTGTATATTGCCGTGGGCATCTCCGGCGCTATTCAGCATTTGGCTGGCATGAAGGACTCCAAGGTCATTGTAGCGATCAACAAAGACAGCGAAGCACCTATTTTCCAGGTTGCCGACTATGGTCTGGTTGCTGATCTGTTTGATGCTATACCAGAACTGGAAAACGAACTATAGGCACTGTTTGCCAAGCATTGCTGAACAAGGAGCCTGACGGCTCCTTTTTTTGTCTTTACAATATGGCCCTATGGCCCGCGCAATAATGGGCCTTATTGCAACCCTTACATGACAATGACACAATAGTTTATGCCACACAGCAAACAGTTACTGATCATCAGCCATACGCCCTCCGTCAACACCCAGTGCATGGCGCAGCATTTACTGGCTGGTGCTAAGGATGCTAAAGAAACACAAGTCGGGATTCGACAGCTAAGCCCGGCAAAGTGCCATGCAAAAGATATTTTGGCAGCCGATGCCCTAATATTGCTCACCACGGAAAACCTTGGTTATATGGCCGGCGCCACCAAAGACCTGTTTGATCGCACCTACTATGATGTTATAGAAGCCACTCAGGGCCTGCCTTATGCACTGGTGGTAAGGGCTGGTTTGGATGGCACGGGTTGTACCCGTGCCGTAGAGTCTATCTGCAGCGGTTTACGCTGGCGTATAGCCCAGAAGAGACTCCTATGCCGGGGTGATTGGCAGGATGATTTTAATCAGGACTGCTACGAACTGGGTCAGCTAATGACCGTCAGTCTGGCTTTGGGGGTTATTTAAGGGGTGTAAAAAAGGCCTTTAATAAGGCCTTTATAAATCCGTTATTGGGAGCACTTGACCGCGTCTTTACTAGCGTAACGCTGCAATCTCTTGCCGCGAGTGCGTATTGCAAGAAAATGCCGCGTTACTAGTAACAGATTTTACACAGGCTCCTTGGGAAAGGCTGGCAGTGCCGTTTTGGTAACATGCTGCAACATACGCACAACCTGACAAGAATAGCCGTACTCATTGTCATACCAGACGTACACAACACAACTCTTGCCACCACTGGCAATGGTCGCCAGACCATCGACTACCCCCGCCGCTCGCGAACCAACAAAGTCACTGGATACAGCTTCCCGAGAAGTAGTAAAATCAATCTGTTTTTGCAAATCAGAATGAATCGCCATATTACGCAGGTAATCATTCAACTCATCACGTTGCACTTCCTGTTCCAGATTCAGGTTCAGAATCGCCATGGATACATTTGGCGTTGGCACCCGGATAGCATTACCCGTTAATTTACCCTCAAGTTCAGGCAAAGCCTTGGAAACAGCTTTGGCGGCACCGGTCTCGGTCAACACCATATTCAAACCAGCAGCACGACCACGGCGATCACCTTTGTGATAATTGTCAATCAGGTTCTGGTCATTGGTATATGCATGAACAGTTTCTACGTGCCCATTGGCCACGCCATACTTGTCGTGCAAGGCTTTTAATACAGGCGTAATAGCATTGGTTGTGCAGGAAGCGGCAGACAATATGGTATCGGTATCTTCAATATCTTTTTGGTTAACACCCATAACAATATTTTTGATGCCCTTACCCGGAGCAGTAAGCATCACCTTGCTAGCGCCATTAGCTCGCAAGTGCAAAGATAGCCCATCTTCATCACGCCATTTACCGGTGTTGTCAATAATCACGGCATTGCTAATGCCATAGTCGGTATAATCGATGGTATCCGGAGCAGAAGCATAGATCACCTTGATAACATTACCATTGGCGATGATAGCGCTGTTTTCTTCATCCACCGTGATGGTGCCCTGAAAGTTACTGTGTACTGAGTCACGACGCAATAAACTGGCTCGCTTTTGCAGATCATTATCACTGCCCTTGCGGACGACGATAGCGCGCAGGCGCAGGCTTTGACCACCACCGGTTTTGTCTATCAGCAAACGGGCCAACAAGCGACCAATACGGCCAAAACCATACAGCACTATATCCGTCTGGGTTTTGTTGCTATTGGCGTTTACCGCATCCTCGAGTTCCTGAGCCACATATTCTTGCAGAGACATGTCTCCACCATAGGACTGAAAACCGGTAGCCAGCTTACCTATATCAACATGCACATTGGCAAGGTTGAGGTTTTGCATGGCAACAACAACCGGATAGGTATCATGCACAGATACTTCATTCTTTTCTACCTGACGCGCGGCGCGATGAGATTTTAGAATGCTGATCACAGAGCGATTAACGACGTTACGTCCGTACACCGACACTTCGACATTCGCCTCACGATAAACCTTACCAATCATGGGGATCATGGCTTCGGCCAGAGCTTCGCGGTCTTTCCAGTCAGAAAAAACTTGTTCTTGGCTCACAATGGATTTCCTTTGTTGCGGTAAGGTCACTTCCAACACCGATTCAGAAGTATCGCCTACCTTAATGTTGTGGGAGGGCTATTATCCTAAATTGCTGGCCTGCGTGCAATCAAAGTGCAACTAATCTTGGTCATAATCAGGGTTTATTAACGACCGGCAATCAAACTCCATCAGTGCTTTTGCGTCGATATATAACACCAACACCCACTGTGCTTGCTGAAATTTATCAGAGAGTTTGGCGCGAGCCAAAATCTTGTTCCGTAAGAAGGCAAAAGCGCAGGCAAAGAAGGCGTTTATATATGCTGACTGATGGCGTACATTTTTAACGCTGTCACAAGACAAAATAACCATCGTGCCAAGCTCTCTATTAATATAATGCCATAAAACATGCTTATCAAAGGTGCAAAGCTGGTATGAAAAAACTACAATAGCGGGTTCTATATTCACCCACCTGAAGCAAGTCATACTAACGTGTTAATTGAACTCTCACCTCCAGCTAACGCCCAACATCGATATTGGGGGCAGTGTCCTGAAGCAGCTAGTGCACTGGCCATTGCCGAAGCAGCACAAACCGCTGACACCCCTTTACTGGTACTGGTGAACAATACAGACACCGCCTTAAACTTAAAAGCCGAGTTGCAATTTTTTCTTGCCGCCAGTGATGTTCAGGTACATATGTTGCCTGACTGGGAAATTCTGCCATACGATAGTTTTTCTGCCCACCCCGATATTGTTTCGGAGCGCATAAAAACTCTCAATGCTATCGGCACCATTACGCAGGGTATTATTCTGGTACCTATTGCTACGCTCTTACACCGTTTGGCACCCACCAGTTATTTAGCCGCTACCAGCTTTGCCTTAAAGGTAGATCAACCCCTTGCTCTGGAGACCTTCCGTCAGCGTCTTGACCAAGCCGGTTATCAATACACAGAAACCGTCTTTCAGGCTGGTGAATATGCCGTACGCGGCAGTCTGATTGATCTTTACGCCATGGGCAGCCATGCCCCCTTGCGCATAGAACTGTTTGATGAGCAAATAGAGAGCCTGCGCCACTTTGACCCAGACAGCCAACGCACCACCGATATTATTCAGGAATTTCATTTACTGCCAGCTCGTGAATTCCCTCTTACCGAGTCGGCTATCAGTCAATTTCGGCAGGCTTTTAATGCTAATTTTGAGGTGGACTCCAGTAGTTGCCCTATTTATCAGGATATCACTCAGGGTTTGGTCCCGGCCGGTATCGAATACTATATACCTTTGTTCTATAACTTACAGATGGCAACTCTGCTTGACTATCTGCCAGCCAGTATAAATATTGTGCGCGTTGGCGACCTGAGCAAGGCTATTGAGCACTTTTGGCAGGATGTCAGGCAACGTTACGATGACTATAGTCACGATGTAGAGCGCCCATTACTGCCCCCACAGCACCTATTCCTAAGTGCTGAGCAACTGTTTAGTCTACTCAAACAGCACCCTAATATTCACCTGCAGGCAGCTGCTTTTAACCCCCCGCAAGCCAGTCGAGGGGAAACCAATCTGGGCTTTGCCAGCTTGCCGGAAGTTGCCATCAACAATAAATTGGCCAAACCTCTGGTCGCCCTGGAAAGTCTTTTGCAAACCCAAACCAGAGTGCTGGTTTGTGCTGAATCTGCGGGCCGTCGTGAGGCCTTGCTAGAACTATTCAAGCCATTACCCAAACCACCGACGACAGTAGCATCATGGCAAGAATTCAGTCACTCGGATTGTCACTTTGCCATTTGTGTAGCGCCACTGGAACGCGGTCTTAATTTCCCTCAAGGCCGTTTATGCCTGCTTAGTGAAGCGCAAATTTTTGGTCAAAAAGTTCTCCAGCGCCGGCGCCGCAGCAAAGCAACAGCCACCTCAGATATCGCCATTCGAGATCTGGCGGAACTCACTATAGGCAACCCGGTAGTACACCATGACCATGGGGTTGGGCGCTATCTGGGACTTAAAGCCTTATCGGTAGACGGTAAGGAAAATGAATTTTTGGTGCTCGAATACGCCGATGCTGCCACCTTGTACGTACCCGTTGCCAGCTTACAACTACTTAGCCGCTATACCGGTGGCGGCGACAAGCCACCACTGCACAGGCTGGGGTCGGAACAATGGCAAAAAGCCAAACGTAAAGCAGCTGAAAAAATCAAGGATACAGCGGCCGAGTTGCTGCATATTTATGCCCTGCGGGCCGCCCGCGATGGTTTCGCCTACCCGCGCCCTGATGACAGCTATGAGGCCTTCGCTGCGGCCTTCCCATTTGAAGAAACGCCAGATCAGGAACAGGCTATTGCTGCTGTTATTAAAGATATGCTGGCCGACCAGCCTATGGATCGGCTGGTGTGTGGTGATGTAGGCTTTGGTAAAACTGAAGTCGCTATGCGAGCCGCCTTTATCGCTGCCACCGGCGGCAAGCAGGTTGCCATTCTGGTACCAACCACACTGCTTGCACAACAGCACTACGAGACCCTGCGCGATCGCTTTGCAGACTGGCCAGTCAATGTGGCCGTTATGTCACGTTTTCAAACCACCAAGCAACAAACCCATATAGCCCAGCAATTATCCGATGGCAGTATGGATATTTTGGTTGGCACCCATAAAATTATTCAGGGTAAATTAAATTTTAAGCGTCTGGGACTACTGATTATTGACGAAGAACATCGCTTTGGGGTGCAACAAAAAGAAGCCTTTAAAAAACTGCGCGCCGAGGTCGATATTCTCACCCTGACGGCAACCCCTATACCCCGTACCCTAAATATGTCCATGTCGGGTATGCGGGATTTATCCATTATTGCCTCACCACCAGCCAAACTTATCTCCCTTAAGACATTTGTGCGCCAGCATGAAGGCAAACTGGTCAAAGAAGCCATGTTGCGTGAATTGTTGCGCGGTGGGCAGGTTTACTATCTGCATAATGATGTCAGCACCATCAATACAGCCGCTGAACGGATTCGTGAACTAGTACCCGAGGCACGCGTCGCCGTGGCCCATGGTCAAATGCGCGAACGTCAACTGGAACAGGTAATGAGTGATTTCTATCATCGCCGCGCCAATGTTCTGGTTTGTTCCACCATTATCGAAACGGGTATTGATATACCCAGTGCCAATACCATCATCATCGATCGCGCTGATAAGTTCGGCCTTGCCCAACTGCATCAATTACGCGGGCGAGTCGGTCGCTCACACCATCAGGCCTATGCCTATCTGCTTACTCCCCACCCCAAAGTATTAAGCAAAGATGCCACTCATCGTCTGGAAGCTATTGCCGCCACCACTGACTTGGGAGCCGGGTTCACCTTAGCCAGTCACGATCTGGAAATACGTGGTGCAGGTGAGTTACTGGGTGAAGAACAAAGTGGTCAGATGCAGGGTATCGGTTACAGTCTGTATATGGAAATGCTTAACGCCACTGTTGACGCCATGCAAAAAGGTGAACAACCCAATTTAGACCAGCCCCTGCAACGTGGTACCGAGGTTAACCTTCACCTTCCGGCAGTGATCCCTGCCAGCTATCTACCTGATGTTCATAATCGCCTGATCATGTACCAACGTATAGCCAATGCTCAGGATAATGCTGACCTTAAAGAACTCCAGGTAGAAATGATTGACCGCTTTGGGTTATTGCCAGAGCCAATCAAACACCTGTTCCGCCAAACCCGCTTAAAACTGCGGGCACAGAAGATTGGCATCAATAAAATTGAGGCCTCGACCGGTAACGGACTATTGCAGTTTGACAAGCATACCCAAATTGAGCCAATGGCGTTGGTGAAACTAGTGCAAACTCAGCCCAAGCAATTTAAACTTGAAGGCAGTAATCGGTTACGCTTTACAGTTCCTATGGAACATTACGAAACCCGTTTTCAACGGGTTGAAGACTTGTTAAAACTATTGGTTAAGTGATGCGATCAACATTTCCAATGTACCCTCAGCTAGCATATATAGCCACCAAGGTTGGCCTGACCGGTATCAACTTGGGTCAGGTTTGTGTGTGTGCCCTGGTCTCTGCTATCTTGTTTACTAACTCCAGTATGGCAGCAGAAAAACGCTGGTATCAAGCGGAAGTAATTATTGCCGAACGCCTAGATACGGCTCTGGATGAGGAACAACACCCAACCACGCTGGCGGCACCAGTAGCGGCCAGTAAACAATTAAAAGACTACCCCAGTATCGGCAATCAGGCCTACACCCGCTTACCAGCCAGCCAGCATAGGCTAACTGGTGTCAAACAACGGCTACAGGGTTCTGCAGAATACCAAATTCTGTTTCATGAGGCCTGGCCACTAGCCCTAGCCAAACAAAAGCCTGTGGTCTGGTTACAGATCAACGGTGGTAAAGAACAGCATGGACATCACCAGTTGGAAGGCGCTATTGGTGTCAGTATGGGCCGCTTTCTGCATCTGCATACCCAATTACATTTAAACCAATTTATCACCAACCCCAACCCAACCAGTAACAACGCCAGCCAATTTATCAGCATTCCTTATCAACAAGCACAAATAAGTCAGCGCTACAGCATGCAACAACAGCGCAAAATGCGCAGTAAAGAACTGCATTACCTTGATCACCCAAAACTGATTTTATTGGTGCGCTTTGACCCTTACACGCCTCAAGTAGGCCCTTTACCAAAACCAGAAAGTGACTAAGACTCGGTCATTAAGAGATTGTCCCGAACCCACTGGCCCCGCAATGGCGAGGGTTATATTAGTAGCGATTTACCAGCTCACTGCGTAGTGTATTTATCAAGCCATCAAGATAGCTATGTTGGTTGTGCTCTATGGCCCGCGGATAGCGTGGTTGTAAACGATCATTATGCCAGTCCTGCCATAAATGGGTGGACTGCAAAAACTCCCTGGCAAAGCCTTCACCAACTTCCACACAACCCAACAAGATAACATCCAGATAAGCCTGAGAAATGGGACTAAACTGGGCTTTAAAAGGGTCATTTGGATATATATAGACCCACACTGGCTGGGCTGTATTTAGTGCACCCATATGCCCTTGCAAGTAGTCTATCTGGTTATGTGATAGGGCCTGACGCACATAGCCCCGCTCGCGCAAATCGAATTTGTCCAATTCGCTGGCTGGCACGTCAAACAGTACACCATTGCAATGACTATTGGGCATTGGCCTAACTCCAACAGCGCGCATATCCACCCCGGCAAAACTGACCCAATACCTTTGCAGACCATTGACTCGCACGGGAATGGACGCACCAGCTATACCAGTAACACGGCGACTATCACTATTGATCAGACTGCCATAACCAAAAATATAATGGTTATCCGGCATGATTTTTAACCGCTTCTGGCGTTTGCATAAACAAAGTTTGTGTAGGAAAGGCAAACTCAGCACCATGTTGCTCTACCAGTTCAGCAATAGCTTGCAACAATTCCTGTTTAATCACGTGAAACTCCGTCCAGACAGTAGTTTTGGTAAAACAATAGACAAAAAAATCAACACTATGCTGATTAAACTGATTAAGATTAACCATTAACGTTTGGCTGGTATCAATAGCTGGATGCGCAAGCAGCATATTTTTAATATCAGCCACAATGATATCTGCTTGAGCACGATCTTCATAACGCAAGCCAAAAGTCTCATAAAAGCGGCGGTTGCTCATGCGCGAAGGGTTTTCCACAGCAATATTGGCAAAGGTAGCATTGGGTACATACAAAGGCCGATTATCAAAGGTGCGAATACGTGTCACCCGCCAACCAATATGTTCAACAGTGCCTTCTATTTCCTTATCAGGGGAGCGAATCCAGTCACCCACAGCAAACTGCCTGTCCATATAGATCATCAAACCACCAAAAAAATTGGCCAGCATATCCTTGGCAGCAAAGCCAATGGCGATACCACCAACACCACCAAACGCCAGTACACCAGACACAGAAAGACCAAATAACTGCATCAGTATCAAGATAGCACTAATGACCACCACAATTTTCAATACCTTGCCCACCGCCTCGGCGGTGGCTGCATCCCAAGCCAAACGACCACTGGACGGGCGCACCAGTACAGCTTGCAAAACCGTAATCAAACGCAGCACAAACCAGGCTAATAGAATAACCAACACAGGTTCTCGTATATTACCCCAAAAAGCCGTAGACCAAGCAGCATATGTGCTGCCCACCACCTCACCAACCCAGGTGAAGCCAAGCAACCACATACCGGCCAGCAAAGGTCTGCGCGCTGCCTGTAATAATTTCAGATCAGACGGCTGTTGGCTGCGGGCAAAGCGGTACATCCAACGCCCGGTACTCCATTGCGCAACAATCACCAAGGCCAGTAATAAGACAATCTTAAGCAACAACAATTGGCTACCATCAATACTTTCCAGCAGTGGTATTAATTCTTTTAACATAGGCTAGTGTCTCCTTAAGCCAGTTTCTCAATGGCAACCACAGGTGCTTCAGCGGCAGCCACCAGGGTGGCAATCAGTTGTTGTACAATTTCTGGCAAACCGCGCTGCTGAGCATATTCGGCAGCGCAAATAGCCGTTAAGGCCTCACTATTTGACAAGGTAAACACCATCATGCCCATCAACTGATGAAAGCGCCAAAAAAACTGCTCGTGATCCATGCTTGGCATATGCTCCCTCATCGCCTGAATAAACAGCATAAATACCGGCGCATACTGGTGAGTCAGGTGTTTGCGCAGATGGCCTTGGGATTGGTTATAGGCCGAGTTGACCAGACGCGCAAATAACACTAATCGAGCAGGGTTCCCCTGGGCAATACGTAACGCCTCAAGCAGCAAACCCCGGTATATCTGAACAAGGGCATCGTGGTGACTGATTTCTGCTTTTGCAAGCTCTTGCAAGTGTGCTTGCAAACCCACAGTAAGAGGCTCAAAAAAACGATCCGTTACAGCCTGAATCAGACCTTTTTTAGAGCCAAAATGATAGTTTACAGCAGCCAGATTAACACCGGCCTTGCCAGTGATAGTACGCAGTGAGGTTTCCACAAAACCATGCGCACCAAACTCCACTTCAGCAGCATCGAGAATGCGTTCGACAGTCGCTTTTTTCAATTGTTTGTCCTATTTATTGGGAACGTTTAAAACATTCGTTTCAAACTAACATGAAAAATCATCGGGTACAATACTGCAAACCAGTCTCACTGCAGTTGCCATGGTGCCAACAAATCTGGGCAATTGATGCTTATATCAGTTACTATGTCAGCTTTGTGTTAAACCTGCAGGCTGGCAATGCTATTTTCCTATTTCCCTCGCAATGTCTGGCTGCTTTGTTTAGCACAGGTGTTTGCCTTTACCGGCACCAATGTCACCATTTTTTTGGGCGGTATTATCGGCTCCTTATTAGCCCCATCACCGGTATTAGCCACCCTGCCTGTTGCCCTTATGATTGTTGGCGTCACCAGCGGTACTATACCAGCCGCCATGTTGATGAGTACCCATGGGCGACGCTTTGGCTTTATCAGCGCTGCCATCTTTGCCAGTGGCGCCGCTTTGCTAGGAGCCTGGGCCATAGCATCAAGCCACTTCTGGGTGTATTGTTTAGCCTGTTACGGTATGGGTCTAAGTGTGGCATTTGTGCAACAATACCGCTTTGCGGCAGCCGAAAGTGTCTCCC